>JBJTCG010000115.1:0-10954 GCA_046091725.1 Flavobacteriales bacterium | reverse complement strand
GATGGCCCATTAGCAATGAGCCGTTCTCTTTGCGCCAATTTTTGCTCGAAATCTTGCCTTAGTACTTCAGTCAGGCGAACTTGATTTTCGAGACTTACTTCAGCAGCAAGTAAGGAATCTACCATGTGATTCAAAAAAGCTACTGTATCGTTGTCCGACCAACCAAAACGACTAGGAAGGTTTGACTGCTCTTCGGAATTGATCGGGCGCGCATAGCTCGTTTGTTGAAGTTTTCCTCCTTGTAATTTCAGTTGAGCTTGTGCCAATAACTTGACTTCATTTTCGAGATCCGATGGGATGATGTTATTAATGACTGTATATTTTTCTTTACCAAGCTCGGTTACCTCATAAATCACTTGTTGTTTGAATTGCTCTTTATCTTTCAAAGGTGGAATTACAAAAGCGGTTTCAAATACCGTGGAAGCTCCTGCCAATTGAATCTTTAATTGAAAACTTCCACTTTTTGGAAGTACGATTAAATAACTCCCGTCTGCTTCTGACATAAATGGCCCATATTGCGTCTGACTTTGATTATCGACGAAAGTCAAGGTGGCTTCATTGAGTTGAGCGTTCCAACGATTGTTAAAAGTGCCTGCAAACACAAACGGTTGTTCTATATCTTGTCCTAGTGCCAAACTGTAAATTTCGCAGCGATTTGGCAACCCTGCCCTATTGCTCGCAAAAAATACCTTGTCCTGTAAACGATCTACGACATATAACATATCGTCATCTGGACTTGAATAAGGATAAGAAAGACGTTCAGGTGTGCTGCTTTTTCCGGTTTTTAGATCGAATTGGGCTTTGTATAAGTCATAACCACCGATACTGTTTGCCTCCGAACTGTAATACAAGGTTTGGGTTTCTTCATCGTAAAAACCAAATGCCTCGTTTGCTGGCGTATTGACCCCTCCTTCTATTTTAGTCAAAACAGACCAATTATTGGAGGCATCCTTTTTTTGCAAATACAAATCTAACTGAGCACTTTGGTCTTTTGCCGCGACAATTCTGTATTTCATTGCTCGGCGATAGCAATAAATAGGAACCGCTCCTTTCTTTGCATTGTATTTCGGTAAAACATCTGCCGCTTCATAGATGCTGTAGCCCTCTTCTGAAAAAGGATATTTCAAGTAAAACTTATCAAAATCAACTACTTGAGTTTGCAAAAAGGGCAAGGTCTGAAAATTTTTCAATTCTGCTAAACCACGCTCACATTGTTGCTTAAATTCAGTTACCTTGATGGCATTTTTCTGCCCTGAACAGCGCTGTTCATACTGTTCGTATGCTTGAATTGCTTTACTGAAAAAATACTGGTGTTGAAAAATACGCGCCCTGTAGTAATAAACTAACGGATCAGCCTCTAACCGATTGGCAAGAATCAAGTCAAAATATTTTGCCGCTTCGTTCTGATCTGCTACTTCAAACAGACAGCGTCCGTACTTAAAATTAAAATCTGGATTGAGTTGGTCTTTAGCAAGCAATTGCCGATAGGCAGGCAAGGCATTGCTGAAATCATTTTTTTGATAATAGGCCGCTGCTTCTTTTTCAAGAAGTGCTTGGTTTTGCCCATAAGCGCAGAAATTGACGCTTAAAAGCAAACAAAGAACAATGAAGTAACGACTTTTTTGAAGCAAATTCAGTTAGCTAAACGATTCACTTACGATTTTTTTGCAAAAAGGTTCATGCGATTTTCAGTGCCATTGAGCAAGCGTTCTATGTTTTTACGATGGGCCCAAATTACTGATATTCCGAGAATGATGGTGAAAACGATCATGATACGGGTGTCGTCATGAATGAAAAAGTACGAAACAACAGGAAAACAAAGAGCTGCGGTGATTGAACCTAATGATACATAACCGCTACTTAAGAAGATTATCAAAAAAATGGTCAAACATACTGCTGCCGCTGGCGGGTTGATCCCGATGATAACGCCCAGCGATGTCGCCACTCCTTTACCTCCCCTAAATTGTGCAAATACAGGAAATACATGGCCAAAAACCGCAAAAAAAGCAGCTGTCAATTGCAGAATAAGAAATTCGTCCTTGTAGCCTGCAAACCAACAATTATCAAAAAAATAAGGCATACAACTGGCAATGGTGCCTTTCAAGACATCTACAAATAGTACCAACCAACCGTAGCGCTTGCCAAGAATTCTGAACGTATTTGTAGCACCCGCATTTTTACTACCGTGCTCACGGATGTCGATGCCTTTGAAATATTTTCCGACCCAAACAGCACTTGGAATTGAACCAAGTAAATAGGCAAAAACAACTATTAAAAATAGTATATACATGTTACTTATACAATAAAAAGGAGCGCAATTTAGCTAAAATTGCTGAGGCAGCAGTTTCGTCAATTGGCTCGTATTTCAAATTTTTTGATTGTCGCTTATCGGCCTTGATATTTTCAATTGCCGCTAAAAAGTTTTTGTTTGAACTGTAAATTGAAAGTAAACCATCTTTTTTATCTTGCTCATGAGACAAAATATACCTAGTGCCATCAAAGCTTTGAAGTTCCCAGATGAGGCTTGGATTACACTGATCTGAAAAACACTGAACATAACATTGCGTGAGTTCGACTGGCTGATTAACGGCCTGGCCATTGATACTGATGAGGCCCACTGACTGTGACACCCCAATGAGACCTTTTTCGTTTTTCTTTGAACTAGGCTGATCACTACCAAAACTCTCTAAAACAATGCCACTCAAGATGAAAGTTTGTTGTAGACCAGCTGGCATTTTTCTAAGTTTTTCTTCATCGAAATCCTTGAAAACTTCTTGCGCTTCCTTGGCATTTGACCAATAACTCATGCTGTTTCTAAGCCCATAAATTGGTTTTTTCAAGCCCCATTCAGGTGCAGATTCTGCGGCTTTAAATTGATCGACCATGGCATTGAGAATGCTGTTATCAAGTGGGATTTGCACTTTGGCATTGGCAGCAATCTTGGTTTTTTTAAGTTCTTTGTCGTAGGAAATTTTACCGTGCAGATCAATTTGAAATTCGCCGGTTTGAAGACCTAATTGAATGGCACCAAAACCAGCCAATTCGCAAGTTTCTGCATCTAATACAAGTAAGTTTGACAATGAATCTGTACGATCCAAGCGAGCTTTTGAGCCCAATTCAAATTGCTTACGGTTTTGGTTATATTGAATGTAACCAGCTGCACTAAAAACACTTGGATCCTGAGGGCCTTCTTTCACAGATAAAAATGCCGGGTAGATGCGCAGACTATCTTTGCGTTCTGTTTGTCTCCACAGAAAACCTACTGCTAAATTTCTACCATTAGCGTCTTTCGGGTTTTCAGCAATTGGTATCTGAATTTGCTTGGCAACAATAGTGTCTTTGAAGGCCATCCAAGACTTATTATATTGACAAGGATGCGCTAATTTGGTAGACCCATCTAGGACTAGACCAGGATGACTCGCCTCAATGCGCACCTTCCCAAAATAGGCAAATTCAGGGCTTAATTGAAAGGCTGCTTTCTCAGTGACAATACCCTCTGCTACGGTTTTGGTTTGTTCATAGGAAATTTTAGACAATTGAATAGTAGTTCTGACTGAATCGCGGTCGAAGTAAGGATAATACGCATTTCCATTATATGCAAAACGACCTGCTATATGAATATTTGCTTGTTCAAAGCGGTGGAATTTGGTGATATAATTAGCCAAAACCTTTGCATTCTTGAGTGTGTCCATTGCCGCCGCTTTGCGAATCTTAACTCTTGAAGAGTCAGGGAAAATTCTGGCATCGCCAACTTGAATAAATTCAACAGCATCGCAAACGATCAGTTGAGTTTTTAAATCGTATTTGGCGCTCAAAGATTTGAACTGCAACGAATCTTGTTTGACTGCAGTTGAATAAAAATTATTTTTGGTGAGATCCGCACCACTTTCAAAGGTGGTTTCGCCTCCTTTGTTTTTCTTGAAGTCGAGGGTCTCGGCATCCATAAACCAATTGAATTTGTCCATTTGACAGTAGTAATCGTTGGCCGGAAACATGATGCGTTTGGTGCCATTCGAAATGAACTCTCCTACCCTTGTTTCAAAGCTGAGGTGAGCTTTCATTTCGTCGGATTGGATCGCTAACGGATTTTCGCCATAAGTTGAAAAACGATTACGCAGAGCAAAAGCTGCATTTTCAGAGCGGATATCAAGATCGGTAAATTGAAAATTTTGGGCAGTCAGTTGTGCGTCTTTGTAAAATAGCGCGCCTTTACCGGTCATGGCTTTTTGATCAATGGTGATTTCGCCATCTAACGCAACATTTTCTGTAAATAAAGAAAGTAATTCATCGCCATAACTGGCAATTTTCATACTTGCTTTTTTAGGCTGATAACTCATGTATGCTTTTTCTGCATTGGCTCGTGGATAACGAATGCCAGTACTGCGCTGAGGTGCCGAAAATTGAACCAGCCCAATGGTAGAATCTGGCAAAAAGGTTAATTTTTTGGAAATGGCAGTTGTATGTAAAAACTCGATGGTACCCGAACCTTGTAAGCCATTATTTGACAGATAAATTTGATTTTTGTATTTCGAGCTTGTTTCATAAAAAGCCAAGCCTTCTGCAGGTGCTGCGGTCACAAAACCGAAAGAATAATCTTTCATGATACGGAGAGGCTCGTTGAGTTTCGGAAAAATTCCGGCTGAAATCAGTTGCCCTTCGAGTTTCAAAGTTTGCTCTGAAAAATTATCCAAGCTATCCATTTCAAAGTTGGCCACTTGATAATAAAAGCGAGTGCTATCGTAAGCGCCACGCAAAATTTCAGGTTTGTTGTAGTAAACAAAAGAAGGTGCAGCAGTGATGATGTACGGAAAACGGCCATTAGCTGCAACTTTTCCTGCTTTGTTTGTCGGTTTGTCGATGTAGATCGTGCCCTTAACTGCTTTGAGCGAACTCAGCATTTCTATTGGTGCTGTACCATCTTCTTTTTGTAGCGGTTTGACTCTGAAACGGAGGTCTTGGGTGGTGTATAAATTGACCAAGAAATTCTCGTATTCAAACTTTGCCTGCTTGGTCAAGACCTCACATTTTCCAGCTTTCAAGAGTCCAGAAAAAACAATATCTCTGTTTTGAAGCAAGGTCAATAAAGTAGTATCAGGGAAAAAACTCACTTGCTGAGTAGCAGAAAGTACAACTTGCTTCACTTCGCGGACATAAAGCACCTGCTGATCGAGCTGTATGGTGGCATATGCTTGTTCTTTGGACTTTCTTAAGTCGCTTTCAATGCGCAAGTTATCGTAATCAGAGGCACCTTGACTCGCTGCCGCGTAAGCCAATAATTTCTGAGTGACCAACCATTTTTTTTGCTTGGGTTCTGAGACCAGAAACCCTGCTGCAGCCAAGTCTACGAACAATGGTTTGACTTGATCAATTGTTTTTTTCAGGGCATTTGCCAATTCTCCTTCGGTAAATAGAGTTTTGCCTTTTTCATCTACAAGGGTGGCTATCTGACTAAACGGATGGATGGCCCCTACTCCTGAAAAACGACCATACAAGTTGGCGTCAAAGTAATCCATGGACTCAAAACGCGCCACTTTGCGCTCTTGCGCCGTACCTACGTCATAGGTGAAAAAGGGCTCTGGGCTTCCCTTTTTCCAATTTAAAATGGGTGCGTAGCAGTACACTTTGAAGTAGTTATCGATAAAAGGAAAATACTCAGTGCCCTTTTGCCCAGCTGCTAACCGGAGTAATTGTTGTGCTTCATCAAACGTAAAGAAACATTCTTGTATGCTGATGGAGTCTCCGTTTTTGTAGCGCATGACCGCTTTGGCATCACGCGCAACGATTTGCTTAGGGCTCATTTCAAATCCATCTGCACTGATTTCAAAAAAAGGCTTGCCAGCTCTTTTGAAAATGAGTTTTGCGGGGTTACTTGCCGTACCTTTTCCTATAAAATCTGCGCCATTAAGCGTAAAGCTGCCGTCGTAATCCATTTGCTCTCGGAGATTACTGATCTTCAACCTTTGTTCATAAGAACTAAACTTCGGTGCAGCCTCTTGCTCAGTAAGATCCATGTAAGTAAGATCTGTGAGCCTACCTAAAATTGGGGTGCTAAAATAAGGTGTAGTTAGTAAAACAGAATCTGCTTTGAGTTTAGCGGCATTGAAATCGCATTTATAGTTTTTAATTGTTGCAAATGTTTCAGTTATAGGCAATCCTACTTTTTCCCAATTGACTGTTCCGGAGCTTCCTACCCATTTTTTTGTTTGTACATCAAACACACCTGAAGTTTGATAAACCACAATGGAATCTTGATTGCCTTGTTTATTGAAATAATAACATTTCAAATTTGCATTTTGAACCTTGATTTGCAATGTTTTAGCCTCCAGCCAATCTACCGTTCCTCCACTGCAAGTCCAGCGGTAATTGGCGTCCTTGAAGAAAGAAAAATCTTGAAAGAAATCCATGGAAAACTGCAAGAAATTGCCTAGTTTTTCGTCAGGATTTGCTGCGTAATCAAAGACATATTGCGTCCACGGACTGGCCAAACTTGGGGCAACTTTGCGTTCCACAATGGCAATACTAGCCCGCATAAAATGATAAACTTCCGGAAAAGTGGCTACTTCTTTCTTCGACAATGAATTACAGTTGTCTACCAACTTCTTGAACTGCGTTTCATTGAGCAAAGAACCCTTGATTTGCTGCGAAAAATCACCTTTCAAGTAATTGAGCGCGCTTTCATCCGTAACTAATTGTTGCCAAGTCTTTACAAATTTGTCGCGTTCAGTTGGAAAGGTCTGTGAAATGACTGCTTGAGTACCAGCCAATAGAACGACCAAAAAGCAAAGAAATGATTTTTTCATGATTTGATAAATTGAAGTACGGCCCAGTTTTCGCGGTCTAGGGTTCTTTGATGCGTTAGCCCTAAATCTGTAGCTGCGGCTATTAAATCAGGTGTGTCTGTTGTGAAAAATCCTGAAAGTAATAGCAAACCATTTGGAACCAGGGCATTTGCATATAACGCCATTTGCGACAATAGTACATTTTTGTTGATGTTGGCAAGGATGACATCATAAGGTTTTTCACCTATTGCTTCGGCGCCACCGTGAATAGCAGTGATTTTCGAAGAACCATTAAGGGCTACATTTTCTAAAATATTTTCTGCGGACCACGCTTCGATCTCAATGGCAACAATTGCTTGGGCTCCTAATTTTTCGGCAAGGATGGCCAAAACACCCGTTCCAGCTCCCATATCGAGGACTCTTTTGCCTTTGAAGTCAAGTTCAAACATGGTTTGGCAAATTAAATGGGTGGTTTGGTGGTGCCCTGTGCCAAAACTCATTTTTGGTAAAATCACGATTTCCATTCCGTCAAATGAAGGCAAATCATGGAAGGGAGCTACAATGCGCAATTGATCGGCAACATAAACGGGCTCAAACTGTGATTCCCAGGTCGCATTCCAGTTTTGTTGGGCCAGTAATTGTATATCAAAAGCGTCTATGTGTGCACCAGAATTTTGAACCTCATTGATCAATTGCTGCAATGCTGCACCTTGATACTCTTGTTCAGAAATATAGGCCTTCAGCATTGGGTCTTCTTCCACAAAACTCTCAAATCCAATTTCAGCAAGATAGGCCACCATGATATCGGACCATTCTTCAAAATTGCGAAGCGCTACGGTCAATTCGTAATAATTCATCTTAAAGTTGCTCCCATAATTGATTAAAAACTTGCGGATCAAGTGAGGCACCTCCTACTAATGCACCTCCTACATGAGGGCAGCTGAAAATTTCCTTTGCATTATCAGGATTTACGCTTCCACCATATAATATTGGAATATCCTGACCGCCTTCACCAAAACGCTCTTCTAAAATTTTCCTAATTTCAGTGTGCATCTCGGAAATTTGCGCTTGGCTTGCGGCCAAACCAGAGCCTATTGCCCAAATGGGCTCATAAGCAACTGTTAGTAAATGTAAATGGTCCGGTGAAAATGCCTCGAGCGCTGCTTCAACTTGCGTTTGAATGAAAGTTAAATGCTTATTTTCACTACGAATATGGAGCGCTTCACCACAACATAGTATAAACGGAAGGTCTTGTTGCGCACAAGCTTGCACCTTTTGGGCAATCATTTGGTTGTTTTCATTGAAAAGTTCTCGACGTTCTGAATGACCAATTAAAACAGAACTGACACCAATACTTTTGAGCTGCTGCAAAGAGATTTCGCCTGTAAATGCGCCCTTGTCTTGGAAGTAGAAATTCTGAGCACCAACATGCGCCAACGGCCTCAGTTGTTGTAAATAGATGGCACTTGGATAGACACGAAGCTCTTTTCCGGGTGCTTGCCAATTGTATTTCGCCGATTCTTGAAGCCATTGATTGACTTCTAGTTGCGTCAAATTCATTTTCCAATTTGCCGCAAGGATCTTATTTCGCATAAACGAAAATAAGGGTTTTATCAGCGCAACTTTTGTTTTTGCAATTGGGTTTTCAAGTCTTCTTTGTTGAAAGCTTGCGGACCTTCAGGGCTGTGATAAAATTTGACGGTGTTGCCATTCCATAAATAAGCTACTCCAGGCACATCGCGGTTACCACCTAAAACACCCCAGAACTCTATGATATCTAACACTTTATAATTATAGGATGCACCTGCAAATTTGAAAAAATCTGGAATTTCCTCGGCTGCTTCGTCCATGAATAGAATTTGTAATTCAGGAAAGTCAGGGGTGCTGTTTTTCATAGAAGTGAGTTGCTTGGCAGTCGCACGGCAGTGGTCACAGCTTGGTGCAAAAAAGCAAATGAGTTTTTTGCCTTGATCTATGTTTGCGAAATACTTGGCGTAGCCCGACTGCTTCTGCTTTGGCCCTAAATCTTTAGGCTTGATAGTTTTAGTGGTGTCTTTGGCGTTTTTCGGGTCTGTCGTAATGGTAGTTACTGAAGTTCCGAAGCCGTTTTTCTTGTTAGAAAGCGTATCATTAGTTGCGCCAATTGTTGTTGAGACAGGGCTTCCTGGTGCAGCAGGGCTAGCAGATACAGCTTTGTAGGTTGGGATAAAAATAAACATCAGGAGCATACACACACTCAAGATGGTTGTCAAGAACCAAATATTAGATTTTTCAGGTAATTGAGCACCGTAGCGTTTCCATAAAATCAATAATAAACCAATTGATAACAAATTTTTCAAAATTGCTTCAAGAGGTGTCATGGGCAACAAAGCGCCAAAACAACCGCAATTACCTTGATTGCCTGAGGTTGCAATTTGAATTGTGAGGTGCACAACAAATACACCCAGCATGAGTATGACAGATGGAATGACATACTTTTTGAGATCAAAAGGAAATAGCAAAAGCAAACCAAGACCAAATTCAACGCCGATCAGTGAGCGCGAAAAAATCTTGGCAATTTCGGTTGTAAAACCCAGTGGATAGAGCTGTTTGACTTCAAAAATAGAAATTGTACCGTAAGCCGATGGATCTGGATAAATTTTACCGTATGCTGAAACGAGAAATAAGCCAGCAATCAGGATTCTGATAGACCACGGTAGGTAGCGTTCAAGGTTTTGCATCTGTATCAATATATAAGAACGAAAATAAATGGTTGGCTGCAAGTTCATTTGACTTTAACAGCGCGTTAACAATTTTGTAGATGTATCAAGGCAAAAACGCTGTAATTGAGCATATCAAAGTAGTTGCCTTCTACACCTTCCGAAACCAATGTTTGGCCTGCGTTGTCTTCAATTTGCTTGATGCGCATGATTTTACTCAGGATCAGATCCGTTAAAGAACTGACACGCATATCGCGCCAAGCTTCGCCGTAGTCGTGGTTTTTTCGATCCATGAGTGCTTTGGCTTCAGCGGCAATATGATCGTAGTGTTCAAGCGCTTCTTGAGGAGTCATGAGGTCTTGCAAGCCAGCAGGGATGCGCACCTGAATAATAGCCATGATACAGTAATTAACTATGGCTTGAAAGGCGTCTTCAAAAGTTTCGTCTACCTTGCTGGCACCGGTTTCTTGAACGGTTCTGATGCGCTGCGCCTTGATAAAAAGCTGATCGGTAAGAGAGCTTGGTCTTAAAATGCGCCAAGACAGACCGTAGTCATGAGTTTTTTTTTCAAAAATCTCTCGACAAATAGTCATTACATTTGTGTATTGTAATTGTGTTTGTGTCATGAATCAGGGTAAGAAGCTTAGTGCGGTTTTTCAAAGAAGTCGGTTTGTCAATATCAAAGGACAACTTTACGATTTCGCACAACCAAAGATAATGGGAATTTTGAACATAACACCCGATTCCTTTTATGAAGAAAGCCGTGTACAAAGCACAGATGAACTACTCACAAGAGCAGCAGCCCTCATCGAGCAAGGTTGTGACATCATAGATATAGGCGCAAGTTCTACTAGACCAGGAGCAGCTGTTTTGACCGCTGATCAAGAAATTGAACGCTTGGGCACCTGCATTAGTCAGTTAAAAAAAGCTTTTCCAACTACATTAATTTCTTTAGATACCTATTTCTCCGAAGTTGCTCAATATGGAATTGAGGAAGGCTGTGACCTGATCAATGATATTTCAGCCGGACAATTTGACCCAAAACTTTGGGATGTAGTTGCTGCAGCTCAATTACCTTATATCCTGACCTATAACAGGGCTAACGCAAACAATCAAGCCGAAAGTTATCTGAAGAACAAAGGAATCCTCAGCGATGCGCTGTCCTTTCTTTCTGAAAAAATACAATTATTACAAGAAAAAGGAATCACAGATGTCATTTTGGATCCAGGTTTTGGCTTTGGTAAAACATTAGAGGAAAACCATCAATTATTACAGCAGCTCGAACATCTTCAAATATTAGGCTGCCCACTATTGATCGGTGTATCTAGAAAATCCATGATTACGAAAAAACTCAATATCGACGCTTCAGCAGCATTGAATGGCACGAGTATCCTTAATACCATTGCCTATACGAAAGGCGCAAGCATTTTTAGAGTGCACGATATAGAAGCAACCCAACAAATGATCTCCTTGCTC
>JBJTCG010000114.1:0-30197 GCA_046091725.1 Flavobacteriales bacterium | reverse complement strand
TTGTTATTCATATTATTACAGGCGCATCCCGAAAAGCCTCAAAAGAGTAGGGAAAACTAAACCTTCTAACTATGTTTTTTTCATTAACAAGTGCACTTAAAGTGCAAGAAATCTTTGAAAAAGGAGACGTGTTCACTTACACAGCGTTTACTTTTTTCATCGGAACAATGGCCATGATGGCTGCGGCAGCATTCTTCTTCATGGAGATGCGCAATATGGAAGATAAATGGAAAACCTCAATTTTGGTTTCCGGTATCATTACATTTATTGCAGCTGTCCACTACTACTACATGCGTGACTACTTCACAGAAACGCAAACGTCACCAACATTCTTTCGTTATGTAGACTGGATGTTAACTGTTCCTTTGATGTGTGTTGAGTTCTATCTCATTACAAAGAAGGCTGGTGCAAAAGCTGATTTACTTTGGAAGCTCATTTTTGCTTCTGTTGTAATGCTAGTAACTGGTTATTTCGGAGAAGCAGTTGATCGTGGTAACAGTGTAATGTGGGGTGTGCTTTCGGGTGCAGCTTATTTCTACATTGCTTACCTAGTTTGGTTTGGCGAAGTGGCTAAATTGGCAGAATCTGCTGGGCCTGCAGTTGCAAAAGCAACACGCATATTGGCTTGGTTTGTTTTGGTAGGTTGGGCAATTTATCCACTTGGATACATCATTGGTACACCAGGAGGATTATTTGGTGCATTTGGTAGCGCAGATCCTAACCCTTGGATGGATGTCGTTTACAACATCGGAGATGCCATCAACAAAATCGGTTTTGGTCTTGTTATTTACTCTTTAGCAAAATCTGAGTCTAAGGCGTAATTTCTACAATTTATAAAAGAAGGGGAGCCGGAAGGCTCCCCTTTTTTGTTTAGTCGCGATGTTTAGAGAATTTAGAAAATTCTTGGGTAAGTAATTGGATCTAAATCGTGCATCATTTCGAGGACTTTTTCAATGATGTCGTCGAGGTTTGGTTTGCTGAAGTAATCTGCGTCTGATCCGTAGGCCGGACGATGATCTTTGGCAGACATCGTTTGTGGGGCAAGGTCTAGGAACTGATAAGCACCTTGTTTTACCAAAATTTGATCGAGCATAAATGCGCTTGCTCCGCTACTGACGTCTTCGTCCACGATGAGCAAAGCATTGGTTTTGGCAACGGAGGCTCCAATGACATGATGAATGTCAAATGGTAGTAATGTTTGGGCATCTATGAGTTCTACGGAAATTCCAAATTCAGTGAGCTGGGCAACGGCTTGTTCGCAAATATTAAATGTGGATCCGTAAGATACCAACGTGAGGTCTGTACCTTCTTTTACAATTTCAGGTACACCAAGTGCTTCAGTGAACTCTCCAAAATTGA
This sequence comes from Flavobacteriales bacterium, assembly GCA_046091725.1. Lineage (GTDB taxonomy): Bacteria > Bacteroidota > Bacteroidia > Flavobacteriales_D > Crocinitomicaceae > UBA952. The sequence continues at coordinate 28,838 of JBJTCG010000114.1, read as the reverse complement.
GTGGCATACGCTCTTTGGTCCGGTAACCATTGAGTGGTTCTATGACAAGAGCAGGTTCATCGGATTGTAACAGCGTGTTATAGAAAGCAGCTGCTTTGGTCATGTTACGGGGTACACAGACATGAATGCCTCGTAATGAATTGATGATCATGCCCATTGGTGAGCCACTATGCCAAATTCCTTCTAAACGATGGCCTCGGGTAGACACGATGAGCGGTGCTTTTTGACCGCCTTTGGTGCGGTATTGAACCGTAGCTAAATCATCAGACATGATTTGAACGGCGTAAAGTAGGTAATCTAGGTATTGAATTTCAGCAATTGGTCTAAGGCCACGCATTGCCATGCCAATACCTTGGCCTATGATCGTGCATTCGCGGATACCGGTGTCAGACACCCTGAGTGCGCCAAATTGTTCTTGGAGGCCTTCTAAACTTTGATTGACACCCCCAATTTTTCCGGCATCTTCGCCGAAGACTAGTACTTCAGGGCGATCTTCAAGAATTTTACGATAGTTTTCACGCAAAATAATGCGGCCATCTTCTTGAAGATTATCAGGTGCATAGATAACCGGAACAGTTGCTACGTTGAGGGCACTTTGCGCCGATTCAGAATGCAAATGTGAGCTATAGCGATCTTGGGCTTTCTCTTGAATTTTGAGCACCCATTGTGCTAAGTTTGTTCTTTCGGTACTATTTTGGCCTAAAGAATTGCGTAATAGACTTCTGGCAATTTGTAGTAAATCTCTACGAATACTGTCTTTTTCTTTTGTAAGTTTTTCTGCAGCTTCCTTGCAAGATTGATGCATAGGATCTGCAACGGAAAAACTATTCAATAGGGCAAGGAGTTCATTTTTATCTTGCTGGATGTCATTGACAAAAGCTTGCCAAGCATTGTTTTTTGCAGTTCTGACCGCTTCTTTGGCCTCTTTTTCAATGCTTTCGAGCTCTTCAGCTGTGGCTAATACAAGACCCTTGTCAGCAAACGATAAAATCCATTCTTTGAACTTATGGATGCAATCGAAAGTGTTTTCCCAAGCTAAGCGTTCTTGAGATTTATAGCGTTCATGAGAGCCAGAAGTAGAGTGCCCCTGTGGTTGATTGACTTCCTTGACATGGACCAAAACAGGCACATGCTCTGTGCGTGCTATTTGCACAGCTTTTTCATAGGTTTCACAGAGGTGAGCGTAGTCCCAGCCTTTGGTGACTAAAATTTCATAGCCAGGTTGCTCAGCGGTTCGCTGAAAGCCTGCGAGTGCGTCTGAAATACTACCTTTTGTCGTTTGGAGTTCTCTTGGGACTGAAATGCCGTAGCCGTCGTCCCAGACGGACATAACCATAGGCACTTGCAACACGCCGGCAGCATTCATGGTTTCCCAGAAAGGACCCTCTGATGTGGATGCGTCGCCAATAGTGCCAAAAGCGACTTCGTTTCCGCCGTTAGTGAAATTCTTAAAGTGTTCGAGATCTTTGAGTGTCGGGTGTTCGCGGTAAACTTTAGAGGCTTGTGCTAAACCCAATAAACGTGGCATCTGACCCGCGGTCGGAGAAATATCTGCGGAACTATTTTTTTGGTCCATGAGATTTTTCCAGTTGCCATTGGCATCGAGGTTGCGAGTAGAGTAGTGCCCGCCCATTTGACGACCAGCAGATTGTGGCTCTATGTTAACGTCAGTATGTGCGTACAATCCGGCGAAATACTGTTCAATGTTGAGTTCTCCAAGCGCCATCATGAGCGTTTGGTCGCGGTAATAGCCAGAACGGAAATCGCCATTATGAAATTGCTTGGCAAGGGCTATCTGCGCGAGTTCTTTTCCGTCTCCGAAAATCCCAAATTTAGCTTTACCCGTAAGTACTTCTTTTCGGCCTAGTAAAGAGGCTTCTCGGGAAGTGCACGCGAGTAGGTAATCGTTGATTACTTGTTGTTTAAAGCTATTGAAATCGAGCTGATCTTGTGTGGTGCTTGCTTTATCTTTGGCCATTTTCTTGTTGATTGCAGACAAATATACGTAAAAAGGGCCTATTTTTTGCTCGAGAATTTGCAATTTTGAAGACCATGAGTCAGTTACAAATCGAACTATGTGCTGCATCTATCGAGGCGATAGATCTGGCCAAAAAATACCATTTTGATCGCATTGAGCTATGTCAGAGCCTGGAACAAGGTGGTCTTACGCCAGCCGCTGGATTAATTCAAGCTGCATTGGAGGCTCAGGTAGAAACGCATGTATTGATCAGGCCAAGAGCTGGTGGTTTCTTTTACAACGAACGCGAATTACAGCAAATCCAATGGGACATCGATTATGCTGCAAGGCTTGGTGTAAAAGGAGTGGTTGTGGGTATCCTCAAAGAGAATTTTGATATTGACAAAGAAATGCTCGGGCTTATGATTCAGCGAAATCCACAGCTAGACTGGACTTTTCATCGCGCATTTGACGAAAGTATCGAATGGAAACGTTCACTTGATGTCCTGATTCATCTGGGTTTCAAAAGGGTGCTTACTTCGGGTTTTGCCAAAAATGTTGAGCATGGTTTGGCTAATTTAGCCGAGATGTCGGTCTATGCCGATGGTAAAATTCAAATAATGGCTGGTGGTGGGGTACATGCCGGTAATTTTCAAAAGTTAAAGGCAATTCCAAATTTGTCAAGTATTCATTTTTCAGCCACACAAAAAGTTTTGCTCGATGAAGACTCCGCTTTTTCAGAGACAATTTTAAAGATTGACGAGCGCAAATTACAGCGCATATTAGAAGCAAAATAGCACGAGCGGTATATTATGCTTAGCTTTGCAGGGAAGTTGAGAAAGAGACGATACGTTTTTTCTCTTTGATCGACACACAGAATTGCATGTTATTTAATGAATTACCCCTGAGGAAAGAAATCCTCGAAGCCATTTCTGAAAAAGGCTATACAAGCGCAACTCCCATTCAAGAAAAAGCAATCCCACCAATTTTAGAACAAAAAGACCTCATTGGTTTGGCGCAAACAGGAACCGGAAAAACAGCAGCCTTTGCCATTCCAATTCTTGAAAATCTAGCAAAATTAGATGCTGCACCTGGGGGAATACAAGCTTTAGTTGTTACGCCAACCCGTGAGTTAGCCATTCAAATTGCCGAAAATTTCAGGGCATATGGTAAAAAACTAAAATTGCGTTCGCTGGTCATATTTGGCGGCGTGAAGCCACATGCTCAGATTCAAACACTCAAGCAAAAACCAGCAATTTTAATTGCTACACCTGGTCGTTTACTCGATTTACATCAACAAGGGTTTATTAACCTCAAGCAATTATCCGTATTCGTTTTGGATGAAGCTGATCGCATGCTCGACATGGGTTTTATTCATGATGTAAAGCGCATTGTAAAGCTTTTGCCAAAACAACGACAAACCTTATTGTTTTCAGCCACCATGCCAAATGAGGTCAAAAGTTTGGCGCAAAGCTTATTGATTGATCCTGTAGAAGTTACCGTTACGCCGGTTTCATCCACTGCTGAACGCATCGATCAAATGGCCATTCATGTGGCAGACCGCAAAGAGAAAGAGCAACAACTCGTTCAATTGCTTCAACAAGACAAAGCCAACAGTGTTTTGGTTTTCTCTAGAACCAAACACGGTGCTGATAAATTAGTGCGCTTGTTGGGCAAGAATAAATTGCAAGCAATGGCAATTCATGGTAATAAGTCTCAAAATGCGCGTCAAATGGCCTTGAGTCATTTCAAAGATGGTAAAATCAGAATTTTAGTAGCCACCGATATTGCAGCCAGAGGAATTGATATTTCTGGTCTTGACTTGGTTGTCAATACAGATGTGCCTACTGTTGCAGAAACGTATGTGCATCGAATTGGCCGCACCGGACGTGCCGGCAAAGAGGGTCGCTCTATCATTTTCTGCGAACCAGAAGACGCCAAATACTTTAAGAATATTGAAAAGTTAATCGCAAAAAAAATACGGGTCGCATAACCCGTATTTTTTTTGAATTGTATTAGCTCGCTTAGATTGCGGCAATTTTGTCGGACATGTATTCTCCGGCTTTTAGTTTACCTACAATTTGAGAGAAGCAGTCAATGGTATATTTGACATCTTCGAGGGTGTGTGCAGCAGTTGGGATTAGGCGTAAGATGATCATGCCTTTCGGAACCACAGGATAAACAACCATTGAACAGAAAACGTTGTAGTTTTCACGAAGGTCAAAAATAAGGTTTGTTGCTTCAGGAATTGAACCGCTCAAATAAACGGGTGTTACACAGCTGTTGGTTGGACCAATTTCAAAACCAGCTGCTTTCAAGCCATTTTGAAGTGCGTTAGTGTTTTCCCAAAGCTTTACTTTGAGTTCTGGATGGTTACGCATGAGTTCTAGGCGCTTGAGCAAACCTTTCACTAAGGCAACTGGCATTGCTTTGGCAAAAATTTGCGAACGCATGTTGTAGCGTAGGTATTCGACGACTTGTTCGTCGGAAGAGATAAACCCTCCGATGAGGGCAAAAGATTTTGCAAAGGTTCCGAAATAAATATCGATGCCATCTTGGCAACCTTGTTCTTCACCGGTTCCACCACCTGTAGCACCTAAAATACCAAGGCCATGTGCGTCGTCGACGAAAAGACGGAAGTTGTATTTTGATTTGAGTGCAACAATTTCTTTCAAGCGACCTTGGTCACCACGCATGCCAAAAACACCTTCAGTAATGACTAATATTGCACCACCTGTTTCTTCAGCTAGTTTAGTTGCACGTTGTAATTGCTTTTCGCAATCTTCGACATCATTGTGTTTAAATACAAAGCGTTTGCCCATGTGTAAGCGCACACCATCTAGGATACAAGCGTGTGACTCAGCATCGTAGACAATAACATCGTGGCGATCAACTAGACAATCTATAGCGGAAACAACCGCCTGATAACCGAAGTTTGCGAGGATGGTATCTTGCTTTCCAACAAAGGCAGAAAGTTCGTTTTCCAGTTGCTCATGGTAGTTTGAATTACCGGACATCATGCGCGCCCCCATTGGCGAACCGTAACCGTAGTCTGCAGCTGCGTCGGCATCTGCCTTGCGCACTTCAGGGTGGTTGGCTAAACCAAGGTAATTATTAAGCGACCAATTGAGTTTTTCTTTCCCTCGGAAGTTCATGTGAGGGCCAATTTCACCTTCTAGTTTAGGGAAGGTAAAATAGCCGTGAGATTCTTTTGCGTGCATACCGAGTGGACCTCGGTTTGCTTGAATTTTTTCAAATATATCTGCTGCCATGCTATGATTTTTCTGCAAAGTTAAAGGAATATCAAGAGTAAATGAACACTTAACTCCTTATTTATTAACAGGTCAATGCACAAAAGCCCTTTGCTTGCGGTTAAAATTTCGAGTGCAAATAAATACCTGTTTGATTGTCTTTGATTTGTGTTATTTCACGTGGGTGACCTTCAAAAAGTAAGTTACCGCCGTTTTGCCCGCCATCTGGACCTAAATCAATGAGGTGGTCGGCACATTTGATAACTTCCATGTTGTGTTCGATCACCACTATTGAATGCCCTTTGTCAAGTAAGGCTTGAAATGCAATGAGTAGCTTTTCGATGTCGTAAAAATGCAGGCCTGTTGTTGGTTCGTCAAAAATGAACAGTGTTGGCGTAGTTTGTGTACCCTTGCTTAAAAAAGAAGCAAGTTTGATCCGTTGCGCTTCACCACCTGACATCGTGCTAGAAGATTGCCCCACACTGAGATATCCAAGGCCTACATCGACAAGTGGTTGAATTTTTTCAGCTACTTTTTGATCGAGTTTGTCCTTTCCGGCTTGAAAGAAAGCCAATGCTTCATCTAGGGTCATTTCTAAGATTTCAGCGATGTTTTTCTCTCGGTACTGTATATCGAGTGTTTCTGCTTTGTAGCGCTTTCCTTTGCATTGATTACAGGGCAAAGAGACATCGGCCATAAATTGCATGCTCACAGCTATAGAACCTTCTCCTTCGCATACTTCACATCTTCCCCCTTCGACGTTAAACGAAAAGAATCCGGGCTTGAAACCACGCAATTTGGCGAGGGGTTGGCGCGCAAATAATTCACGGATGTCATCAAATGCTTTAACATAAGTAATTGGATTGCTGCGTGAAGATTTGCCAATGGGGTTTTGATCGATGAATTCGACGTGCCCAAGCTTTTTGATATCGCCACTCAGGCCATCACATTTTCCAATTAGGTCGCTGCTTAGGCCAAGTTCTTTACGAACCAAGGGGTAGAGTAGCCTTTTGATGAGTGTCGATTTGCCTGATCCCGAAACACCACTAACGCAAACAAGCTGACCAAGCGGAAAGCTAACTTCAAGGTTTTTCAGGTTGTTTTGACGGGCTCCATGTATGGTTAGTTTGCCCTTGGGGCTGCGAATTCTTGTTGGAATAGGGATGATCCTTTGCTGATTTAAATAGCTTGCAGTCAGAGATTTGCTTTTTGCAAGTGCTTTGAAGTCTCCTTGAAAAACCAAAGTCCCGCCTTGTGATCCTGCCAATGGCCCAATATCGATAATTTGATCTGCGGCGCGCATGACCTCCTCCTCGTGTTCAACGACGATTACGGTGTTTCCTTGGTTTCTGAGTGCTTGAAGTACGCTAATGAGTTTGGCGGTGTCTCGCGGATGCAACCCGATTGAAGGTTCGTCAAGGATGTACAACGACCCAACTAAACTAGAGCCAATGGATGTGGCGAGTTGGATGCGCTGTGCTTCACCACCAGATAGTGTGTTGGAAGTGCGATTGAGCGTGAGGTAGCCAAGTCCAACCCGTTGCATGTAATCGAGTCTGGATTGTATTTCAGGAAGGATGTGTTTGGTCAGTTCCTTTTCATAAGGGCTGAGTTTTAGGTTTTGAAAAAACTGGCTGGCTTCACTCAAGGGCATGAGTACGATGTCTTGCAGGTTTTTGTCATTGATTTTGACATAGCCGGCATCTTTGCGCAGCCTGGTTCCTTGACAATCAGGGCAAATCGTTTTACCTCGGTAGCGAGACAATAATACCCTAAATTGTATTTTATATGTTTGACTTTCAATGAATTTAAAGAATTCATTTAAACCAGTAAAATAAGTGTTTCCAGTCCAGAGAAGTTGGTATTGCTCAAGGCTAAGTTCTTGAATTGGGCGGTGGATTGGAAAGTCAAATTTAGAAGCATTAAACAATAAAGCATTGAGATAGTCTTGCATGTTTTCACCTTTCCATGCTGCAATTGCGCCATCGTAGATGCTTTTTTTACGGTCAGGAAAAACGAGTTCTTCGTCGATCCCGAGTGTCATGCCGTAGCCTTCACAGCGTTTGCAAGCCCCAAAAGGATTATTGAAAGCAAAGAAGTGGACATTCGGTTCTTGAAAGGAGATGTCGTCTAGTTCAAAGCGCTTGCTGAAGTGTTGATAGGTCTTTGTTTTTCCGTTATAAAGTGTGCAAATATCTTTACCTTCTTGAAACGCAAGCTCAATTGCTTCAGTTAGCCGACCTTGCTGAGCGTCGTCACGTTGTCCGTTCGTAAGGCGGTCAATAGAAATAAAGATGGTGTCTGTTGAGGTTGTTGCGGTGTCTAAGTCTTCTATTAAAACAAATTGATCGTTTATTAATAATCTTGTAAAACCTTGTTTATTAAGTTCTTGAATCTTTTTACTTAATTCAATGCTAGAATTGAAATTAAGTTGATACAAGATTGCGAAAGGATCGTTTAGCCAATTGTTATTTAGAAAATTGACAACATCTGAGGTTTGTTGCTTTTTGACTTCTTGTCCGGAGGCCGGTGAGTAGGTTTTGCCTATTCTGGCAAAAAGCAATTTGAGGTAGTCATAGATTTCGGTGCTGGTTCCAATTGTTGATCTCGGGTTGCTTGAGCTCACTTTTTGTTGGATGGCAATGGCAGGTGCGAGCCCTTTGATGTCGTCAACGGCGGGTTTGTCTAATTTTCCTAAGAATTGACGTGCATAGGCGGACATGCTTTCAATAAAACGGCGCTGGCCTTCCGCATAAATGGTATCAAAAGCTAAACTCGATTTCCCGGATCCGGAAACGCCTGTGATGACCGTGAGTTGTCCATGAGGGATTGCTACATCGAGACTTTTGAGGTTGTGCACACGGGCGCCTTTAACTGCGATGAATTTTTCCATATGCAAAAGTAAAATTTCTTTACTTTTAGTCCTTTAAAACTCGTTAAATGTCAAAGAATTCCCTTTTTCGCAAGAAAGACGTAGCACAAATCCTGGCGCAGGCAAAATCTTCCGACCCCAATTCAGAAGTTCATACACTCAATAAGCATCTGAAATTAAGAGATTTAATTGCTTTTGGAATTGCTGCAATCATCGGAGCGGGCATTTTCTCAACTATCGGAACCGCGAGTGCTCAAGGTGGGCCGGCGGTTATTTTCCTTTTTCTTTTTACGGCTCTCGCAAGTGGTTTCGCTGCATTTGCGTACGCAGAGTTTGCATCCATGGTGCCTGTTGCGGGTTCAGCCTATACTTATTCATATGTTGCATTTGGGGAATTGATTGCTTGGATCATCGGTTGGGCTTTGATCATGGAGTATGCGGTTGGTAATATTACGGTTGCAATTTCTTGGAGTGATTATTTAACTACAATGCTTAAACAGATTCATATAGAGGCACTTGCAATAAACGGAATCAATATTCCTGCATGGATGCAAATGGATTACCTAAGTGCAATTAATGGTTATCATGAAGCAAAAAATCTCTTGTCTCAGGGGCTTTCATTAGAAGAAATGACTGCCAATTTACAGGTAGCGCATCAAGCCTGGACAACTGCTCCTCGAATTGGTTCATTTCATTTGGTTCTCGACATTCCTGCATTGTTCATCATTGTACTCATCACCTGGTTAGTATACCGAGGGATCAAAGAAAGTAGAAATGCATCTAATGCCATGGTGATCATTAAGTTGGCGGTAATTTTACTCGTTATTGCTGTTGGCGTGTTCTATATTGACATGAAAAACTGGTCACCGTTTGCACCTGAAGGTATTAGTGGTGTGTTGAAAGGTGTATCAGCAGTCTTTTTTGCATACATCGGTTTTGACGCTATTTCCACAACCGCCGAAGAATGCGAAAACCCACAGCGCGATTTACCACGAGGAATGATGTGGGCAATCATTATTTGTACGGTGCTTTATATTGTTATTGCACTCATATTAACAGGAATTGTCCCGTACGAACAATTGGCTGTTGGCGAACCTTTAGCTTATGTATTTGAGCAAATCAACAAACCCAAAATGACTTTTATCATTTCTATTTCAGCGGTGGTTGCTATGGCTTCTGTTTTGCTTGTATTTCAGATGGGGCAACCACGCATTTGGCTTTCTATGAGCAGAGATGGCTTGTTGCCCAAACGCTTTTCAAGAATACATCCTAAGTACAAAACGCCTTCATTCGCCACTATTGTAGTAGGTTTTGTGGTAGCTGTACCTGCATTGTTCATGAACCTCACGATGGTCACTGACCTATGCTCGATAGGAACACTGTTTGCTTTTGTATTGGTTTGTGGTGGCGTGTTAGTACTACAAAACAAGCCTGATCTACAACGAGGCTCTTTCAAGACCCCTTACATGAATGCTGGCTACGTACTCCCGTATATTTTTATTGGCATCTTTACCATTGGTATTTTAGAACGTGCAGGCCTTTGGGAATCAAATCTTCAGCTTTTTGACCGCGTTTATAATTTCCTCAAATTTCAAAGTTGGTCAGATTTTGGTCACAAAATTCCTGCACTAATTTTCTGGATGTTCGCGCTCTTTTTAACCATTATGAGTGTGCCACAAAAATTATCACTGATTCCGTCGCTCGGTCTTTTGTGTTGCCTATACATGATGAGCGAAATTCCAGTTCAAAACTGGATTTATTTTGGCATTTGGTTGGTTATTGGGTTGGTCATTTATTTCAGTTACAGCCGTAAAAATTCGGCGCTCAATCAGAAAATATAACGGCTAAATTCCAAGGCTTTGCTCAATGCCAAGAATCAAAGAATGAATGATTTTAATATGGATTTCTTGGGCGCGGTCGGCAAACTGACTAAACGGAGCCCTGATTTCTAAATCGGCAAGCTCGGCTAGTTTTCCGCCGTCTTTACCAGTCAAGACAATCGTGAAAATCCCTTGTTCTTTGGCGGCCTCTACTGCCTGTATGATATTCTTTGAGTTACCCGAAGTTGAGATGCCAAGTAGGATATCTCCTTTCTTGCCCAGGCCCTCTATGAATCTTGAAAATACGTAGTCATAGCCGTAATCATTAGCTACACAAGATAAATGCGACGGATCTGAAATAGAAATGGCTGCCAATGATTTGCGGTTTTCTCTGAAACGGCCGCTCAATTCTTCGGCAAAATGCATGGCATCGCACATAGACCCACCATTGCCACATGAAATGATTTTATGCCCATTGGTAATGGCAGTGCTCATCTTTTCAACTGCTTGGGCAATTTTAGCAAAGTTTTCGGGGGTGCTGAAAACGACCAATGCTTGTTGGGCGTCTTCGAATTGCTGAGCGATGAGTTGCTGATCCATTTGTTTTTTTCTCAAAAATAAGCAATAAGAAAACAACCGCGAACTGAATCGTTTATCTTTGGTAAATGAATCATGCTACTTTCTATCAGAACAAAGTTGTCTGGATTACTGGTGCTTCTTCCGGAATTGGTGCAGAGCTAGCCAAACAATTGGCCAGACATGGCGCTCAACTCATCTTGTCTGCCCGAGATGAACAAAAACTCATCGCTCTAGCGGACACATTAGAAAATCACGCTCGTCATTTAGTTCTTCCCTTAGATCTTGCCAAACTACCAGACACTCAAATTTATACCGATCAAATTTTGACAAAATATGGCCGCATTGATATTTTGATCAATAATGGAGGTGTTTCACAAAGAGCTAGCGCGATCGAAACCACAATGGAGGTCAATCGTCAACTCATGGAGGTCAATTTTTTTGGAAATATTGCTCTAGCCAAAGCAGTGCTTCCAATATTTCGCAAGCAAGCTGAAGGTCAATTTTTAGTGATCAGTAGTATTGCCGGCAAGTTTGGCTTTCATTTGAGGTCAATTTACAGTGCATCAAAAGCCGCTTTAGTAGGTTATTATGAAAGTGTTGCCATGGAAGAAGCCGAAAATGGCATAGGTGTCAGTATCGCTTTTCCGGGCAAAATTAATACGCCAATTTCTCAACATGCTTTAACAGCAGCAGGTGACGCACATGGTCAAATGGACAACAACCAAGCTAATGGCATGCCCGTTGAGCATTGTGTTGAACTCATGTTAGAAGGTTTGGCCAAACACAAAAGAGAAATATTAATAGGAGGGAAGGAGCTGCTCGCCGTATACTTGAAAAGATTTGTTCCGCGCTTGTTTTGGAAGATCATACCGAAGCAAAGCGCTACCTAAACGAATAAAAAAAAGGGCTATCTCGAGAGACAGCCCTTTTTTATTTCAGAAATTCTGAATTAGTTTACGCTTTTAGAAAGGTCAGCACCAGCTTTGAAGCGAACTGTATTTTTAGCAGCAATTTTGATAACCGCACCTGTTTTAGGGTTACGACCATTGCGTGCATTTCTTTTAGAAATTCCGAAAGATCCGAAACCTACTAAAGAGATAGAATCTCCTTTTGCCAAAGCACCAGTTGTAGCGCTTACGAATCCGTCTAATGCACGTTTTGCATCAGCTTTTGACATTCCTGCAGACGCTGCGATTGCGTCGATTAATTCAGCCTTGTTCATAATAAGTTAGTTTTAATAAGTTAGAAATTAATTATCGGAACAAATATATCTGAATATCAATGCCAACAAAGGTTTCAAGCAAAAAAAAGTGCTAAAATGTTGAAAAAACGCTCATTTTGTTGATAAACGAGGCTAAAAAGCCCGTCTACACTGAGGATATTGAACTTTTTTACTTCAATTTTGTCCCTTGTATATGAAGGTTGGTATTATCGGATCAGGAATAGGTGCGCTTGCAAGTGCGATCGAATTGAAGCGTTTGGGCTTGGATGTCCACGTTTTTGAGGCAAATGCGCAAATAGGTGGTAAAATCGTCGAACAAAATTTGGCAAATTACCGATTCGATATGGGGCCATCTGTTTTTACAGAACCTAAACTCCTTTCGGATTTATTACAGCTCTTAGATCCCAATCAATCATTTGCGATTCATCAATTAGAAGAATCTTGTCGGTATTTTTTCAATGATGGCCAGCAATTGATCATGCCAGTTGGCAACGAAAAAGTTGCTCAGACATTTGCAGAACAATTTGGTGAAGACGCTTCAAATACTAAAAACTACTTAGAACGCCTTTCCCAGAACTACAAAACCATTTATCCGGTCTTCATTCAAATTTCGCTGCACCGTTTCAAACATTTGTTCGGTAGACATTTGATAGGGGCACTCTTGCGCATTTTCAAATATGGTTTGCATCAAACAATGCATCGTGCCAATAGTCAGCATTTTCAAAATCCAAAATCGGCTCAAATCTTAGACCGCTTGGCTACCTATAATGGCAGTTCGCCATATTTAGCACCTGCAATGTTGAATATTATTTCACAGCTTGAACTAAGCGAAGGGCCGGCAATGCCCGTCGGAGGGATGGTTCAGATTACAAGAAGGGCTTTTGAATTGGCACAGCAACACGGCGTTGTGTTCCATACAAATGAACGCGTCAATGAAATCTTACACCAAAACAAAAAGATCATTGGTCTCAAAACACAAAATGGTTCGTACGCATTTGATATCGTGGTTTCAAACATGGATATCCACTACACCTATGAACAGCTTTTAACAAGTATCAAAGCGCCACAATTTTTATTGAAACAAGAAAAGTCAAGCTCGGCTGTCGTGTTCTATTGGGGAATAAACAAAAGCTTTCCTGAACTTGGGGTGCACAATATTTTCTTTGCCGAAGATTATAAAGCAGAATTCAAAGCGATCTTTGAAACCAAAACCCTTTATCAGGACCCAACGATTTATATTCACATTTCATCAAAAGTTGAAAAAAATGATGCCCCTGAAGGTAAAGAAAATTGGTTTGTGATGGTGAACGCCCCTATTAATGTGGGGCAAGACTGGGATCGCGAAATTCAATTATTGCGCACGCGCATCCTCAAGAAATTAGCACATGCTTTAGGAACTGAAATTGAGCCGCTCATTGAGGTTGAGCAAATTAATGAGCCTCGTTTGATCGATGCCAGATATAGCGGAAAGCAAGGCTCCATCTACGGCAATGCTTCAAATAACGCTTTTTCTGCATTTCTCAGACACCCCAACTTTTCCAAACAACTCAAAGGGCTTTATTTTGCCGGTGTCACGGTGCACCCAGGCGGTGGTATCCCGTTAGCCATAAATAGTGCGAAAATAGTTGCGCGTTGCGTACAAGAAGACTATCCTAATCTTCAAAAACAAGGATAAAAGTTCTTACCTGATCAAGTTTCGCATTTTCATCAGTAAACGAGCCCGTTACCAAGAAAAAAGCAAAGCCATCCGTAAGATCATGGAATAAAGGTAGGGATAAATTGTGGTCCTTTGGGGATCAAAGTATTGGTCTTACCGCAGCGCTAGCACCTTTTCTTCTACTTCTTTGACCAATTCCTCTATAGTAGTTGTAGCTGCCAATTGGGGTTTGCCTATTCGAATAATTGCCTCGTAAGGAACGGGCAAAAGCGCTCCTTTGGGTAAGATTTTCCCGGTGCCTTGGATGTATACGGGCATAAAATGCACATTCGGAAACTTATGCAGTAGCACACCAATTCCTTTTCTAAAAGCTTGCAATTGTTCGGGCTCTCCGCGGGTGCCTTCCGGAAAAAAAATAAGCGAATGCCCCTTTGCTAATTTTTCTTCAAGTAATTCAAGTGCATTTGTTTGTCCTGTCTCATGGGTTTTGTCTGCAGCTTGCAGTTGGTCCTCCCTTCGTTTGATCAGAACGGTATTGACCAATAGATTTGAAAGCCACACCAAACCTTTATTTTTACCAAAGTATTGAGCAGTTGCCACCGGATGTGTTTTTCTGAGCAATCTGAACGGGATACTTGACATCAGCGCCATTGTATCGGCATGGCTATTGTGATTCGCTACTATGATCCATTGTTTTTGTAGTTTCAAATTTTCGCGACCATAGATTTTGATTCCGAATATCCGAAGGGGTAACGGAAACAAGATCTTATAGATAACAATGAGCAGAAAATGTTTGAGCATCAGTAATACAATAGATACACAAAATAAAAGAAGAATGGAGAACTGATCACCAAAGAATCTATGCGATCCAAAATGCCGCCATGACCTTTTATCAGTGTACCGGTATCTTTCAAGCCGAAGTCGCGCTTGATGGCCGATACAATGATGTCACCTGCAAAACCGGCACAAGCGATTAGAAAACCACAAACTAAGGCTATTTGCGGCGAAAATGGCGTCAAAAAACGCAATAAATAGGCCGCGGCAACTGTGCTTAACAAGCCACCAATAAATCCTTCCCAAGTTTTATTCGGGCTTACTTTTTCAATGATTTTATGTCTGCCTAAAAGTTTGCCCCAAGTAAATTGGAAAACATCGTTCATTTCGGTCAGAAAAACAACGTATAGCAATAAGCCGCGTCCGCCGACTTCAAAACCATTGATATCAGGTAAGGATAGTAAATAGGCCAAATGACTCAACGAAAAAACAGTCAGCATCAAATGAGTCGGAATGATGCTCATGGACCTCGCAATATCTTGAGTTTGCCCCTTCAAAACCAGAAGAAAAGGCAAAAACGCAAACATGAAAACGGGAATAAACACCATGAACGCAACTGCCCAACCCATATAGGCCAAAAAATATTGAATGGGGATGGCTAAGTAAGCAACAAATACAATGTTGCGATCATCGCTGCGTGCATTTTTACTTATACTCGATAATTCGCGGAGTGCGAGGAAAGATAAAAAAGCAAAAGCCGCAAAAGAGATGAGCGGATGCATCAGCGAAGCCGACACAAAGATGCTCGCCATAACCCACCAAGATTTCGTACGCAACATCATCTCAGAAACTTGTGCGCTTGGTTGAATTTTATCCCAAATCCAGAATAACAGCGTGGCAAATACAAGTACCCCGGCAATAACAACAATCATTTGTAAAACAGGACTCATGCTTTTTTGAAAATTGGTAAACAACGTTTAACGGTACTCCAAATAACCAAGGTGCAGGCTACAATTAAAATTTCAGTGCAATACTGGCGGATCGGAACTTCAAAAAAACAGAGCAGACTCAGTAAGCCAACTACGAGCGCGCGGTCACTTTTACCCATTGGACCATCATAGCGTCTTTCTTTGATCAATGCCAATCCGAGGATGCCAGTGATTTCGTTGATTATACTCAATAATATGAAAAGTAATACCCATTCAAGTTTCATTTCAAAAAAGAGATACATTGGGTAAAAAATAGCCGTATCCGAAACGATATCTCCCATTTCATTTAAGTAGGCACCAATTTTAGATTCAAGCTGATAGGTTTTGGCCATCATGCCGTCGAGTGCGTTGAGCATCATGCGAATGAATAAACCAATTGGTAAAATTAAATACATCCAGGAAGCATGATGGTAAAAATACATACCGGCACCCAAGCCAAACGAGAGTAATATTCCTAATAAGGTCAATAAATTGGGGGTCAAACCAATTTTATGTAAACCCACCATGAGGGGCTTCAGTAAAGCTTGAAAATAGGGCTTGATTTGATAGACAGAAATCATGGTTTATGTTTGATAAATGGATCTGCAACAGGTTTGACTGCATCCAGAGAGTTCCCAAAATGACCTAATTGAAAAAATGTAAGTACGGACTGACCAAAAATTTCTGGATGCGTATACATCTGATCGTGATTCAGCGCAACATATTTGAAATCCAAATAATTTTGCCCAAAACAAGCGGGCTCCCAGCAATAGGGGCCAAGTTCAGCAGCAGTTGATTGGTGTTTTCGAACAATTGCTGTAGCATATGTTTCAAGGAGTAAACCTTTACGAATACTACTATCTTTTACTTCCAGATAAGGCGTTTGATGCAAATCTTTCATGATAGGTCCAAAAACAAGATAGTTCGGGATTTTGAGGTCCTGAATCAAAATATAGGGTGCCCTTTCTTGTAGCGTACTTCGGTCGTACACGACACTTTTAATATTCGATTGAGGGTGGAGCTCCAACCAGCTATTGATGCTCCATGCACCAACTATGTAGGCAAAAACATGTATTTTTTCATACTGTGCAAGGTTTCTTTGTCTGTAGTATTTATCAAAATTGGCAACCGTTTTTTCCAAAGAAAACCTCGATATATAATCAGGTACATAGACGTCATAACCTTGATTTGAGAAGTACTGTTTAAGTTTGGCAAGACTGTGGTATTTTGAGCCAAAACCTGTCAAAATAACAATTGCCTCTTTATTGCGATTTTGAATTTTTCGTTTTCCAAAAAGTGTTTGAGGTACGGCATTCGGTTCATCGTATAGATATGCATCTAAATTACCATAAACCACTTCAATTTGAGCGGTATTAAAATCAGCTAAATTATGCGCGTGTAAATCTTCTATGAGTTCGTTTGGTGTACTGATTAAAAAGGCCAAACCCGGATTTGTCTTAGTAGCCCTTAAGGTTCTTTTCACAGCATCTGTACAATTATTGCTAAAAAGACTCCAAGGTTTATCAATGTTCCAGTGATCGCTGAGTTGCTCAAGTTTGACAAGGTCAGGTTCGAGCGCCTTCAATTTTAATACTATGCTTGGTGTTTTATGCTGGTGCTTGAGTACTTTAAAGTCGTAATTAAATGCAGTAGAGTAGTTGATATCTTTTACTTTGAATCCACCGCCGTCTTGAGCTCGGTATTTGGTATAATAGGTCAATGAAGACGAGTCTTTTCCAAAGGCCATGCTAATATGCCCGGCTCCAGATTGGGTTTGTTCGGACGTATATACAAACAAATAAAGTGAATAGGGCGCGTTAGCACTCGCAAATGAGAATTGACATATAGCAATGAAAAGAAATAGAAGGAAATTTCTAAGCATGGTTTAAATTACATAAATTTTCATGAATTCCGTTATGGAGCAAAATTGAAAAAGATCTCAAAATTAATGAAACGGAATCTAACAAATAAGGGATGATGACTTGCGAAATGCGCAAGTAAAGTTGAGCATTTTAAGTGAAGTTATTGAGAAATAAAAAAGCCCAGTTGAAACTGGGCTTTGAGTAGCGAGACCGAGAGTTGAACTCGGGACCTTAGGGTTATGAATCCTACGCTCTAACCAACTGAGCTATCTCGCCATACGAGGGTGCAAATATAAACAGATTTTTAATTTAGTGTATCAAATCTGCTCAGTTATTGTAATTTTTTAAGCTCGATTTGTATGAGTTCGGCTAATTCTTGTAGTCTTTTTGAAGAGAAGTCAAACGGAACTCCGGCACATTCATAAATTTCTGGTAAAGATTGCGTATACCCAAGTGAAAGCGCTTTTTTATATGCATCAATCGCTTGAGGATAATCGCTTAAGCTATTTTTCCAAACGCCCAGAGCACCAAGTTGTGCAATACCATATTCGATGTAATAAAATGGTACTTCGAACAAATGAAGTTGTTTTTGCCAAGCATGAATTACTTGATCTTCATGACCTGTCCAGTCAGTTAAGCCCGTGCCAAATTCCTTTGATAACTTTAGCCAGTACTCGTTTCTTTGAGCGATGCTATGGGTAGGGTTTTCGTATACCCAATGCTGAAATGCATCAATTTGAGCAATCCAAGGTAGAACTTTCAATGTGCCTTCGAGTTGCTCGCGCATCGCGCGTTTATGATCAATATCGTTTGGATAGAATTCTGACCACTGCGGCATACTGAGTAATTCCATTGACATTGAGGCCAATTCGGCTACTTCTGAGGGTAAATTCTTGAATGCAGTCAGTTTTAAATCTCGACTTAAAAAAGAATGAATGGCATGCCCACCTTCGTGAACCATTGTTTCGAGGTCGCGTTGAGAACCAACAGCATTCATGAAAATAAATGGTACGCCAATTTCGTACAACGGATAATTGTATCCACCGGGTGCCTTTCCGGTTTTTGAATCTAAATCGAGGTGGCCAAGTTCCTCCATTGTCTGAAGACAGGCGCCAAAATAAGGGTCAATGCGCTGGAACATGCGAATGGTGCCTGCTAACATTTGTTCGCCATTGGCAAAAGGCTTCAAGGGTGCTTTGCCTTCTGGATCTACATCTAGGTCCCAGGGTTTGAATAGAGGTTTTCCGAGCAGTTGAAGTTTTGCCTGCTGAATTTCTCTGACCAATGGGACAATATGCGTTTTTATGGCTTCATGAAATGCAAAGCAATCGTCTTTGGTGTAGTCAAAACGCCCCATTGCTTCAAATTTGTAATCGCGGTAATTTTTAAAACCAGCATTTTGGGCAAGTTGGTGTCGCTTTTGAATTAGAGAACTGAATAAATCATGCAATTGAGTAGTATCTTGATTGCGTCTTGCTGCTATTTTCTCAAAAATTGTTTTTCTGAGTGCTTCGTCTTGCTCCTTCAGTAAAAGTGCAGCTTGTTGCATCGTGAGCTCTTTTCCGTCATGCGCAATTGTTTGTGCAGCGCTGATTGCTCCGTATTGTTGGGCTTCTTCATTGAGCACTGCCTCGATACTGATGTTTTCTTCTTTGAATAAATCAAGGGCACTGCGAACGGCTCTGAAATAGATTTGATGTGCAGTGTCCTGATGCTTGTCCAGAAAAGGCAACCCTACTAATTTTTGATTGAGTTGGTCCTCAAGCGGTGCAAGTTCAGGCTGAATTTTTGTTACAAAATCGTTGTATTGAGCGCGCAGTACTTCATCTTGGGTATTGATGCTCATGCGAATGTAGCGCCATGCTAAATCCTCTTCAAGAATGGCATCTAGTTCAGAGCGGTCAGCCAACCAAGAATCGAATTCTTGCAGCGTAGAAATTTTGCGCTCAAGTAAATCATTAAAAAATGGTTCAATGACCTTAAAATCAGTAATGACCAAGTTTTCTGGTAGAAATTGGCGCGCTCGTTTTTCGATTTTCATGTTATTTTCCTCTAGACGAACCTGTTTTGACGGCGGTAGGTTTTTTAGGAGCTGCAGGCTTGGCTGCTTTGGCTGCACCAGTTGCTGCAGGTGCTTTCTTTTTAGGAGCGTCTGCTTTGGGCGCTTTGGTATCCTTTGCGGCAGCGCTTGAAGCATCATTTTGAGCAGCTTCAAATGAACCTGATTTTAACAAAAGATTGTACCATTGGAATAGCTTGCGAACATCAGAAGGATAAACGCGATCTTGGTCCCAGTTAGGTAAAAACTGCGCCATAGCTGCTTCCAATTCTTTCATATCGGCCTTGTGTGAAGGTCCTTCATTCGGATACAACGCCAACATTTTATCAAAAATATCGGTCAATTTAACGTCTTCTTCGTAAGTGAAAACACTGATATCATCTAGCGTAGAAATTCTTTCTGTAGCGTATGCGGGGAAACGTTTTTTGTCAATCATGGATTCGACAATGACACTGTTTTTCCCTTGAGTGATGACTTTAAAAAGACCTGGTCTTCCTGAAATGGCAATGATTCCGTTGAGTTGCATAGTTGATTTTCTGATTTAAAAGTTTTCAAAAATAGAAAAATAACCTTGACAAGGATGCTAATGACAAAAAAGAACTTTTTGAATTCCGAGTAATTTTTCGTTACTATTGATTCGAACGAAATACGTGCTGTTGCTAAGGTCAGGGGTTTCAAAGTGCGCAAAGGAAGCCAAAAAGGGAGTGCAAAATAAAGGGTCTTAATTGTTTTTTAACACTACTAATCAACTTATTAACAACAAATCCCTATAATCTATGTACCTTTGCACCTAATTTTAAAAAGAATACATGACATTTGAAGAGCTGGGATTGAGGCGAGAGGTGCTGAAGTCGTTGACAGAATTGGGTTTTGAAGCACCGACCCCCATCCAGGAACAAGCAATTCCCTACCTATTAGGAGAAGATTGCGATTTTGTCGGTCTGGCGCAGACCGGAACAGGTAAAACGGCCGCATTCGGTTTGCCGTTAATTAATAACATTGATACAGCAGCACGCCTGCCACAAGGGCTTATCATTTGCCCAACCCGCGAGCTCTGCCTTCAGATCACCAAAGACTTGAACGTTTTTGCAAAGTATCTAGATGGCAATATCACAGCAGTGTACGGCGGAACCGATATCCGAACACAAATTTCCAACGTTAAGAAAGGAACCTCAATCATTGTGGCAACTCCAGGTCGTTTGGTCGACCTCATCAACCGCAAGGTGGTGCAATTGGGCCAAGTGAAATACGTCATTCTAGATGAAGCCGATGAAATGCTCAATATGGGTTTCAAGGAAGACATCGACATGATCCTTGATCAAACACCTATTGATAAAAATGTTTGGTTGTTCTCGGCTACGATGCCAAATGAAGTTGCGCGCATTGCACGTACCTACATGACAGACCCTCTTGAGGTGTCTATCGGGCACAAAAACCAAAGTAATGAAAACATCGAGCACATCTACTTCACTGTCAAAGAGCGCGATCGCTATGACGCAGTGAAACGCTTGATCGACTTCAATCCTACCATTTATGGTTTGATATTCTGTAGAACAAAAAATGAAACTGCTACAGTGGCCATGAAATTGGCCCGAGATGGCTACAATGCAGAACCTCTTCATGGTGATCTCACCCAAGCAATGCGTGACCGCGTGATGGAGCGTTTTCGTTCAAAAGAACTTCAGATTCTGGTTGCAACCGATGTTGCTGCTCGTGGTTTGGATATCAACAACATCACGCATGTCATCAACTATAATTTACCCGATGACATCGAAAATTACACTCACCGCAGTGGCCGTACAGCCCGCGCAGGTAAAACAGGACAATCTCTTGTATTAGTCAATACCCGCGAATTTGTCAAGATCAAAGCAATCGAAAGACAAATGCGCATGACCTTCACACAAGGTCAAATACCAAATCCTGCAGAAATTTGCGAAATTCAGCTCAAGAAACTCATCGATAGCACTATTGCTACTGAAGTCAAAGAAGCTGATATAGCTCCTTTCATGGATCAAATCTTGGATTCTTTCAAAGATTTAACCAAAGAAGAAGTCATCAAAAGATTTGTTTCTGCTGAATTCAATCGTTTCATTGAATACTACGAACGCGCAGGTGATCTCAATGCTTCTGCTAGCAAAGAAGACCGCGAACGCCCTGAGCGTAAAAACGATCGTCAAAGTCGGGCACGTGAAGAGGGAAAAACGCGCTTCTTTGTCAACTTGGGCCGTCGCGATGGTTTAAATCCGGGTGCCATGGTACGCATTATCTGTGATGCAACTGGCCTCAATTCAAAGGCTTTGGGTCGCATCGACATCATGACCTCCTTCTCGTTTATCGAAGCTGATGACGAGCACACACAAAAAATCTTGAAACTTGTTGACGGTACTGAATTCGAAGGACACAAAGTATCTATCGAAGTAACAGCACCAGGCCAGGGTGGTGGAGGCCGCGATCGCAATGACCGTGGTGGAGACCGCAAGTTTTCAAGAGGACCGGGATCTAAAAGGGGGCCGGGTTCATTTGGAGGTGGCAGAAAACCTGCTTTTGAGAAAAAAGGAGGTTTCGATAAAAAACGCTCCGGCGGATCAGATCGCGGATCAGATCGTGGTTTCGGTGCAAAAAGAAAAAAATATTAAAAATAGCATACAAGCTCTTTATGGAAATTAGAAATATCGCAATCATCGCGCACGTTGACCACGGTAAAACAACACTAGTCGACAAAATGATTGAAGCAGGCCAGGTTGTCAATGAACGCGACCGCATGACCGGAGAACTCATCATGGACAACAATGACCTCGAACGTGAAAGAGGAATCACCATTGTTTCTAAAAACGTTTCAGTTACTTACAAAGGAACCAAAATCAACATCATTGATACCCCGGGTCACGCCGACTTTGGTGGTGAAGTAGAACGTGTCTTGAACATGGCTGATGGTGTATGTTTGTTAGTCGATGCCTTTGAAGGTCCAATGCCCCAAACTCGTTTTGTATTGGGTAAGGCACTTTCTATGGGGATCAAACCACTTTTAGTGATCAACAAGGTAGACAAAGAAAATTGTACCCCTGAAGAAGTTCACGAAAAGGTTTTTGACCTCATGTTCGAACTAGATGCCAATGAAGAACAACTTGATTTTCCTACTATTTATGGTTCGGCAAAAAATGGTTGGATGTCTACAGATTGGAAACAACCTACAAACAGTATTAGCCCTTTACTTGATCAAATCCTTGATTATTTTCCTCCACGTCAAATTGAAGAAGGAAATACTCAAATGCTCATCACCTCACTTGACTTTTCATCATACGTCGGTCGAATAGCAATTGGTCGTTTGTCAAGAGGTGTATTGAAAGAAAACCAACCGATTATTCTCTCAAAATCAGATGGTCGACAAGAAAAACACCGCATCAAAGAAGTCTTTGTTTTTGAAGGTATAGAGCGTGCCAAAGTCACTGAAGTACAAGCCGGAGATCTTTGTGCTGTTACAGGCATTGAAGGTTTTGAAATCGGAGATTCCATTTGTGATGCTGAAAATCCGGAGCCGTTGCCAACCATCAAACTTGACGAGCCTACCATGAGTATGCTTTTCTCGATCAACGACTCTCCGTTTTTTGGCAAGGAAGGTAAGTTTGTGACTTCTCGTCATATTTCAGATCGACTTACAAAAGAACTCGAAAAGAACTTGGCTTTACGTGTCCAAGACACAGACAAGGCGGATAAATGGATGGTATTTGGTCGTGGCGTATTGCATTTATCTGTCTTGATTGAAACCATGCGCCGTGAAGGTTATGAGTTACAAGTAGGGCAACCACAAGTTATCATCAAAGAAATCGATGGCGTCAAATGCGAGCCTGTCGAAGAACTCACAATTGACCTTCCAGAAGAACACAGCGGAACTGCTGTTGAAGCAGTAACGCGTCGCCGTGGAGAAATGACCAACATGGTTCCGAAAGGCGACCGCATGATTGTCACATTCCAAATTCCTTCAAGAGGAATCATTGGTCTAAGAAATTACCTACTTACACAAACTGCCGGAGAAGCAATCATGAATCACCGTTTTCTTGAATACCAACCTTACAAGGGTGAAATTCCAGGACGCCAGAATGGTTCTTTGATTTCCTTAGAACAAGGAACTTCCATTCCTTTTTCTTTGAACAACCTTCAAGAACGCGGTAAATTCTTTATTGCCCCGAACGAAGATATCTATGAAGGTCAGGTAATTGGTGAAAACTCAAGAGCCGGAGACCTTTGTGTAAACGTCACTAAAACAAAGAAGTTAACCAATATGCGTGCTTCTGGTTCCGATGACAAAGTCCGTTTGGCACCACCAAAAGTATTTAGTTTGGAAGAATGTCTCGAATACATTCAATCCGATGAATATGTTGAGGTTACACCGAAAAATTTGCGCATTCGTAAAATCTTATTGAAAGAAACGGATCGCAAACGTTCAGGTAAAGTGTAATATTTTTGCCATTTTTACGTTCGCACAACGATGAAAAAGGCATTTTTCCTTATTAGTATCTTCAGTTCGCTTTTGGGTTTGTCCCAGAAGCGAACTTTTTTTTCTCGCTCAGAAATCGGCCTAACTGCCGGTCAAACATACTATCTAGGCGACCTCAATCCTTACCAACAGTTCAATAATGCCCATTTAGCAGGCGGCCTGATTTACCGCTATAATTTCAACACAAGACTCAACTTTAGGGCAAACTATCTTTATGGAAAAGTTTCAGCTGCCGATTCTACTTCACCATATCCATTGCTCGTCAACCGTAATCTAAGTTTTGAATCTCAACTGCATGAAGTTGCAGCAGGTGTCGAATTCCATTTTACGCCGTTCCAATTCGGTAACAGCAGATATCCGGCAACAGCTTATCTACTTGCACAAATTGGTGTGTTTCACATGAATCCTACCGCCATTTATAATGGTCAAGTTGTGGCGCTTCAAACTGTTGCCACGGAAGGTCAGGGTACCTCGGTCAACACAAGTAAACCATATAACTTGTATCAACCGTGTTTACCGCTCGGCATGGGCATAAAATTTAGCCTCGGGAAAATGGCAACACTCAATTTGGATATGTCTATTCGCAAAACATTTACGGATTACCTTGACGACGTCGGTTCAGATTACTATGCCGATCCACAAGTTTTAGAGGACGAAATTTCCGAACTCTCAGCAGCGCTATCTAATAGAAGTTTAGATGGTAATCAGATGGGAAAACGAGGCACAAGCAGTACCAAAGATTGGTATGTTTATGCGGGTGCAACACTGACCTTTCGCTTAGCTAAAGGCGGAGGGTGTTTTTATTAATAATCAATATAGAAATGATGAAACGCTTCATTCTTATTACCATCCTTTTGAGTGCCTTAGGTTCTTGCCAGTCAGAAGTTTGCAAGTGTGCCGATCAGTGGTACGACATGACACAAGCCATTAAAAAAGCCGAGGCAGCAGGAAAACCGCTAGACGAAATTATTAAAAAGTACGATGCTCCTATTGCAAAATGCAAAAATCTGGATGCAAAAATGACTGCGCAAGAGAAAGAAGAAATGCTTGTAGAGCTTCGCACTTGTTCTTCGTATCAAAAATTAGCCGGCGGGCAAAAAGAATAAGGTTTAGCTTTCAAGACGCAGCGTCGCCTTGAATACTTCCTGATAGCTTGCCCAATGCTGGTAGCCAGAGATTGTCTCGTTGTGCCACAAGAAGCTAAACACGCCTCCGTAATTTTTTACTTCTTGAAAGAGTTGTTTAATTTCCTGAATGGCTTGCTCAGGACTCAATTGCAAGTATTCTAGCAGTGTGCCATCCATGTAAACAAAAGGATGCACATGTAGTGGCGTTGTTTCATTTTTTGATAAATCAAACCACTTAAAACTCCGGGCAGTTCCGGCCCTAAAACCAGTTGTTTCAGCATAACCAAGCGTGTAGTCATGGGTGATGCCATTTTGCACCAACATTTGGTAGGTTTGAGGTAGTTGCAATAATAAAAAATGCTGACGGTTGCTATTAGGTTTGTAACCTATGATTTTTTCGAGTCTTGCCAGTTCTATCTGAAGTTGCTGCGCACTATTTTGCGTTTGTGAACTTCCATGAAGACCAATTTCGGCAAACTTTGCAATTTGCTTTATTTTTTGTTGCTGGGCTTCATTGAGATGCGATAAATTTTTATCGAGTTTGCTGTAATTACCCAAAAGCCAAAAAACTTTTGTGTCTGGAAAATGCTGAGCAATTTCTTCGATCCAATCAAAAGTATCATAAGGATCGGTCATGAGTCCTTTGCGAACCTTTTGTCTATCTAATCTTCTTGATTTTCTTTGATAGACAATATCTTTAAAATTGGCTAACGTGTTCCTAAATGTATTCTTGTGAGCGTAGGCAAAAGTGTTATCGATATCGAAAGTTGGTTGGAAAGCAAAGCGCAAAGGGCGAGGCGAAATAGAAATTTGCCAATGATGTGCCATATATTCAATGAGATCAAGGCTCCATATTTCACAGATGGGTTGTTTGAGCCATTCATTTTTGCTGAGTATTGAGGCTTTTGCTTCAAAACGATGAAAATGATCTGTATGCATACTGCCATATTCTTCCATGCGGCTCAGAATATAAAATATTGAGGCCAATGGATCTGTTTGACCATCAAAACGCAAGCAATCTTTTTGGTGAAACTTGGCGCGTTCAACTTGGCCTTTATATAGTCCTTCTTCAAAAAGGATACTCGCTGGAACCAATTGCAAGCAATTTTCAAATTCGCGCTCTGAGTAATTGAATTTGTTGCCATCAGCACCCATAAAGTGGATGCCATCATTGGTGATTTCGTAACCTATTTTTCGCTCGGCAAAAATGAAGTCAAGGGTATAAAGCAGCCGCTCGGTGATATATTCAACGTAGATCAGCACGCGAGGTCAGATATTATTTTTTCACAAATAAATTGAGCAGCCTTGCCATTTCCGAACAATGGTGGGTAGGAACAAGTATATCCTTCAGAAAAGTGAGTGTAAGCCGCTAAAATTTGAGTTTGATCTGAACCGGTCAAGACAGCTGCGCCTGCAGCCACTATTTCCACCCATTCGGTTTGTTCTCTAAGGATAATACAAGGCTTTTCAAAGAAATAAGCTTCTTTCTGTAAGCCGCCGCTGTCGGTGATGATCATTTGGGCATTCTTTTCGAGCGCAATGATGTCAAGGAATCCGGCAGGTGCGATGAGCTGAAGTTCCTTGTTTTGTTCAATTTGAAGTATTAAGTCGGCGGGCAATAACTGCTGCATTTTGTTCTTTGTCCGCGGATGAATAGGTAATACGATCTGTTTGTTGGAACGATCAATGATTTGAAGAAGTGCTTCAAAAATTTGTTGTAAAGCTTTTGGGTCGTCGGTGTTGTTGTCACGATGTATTGTACACAATATGAAGGACCCAGGTTTGAGTCCAAGTTGCTCCAGGATACTTGATTTTTGGGCACTGATTTCTGAAAAATAAAGGCTGTTGTCATACATGACGTCGCCGCAATGGTAAACATTTGGCTGGTCAATAGTCGCCGATTTTTTACTCTCTAAACTAAAGCCTTCTTTTTGAAGATTTTCAAGACCCGCTTGTGTCGGAACAAATAATAAAGTACTCATGTGGTCACAGCTGATCCGATTGAGTTCTTCGGGCATTGCTTTATTGAAACTGCGCAAGCCTGCTTCTATGTGTACAACAGGGATGTGTATTTTTGCTGCGGCAAGCGCCCCTGCGATTGTGGAATTAGTATCTCCGTATACAACAACAGCTGAAGGTTTTTCGCTAAGCAATAGTGCTTCGATGCCGGCTAACATGGCAGCGGTCATTGTTGCATGACTTCCGCTTCCGACAGCTAGGTTGTAATTTGGCTTTGGTATCCCTAATTCATCAAAAAAGACCTCTGACATATTTTGGTCATAGTGTTGCCCCGTATGAACTAAAATCTCTTCAATTTGCTCGGAAAATAAATTTTGAATACAGCGGCTCAATGCAGCGGCCTTGATAATTTGAGGACGTGCACCAATGATGGTAAGAATTCTTTTTTTTGACATGTCAGAGTAGGCCTTCGTCGGCGAAGCTAAAATAGCCATTATCTGTGAAAATGAGGTGATCTAATAGTTTCATATCAATGAGCTTTGCAAATTTTTGTATGTCAGATGTGAGCATTTTATCTTGGTCGCTAGGGAGTAACGAACCACTCGGATGATTGTGGCAGAGGATGATACCTATGGCAGCACAGCGCAAGGCATATTGAAAAATTCTTTTTGCATCAGCGATTGTACTGTGACGACCACCAACACTTAATTGCATCATCTCAATAATTTCATTTGAAAAACTCAGGTAAAGAACAAAGAATTGTTCGTGGTCGAGGTCACTAAGTTTGGGTTGTAATAACTCATAGACATCTTTTGATTTTTTAATTTGATTGCGTTTTTTCACTTTCGATGCTTGGTAACGCCGACTCAATTCAAAAACGCCAGTAATTTTCTGCGCAGTGGTGATATCTAAGCCATAAATTTCTAATAAATCCCAGGTGCTGCTTCGGGCTAGTGTGCGCCAATCTTTTTGATGCCAGCGCCATGTTCTTTCCAAAACGGCTTCGTGTTTGGATTTTTCGAAGGCCGAGCCACAAACTAATTGTAGCAATTGAACATCACTCAGTTGTTCAATTTGAATGTCATGTTTCATCCGTTTAAAACGACATAAGCGTCTGCCTATTCTCGTGGTGAATAACTTTTTTCTGACAAGACTTTTTATATCTTTGTTTCATGTCGAAAAAGTCCAAAAATATTCAAAACGTAGTGTACAGCACTAACCCAAATTTTGCCTACGAATACGAGCAAGACGACGAACAGCCAACGCTTGCGCCACAACAACAAAAGTTATACGTGTCCTTAGATCGTAAACAAAGAGCCGGCAAAGAGGTGACACTTATCGAAGGATTTATTGGCACTGAAGAAGACCTCAAAGAACTCGGAAAAATACTGAAAAGCAAGTGTGGGGTTGGTGGAAGTGTCAAAGATGGCGAAATACTTATTCAAGGTAATTTCAAACAAAAAATCTTTGATTTATTGATCAAGGAAGGTTACTCCCAAACCAAACAAAAAGGATAAAAAATCAATGCTATAGGGGGGCAGGCTCAATGTGAATCAGCACATCTGTGATTGATGGAAATTGCGCCATTAAATGATCTTTCAGATCATGTGAAATCCTGTGACCCTTGGTAACTGTAATTTCGCCATTCAATTCCAAGTGGAGGTCAACTACATAAGTCATTCCATTTTTTCTGGCCCAACATTTTTCAATATCAATCACGCCAGGTACTTCCTTAGCAGCTATTCTAATTTCTTCAATAAATTCATGATGGGTATGTTCATCCATGATTTCTCCTAGTGCCGGTCTAAAAATGCGGTATGCGTTGTAAACAATGAATAACGCTGCAAAAAGTGCTGCCCAATCATCTGCTTTTTCGAATCCTTTACCAAATAAAAAGGTGCTTGATATACCAAGAAAAGCAATCAAAGACGATATCGCATCTGAGCGATGGTGCCAGGCGTCGGCTTTGAGGCTCGTTGAATTGGTAAGTACTCCTTTTCGATATACATAACGGTAACTTAGTTCTTTGATAAGTATAATGGCTCCTAGAATATAAAGTGTAAAAAATTTAGGTTGTTCTTGTTCTTCATTCAAATGTCTAATGCTTTCAACAGCAATGATCGTAGCAGAAATCAGTAAGAATCCTACCACCGCAAACGTAATAAGCGGCTCTGCTTTGCCATGCCCATAGGGGTGGTCTTCGTCTGCAGGTTTGTGGGCGTATTGTAAACCAAAT
>JBJTCG010000113.1:0-8516 GCA_046091725.1 Flavobacteriales bacterium | reverse complement strand
ATGTACAACGGTGAAGGCGCATCGGCGGGTCTTCACAGACAGCTTTATGCAAAATGGTCTGGCTACAATGAAAATGACGGTGCAAGCACAGAAATTGGCCGCGATGGTACGCGCCTTCCTACTTTTGGCGAAAACCTCACTTACTTCTTACGTTACCAAGTCAACTGGATGTACATCCGTTACTTCATGTGGAACTTCGCGGGTCGCCAAAACGACCTTCAAGGACACGGTGACAACATGCACGGGAATTGGATTTCAGGTCTTTCTTTCCTTGACGAGGCTCGCCTAGGCAGCCAAGAACACGCACCTTACTACACCACAGAAAACACTGCGCACAACAAGTTTTTCTTTTTACCGCTTATTTTAGCTCTTATTGGTTTGGTATTCCATTACCGCCGCATGCCAAAAGATGCGTTTATCGTTACCCTAGCCTTCTTGTTTACAGGTTTGGCCATCGTGGTTTATCTGAACCAAAAACCTTATGAGCCGCGCGAACGTGACTACGCTTACTCTGGTTCGTTCTACTTCTTTGCTTTATGGATCGGAATTGGTGTTTATGCCGTTTTTGATATGCTGAAGAAGTTTGTTCCAACAGCTCAAACACGCGCTGCTTTTGCGGCAGCATTGGGGCTCATCGTACCTGTAATAATGGGTGCGCAAGGCTGGGATGACCACGACCGCAGTGGCAAAACTACCGCCCGCGACCTCGCTCATAATTACTTGGCTTCTTGTGGCAAAAATGGCATTTTATTTACCAACGGAGACAACGATACCTTCCCGCTTTGGTATCTTCAAGAGGTTGAAGGCGAACGCACAGATGTTCGCGTTTGTAACCTTTCTTTAATGGGTACAGATTGGTATACCAACCAAATGAAACTCAAAACCTATGAGTCGGACCCATTACCGATCAAATTCCGCGAGGACCAAATTTTGATGTATGCGGGTAACACTGACCAAGTTTACTTCATGCCTTTACTTCAGTTGTTCTCTCAAAACCCTTCTGAAGAACTCATTCAGAAAGTACTCAAGCTTCGTTTGGATCACAACCCATCTGAAGC
This sequence comes from Flavobacteriales bacterium, assembly GCA_046091725.1. Classification (GTDB taxonomy): domain Bacteria; phylum Bacteroidota; class Bacteroidia; order Flavobacteriales_D; family Crocinitomicaceae; genus UBA952. Next base: position 7,458 of record JBJTCG010000113.1, on the reverse strand, counting down.
AAGACAAGCAGCTGGTTATTTCGACCAACAAGCGAGTGTTTTGTTTGCTGATGTAGTGGCAAAAAGTCCAGAAATGGAAACGCTTAAAATGCAAATTGCCAAAACCGATTCAACCAATATGGTGAAAGCGACCATCGAAAAATATCAAAACGTATTTAAACTTTTTGAAGGTGCGCGCAACGGACAAGTAGAATTTAAAAATGACAGTGGCCAAGGCCTTCAAGATTTGCTCAATCAATTCGAACGCATTTGGGCAACCGTGGACTTCACCGCTGCAATGGCTTTTGTCCGTGACGACGCCAACATGATCACAGACGAACAAAACAAATTTAGCTTCTTCCCGTCTACGCGCTTTGCGCTCAAAGTAGATCGTAAAAATGCCATCAGCTCTGGTGTTTTAGATCCAAAAGTAAAATCAAGCAATATCAGCAATGAAATTGAATTTGAATTTGACCCTGAACGCGATCAAGCCTTGACCAGAGAAGAAGTTATGATGATGGATGTCGTGGCCAATAACAATTGGGAACGCGGCATTTACTTTTCAAGTAATCGCGGATCATCGTTTGCTATTGCCCTATTAAGCGCTGGTTTCATCAAGCAAGTTGGAATGGCCTATGCCCTTACACCAGTGAAACAAGAACCTGCCCTGATGGATGTCAATGCGATGGAGAAAAACATGCTGAACACCTACATTTATGGCAACATGAGCAATGCAGATGTCCTTACCGACTACTATGCCCGTAGACACACCATTCAGTATCGTGCTAATTTCTTGTTGTTAGCCGAGCAACTCTATGCATTAGGTCGCAAAAAAGAAGCAACCAAAGTACTTGACCGTGCCATGGAACTCATGCCCGAAGAAACCGTCATGGACTACGGTGATATCAACCCTGTTGATATTTTCAACTCTTTGAATTTCAACAAAGAGCACAACCAGATCATGTATCAAGGACAAACTATCAGACCACTAAACGCTGGTATTTTACACGAATACGTGCAACTCTACTACCTTTTAGGCCAGACTCAAAAAGCAGATGCGTTAGGTAAGAAATTACTTGACAACTACAATAGCATCATTGCCTACTTCGAGCATTCTCCGGCCGAAAAAGCCGGCGATACCGACAACGCCGAAGACCTCATTGCAGTGGTAGATGCCTTACTCAAAATGCGTACTACCATGATAACTGCCAATGGCAAACTCCCGAAAACAGCATTTGCCAAAGCACTTGAACAAACTGTGCAACGCGTCTACAAACGCGTTCTGCCTAGCATTTACACTGCACTTGATCAGGCAGCGGCTGAAAACGGAGAAATGTCCGATAGTTATGGAAATGCCGGGCCTTACGGAACAATGTTAGGCAACTTGAAGAGTTACATGGGCGCGCTTGCAGAACACCACGGCCTCATCAAGGCCCCGGTAGCTGCAGCTCAACCTAGTCTGCCATCAGAACAAAATCTTGACCTCAATGCCCTGACACCAGGGCAAGGGGCAGCCAGCGGTGGCATGAATATGCAACGATAAACAAATGCGTTACTTTTTCCAACACCTGATTCATGAATTTCAGCTCCCGCTGAAAAATCCGGTGTTGGTTTTTTCTATCCTGCTCTTTATCATTTTGCTTTCGCCTATCGTTTTGCGAAAAGTAAAAATACCAGGCATTATTGGTTTGATTCTTTCTGGTGTACTCATCGGGCCCCATGGTCTTGGGCTCATTGGGACTCGAGCCATGGAAGCAGAAGGCAATATCAAACTGTTCTCTACAATTGGCCTATTGTATATTATGTTCATGGCGGGGCTAGAACTCGATTTACGACAATTCAAGCATTACTTTCAAAAAAGTCTAGGATTCGGAATCTTTACTTTTATCATACCGCTTACCTTAGGTTATCCGCTGTGTACAGAAGTTTTGCATTTACAACCAATGGCTGCGTTACTGACTGCCAGCATGTTTTCTACGCACACTTTGGTTGCCTACCCCATTATTGGTAAATACGGCTTAACCAAACACCGTGCAGTTGCGATCACCGTTGGCGGAACTATCTTAACAGATACGGCTGTTTTGATCATCTTGGCAATCATTTCGAGTGCCAATAAAGGTGAGCTCGATTTCGGATTCTGGTTCAGATTAGTAACCTCGCTTACCACCTTCTCCTTGATCATGTTTTTTGTGATTCCGCGCATTGCCAGATGGTTCTTTAGCAAACTCGATAGCGAAAAAACTTCTCAGTATATTTTTGTGCTTTCTGTTGTGTTTTTTGCTGCGTTTTTGGCAGAAGTAGCGGGTGTTGAGCATATCATTGGAGCTTTTGTGGCCGGACTGGTTTTGAACAAACTAATTCCGCACAATTCTACGCTAATGAATCGCATCGATTTCATCGGAAACTCTTTGTTCATTCCTTTCTTCCTGATTTTCGTTGGAATGGTCGTGGATTACCACGCTTTTTTCCAAGGGACTTGGCCATTAATCATAGCAGGCGTCTTGACCACATTTGCCATTTTCTCAAAATGGTTGGCAGCCTATGCTACACAACTTGTTTTTAAACTGTCTGCCATTGAAAGACAACTTGTTTTTGGCTTGAGTACAGCCCACGCTGCAGCGACACTTGCAATCATTATGGTAGGTTATGATGACGGGCATGGAATATTAAGCATCAATATTGTCAACGGCACTGTACTATTGATCTTATTTACTTGCATGACCTCCTCCTTTGTTACTGAAAATACGGGGAAACGCTTATTGCTAAACTTATCTGAAAACAGCGAACTAGAAGACAATGAAATGCGCTTGCGCAACAAACATTTAATGGTCTACATGAACGAGCTTAAAGGCAATGAACAGCTCCTTGATTTTGCACTACTCATTACTGACCCGCAAGTAATCAATCCGATATCCGTTGTTAGTGTTTACCCCGATAACGAGAATGCTGAGCGCATGATTCGAAAGTCAAGAAAATCACTTGAAGACATCGTAAAGCATTACTCCGGACAAGAAGCCAAACTCAATACCATTGCCACCATTGACCACAATTTATCTTCAGGTATTGCTCGGGTTTCAAAAGAACTAGTGGCCGATATTGTCCTCGTTAATGATTCTTCACACATCAATATCATCAAGCGCTTGGTTGGCGATGACCGCGATCATTTACTGACAACCTGTGAAAAAACAGTTTTCTTCAGTTCATTAAGTAAACCAAGTGTGTCTTATGAGCGAATTATACTTGTTGCTCCGTTGCTGGCTGAATTAGAACCCACTTTTTTACTCTGGTCTGAACGAATTTTGAGATTGGGTAAAGAACTCAATATACCTATAGTGCATTTTGGAAGTCAAGCCACATTTGAGCGTCTTGAAAAAGTAGCTTCAGCCAATAAAATGGAAGCAGAGCTTAAGTTGCAAGAACTCAATTCAATAGACGAATTTTATCCAAGTTATCGAAAGCGCAGCACTGATTTTGTTGTTGTTGTAGCTTGCAGACCCGCCACCGTATCTTATGACCCACAAGTTGATACATTGATCCAAGGAATGGAGGTTGCCTTTGAAACGCAAGATTACCTGCTGCTATATCCTGGAACTAACGCTACTGACCTGGCCTTCTCGAACTATGACGATATCAATACCGCACCTTTAGCTGTTGGCGTTGAAACCATTCAGAAAATCGGACGCGAAGTCGGAAGTATTTTCAAGAAAAAATAAGCAACCCTCACATGCTTCAAAAACCCAAACCATCTTTCTGGCTTTATTTTTTAGGTGCTTATGTGGTCATGCAATTTGCATGGTGGGGCTATCACTTGATTCAACTGAGTGCCTACATTCCACAGGAAGACGCCAAACTGGCAAAAAGAATTGGAATGGTGTTTGGAGAAGGCGCCGTTTTTTTACTCATTTTAATATTCGGTATTTACCGCATTCGCAAGTCTATTTCCAAAGAATTTGAACTACAAAAGCAGCAAAATAACTTCTTATTGACAGTTACGCACGAACTGAAGACTCCTTTGGCTGCCCTGAAACTCTATTTACAAACGCTGCAAAAACACAGTCTTACAAACGAGAAAAAAGAACAAATCATTGACGGGGCACTCAGTGAAAATGAACGCTTGGTGCAATTGATTGAAAATATTCTAAATACTTCTAGGGCCGAAAACAAAGCTTTTGAACTGCGCAAAGAAAAACTTCGGCTCTTGGATTTCTTTATTGTATTGTCGGAGCGTTACCAAAAGCGATACAAAGAGCTGAGTTTGGATTTACAAATAGCTGACCACTTGAATTTAGTTGCGGATCCTCAAATGTTAGAGACCATTTTCAGCAATTTATTGGATAATGCTATCAAATACGGTGGCGCACAGCAAACAATTTGCATACGAGCTATTGGGCTTGACCGCTTTGTCAATATAACAGTTGCAGACGAAGGGCCCGGCATTGCAGCTCATGAACGCAGCCATATTTTTGAAAAGTTCTACCGCATCGGCAACGAGGATACCCGAAAGGCAGCCGGAAGCGGACTTGGCTTGTATTTGGTGTCAGAACTCGTGCATTTACATAACGGACAAGTACGTTGCCAAGAAAATCATCTGAAGGGATGTGTTTTTGAGGTAATTTTGCCCTATGAATAAAAAATTCGGACTCATCATACTTGATGGCTGGGGAATCGGTGATCAAGGACCGTCAGATGCCATTTTCCAAGCGAATACGCCCTACATGGATAGCCTTTTGGCTACTTATCCAAATGCCACGCTTCTAACCTCAGGTGAAGATGTTGGCTTACCCGACGGCCAAATGGGAAATTCAGAAGTAGGCCATTTAAATATTGGTGCGGGGCGCATCGTTTACCAAGAACTTACCCGCATTAATAAAAGCATCAGAGATGGTGAATTTCAGCAAAACAAAACCATTCTTGAAGCGTTCCGCCTTGCGAAGTCAAACCACAAGAAAGTGCACTTCATTGGCTTAGTTTCTGAAGGTGGCGTACATAGTAGTCAAGCACATTTACATACGCTTTGCGACATGGCCGAAGCATTTGGTTTAGAAAAATACTTCGTACATGCAATTACCGATGGCCGTGACTGCGACCCCAAAAGTGGTCTTGGCTATATCCAAAAACTAGAAACTCATCTAAGTCAGAAAAGTGGTAAAATTGCCTCTCTGATAGGTAGGTACTATGCCATGGATCGCGATAAACGTTGGGAGCGCGTCGCCAAAGCATATCATTTGATGGTCAATGGCGAAGGCGAGAAAGCTCATTCTGCAAGCAGCGCCATTGAAGCGTCTTATGCAGCATCCGTTACCGATGAATTTATTTTACCGCATTTAATCGATTCAAATGGCCGTATTGAAAATGGCGATGCAGTTATCTTTTTCAATTTCAGAACAGACCGCCCACGTGAATTAAGTGTGGTACTTACGCAAGAAGCTTTTCATGAGCACAATATGCACCCCTTAGATTTGCATTTTTGCACCATGACTAATTACGACGCTAGCTTCCAGAATATCAGGGTCATTTTTGACAAAGACAATTTGGAAATGACAATTGGCGAGGTCATTTCTAAAGCTGGTAAAACACAGGTAAGGATTGCTGAAACAGAAAAGTATCCACATGTTACCTTCTTTTTCAGTGGTGGTCGGGAGGCCACTTTTGAGGGCGAGCAGCGCCTTCTTGTTGCCTCACCGAAGGTTGCAACTTATGACCTGCAACCTGAAATGAGCGCCGAAGAAGTAGGTACAGCCATTACTCAGCACATGGAACAATTTCAGCCCGATTTTATTTGCTTGAATTTTGCAAACCCCGATATGGTTGGTCATACAGGAGTGTTTACCGCAATTGTCAAAGCTGTTGAAACCGTAGATCAGCAACTCAAACGTGTCGTCGAATGTGGGAAAGCACTAGGTTATGAGTTTTTAGTGATTGCTGATCATGGCAATGCCGACTACGCAATCAATCCTGATGGAAGCCCGAACACCGCACATAGCTTAAACCCTGTACCAGTTGTTATGGTAACAGAAAATACTTCGATTCAATTATCAAATGGTATTTTAGCAGATGTGGCGCCTACGATTCTAGAGAGAATGAGCATCCAAAGCCCGCCGCAAATGACTGGAAAAAGTTTGATTGTGCTGAAGCACTAATTTTTGACAATCCCTCTTGCTTTTAGCTGTGGAATCTCCACGAAATTCTTTGGATCAATGCTATTTGCTTCGAACACAAAGCGTTTGTCGTACATGACGTCATCAGCCCAGAAGCTTACCCAGAACTCATTGTTGATTGCAAATAAGTCGGGCATGATCGGTTCAATTCTGGCTGCTTCATTAGGTAGCATCACTTCAATACCTTTGCGAAGTGTCGAGGTTTTAATTTCTTGCCCGGTTTGAGGGTCAGTACCGTAGCCAGTTGAGGCCACAATGATACCTTCGATGATATCTTGGCGGGTACTCAACATATACACTACATACTCTGGTTCTCCACCTTCAATTGGCAATTCCACGAGTGCTAACGAAATTCCTTCTACTTTAGGGCCTAATAAATCTTCTCTCATTTTTCTTGAATACTAAAATTGAAAACGGCAGCCATTTCTTGTAATAGTACTTTTTGTACTTCTGCCAGCGCTATTTCACGACCTAATTCTTGGGCCATTGAGGTTACCGCTTTGTCTTGAATACCACAGGGTACAATATTACCAAAATACCCGAGGTCAGGCGCTACATTAAGCGCTATTCCGTGCATGGTAATCCATCTTGAGCACTTGACACCCATCGCACATATTTTTCTGGCTTGGGGTTTATCTGCATCGATCCAAACACCTGTTAGGCCGTCAAAACGGGTCGCAGAAATTTGAAAATGCGCCAATGTTCTGATTACCGCCTCTTCTAAAAAGCGCATGTATTTATGGATATCGGTAAAGAATTGTTCGAGGTCAAGAATTGGGTACATCACCAGTTGCCCTGGTCCATGATACGTAATATCTCCTCCTCGATTGATCTTATAAAACTGCGCGTCAATTTTTTGCAGATGGGCTTCATCGAGCAATAAATTTTCAGCAGCTCCACTTTTACCTAAGGTATAAACATGTGGATGCTCACAAAACAATAAATACTGTTCAGGCACTACTGCTGTGTCATTTTTACGATTAGAGATTTTACAATCTACAGCAGCTTTGAGCAATTCTTCTTGATAATCCCAGGCTTGTTTGTAATCAATGAGCCCTAAATCACGGACCCTCACCAATGGAAGTTGCTGCATTATCTCAATACGTTAACATGCCCAGCTAAAGTGCGGGTAACAGATTTATTATCAGTGTAGACTATCTTCCAGTTGTAGAGGCCAAGCTGTACATCGCGCTTGCCCTTGTATCGGCCATCCCATCCTTCGGCTGCAGTATCGGTCTCGAAGACCAAGTTGCCCCAGCGGTTGTAGATCTGTAGGTTGTAGGCCTTGATGATATCCGGGTTCGAGAACACCGGCAAGAAC
>JBJTCG010000112.1:0-18432 GCA_046091725.1 Flavobacteriales bacterium | reverse complement strand
ATTTTGACTAAACGTGGCCAGCCGATGATTTTAAAAAGTAGATAAGCTCGTTGAAGATCTTGTTTATTTTTGGATCGAAATGCAATTTCCGTGTTGTCGAAAGATATCATGGTTCAAAAATACTTGGTTTTTGCTCTTCTTGCATTCTCCGAACTTTATTTATTTTTACACTATGGCATCCCAACAATATAAAGGCAAGCAGGTCACACTTGATTTTGGTCCGCTCGGAGCATCTTCATTCTCAAACAAACTTGATGCCTACGCGGGGCAAAAAATCCTCATCTTGGTTGACGAAAACACCCAACAATACTGTTTGGATTACCTGCTTACCAGTTTTGAGCAATTGGCGCAAGCTGAAGTACTCGTGATTCCACCCGGTGAAGAAAGTAAATCCATAGAATTGATGGTACAGCTTTGGGATCTTTTGCTGAGCTATGAGGTGTCAAAAAAGGATTTACTCATTTGTTTGGGTGGAGGGGTAGTGACCGATATTGGCGGTTTTTTGGCAAGTACCTACAAGCGTGGCTTAGATGTTATAATGATTCCGACGACACTACTTGCAATGGTTGATGCTGCAATTGGCGGTAAAAATGGCATTGATTTTCAAGGGATAAAAAATGTCATAGGTTGTACAAAACAGCCCAAACACATTTTTATAGATCCAGCCTTTTTAGCGACCTTATCGCAAGAAGAATTGCGCTCGGGATGGGCAGAATGCATCAAACATGCACTGATCAATGGCCCAGATCTTTGGAGTCAGGTTAGACAAACCTCAGCCCACATTGATTGGGAAAACTTTCAAATAGAGCCCACACTTTTATGGGATTTGATTTTGACGAAAATTCAAATCGTTGAACAAGATCCTCTTGAACAAGACCTTCGAAAAGTCCTGAATCTGGGACATACTATTGGGCATGCGCTTGAAGCACATCAATTGCAAAACAATGCGCCTATATCTCATGGTCATGCGGTGGCTTGGGGTCTGGTTCTAGAATCAATGGTTGCCCTGCAGCAGGGAAGTTTGAATAAACAGCAGCTCAAAGAATTAATCGAGGTTGTAACGCCAATTTTCACAGCCCTAGATTGGAATCAATTGGATGTTAAAGTACTTTCGAAGTATCTAAATCAGGATAAAAAAAATCATGATGCTCAGTGGCGTTTCATCGCTTTAGAAAAACCAGGTGAGTACAAATTAGATGCGGTGATGGAAAGTCAAGCACTTGCAGAGACGCTCCTGAACTTGCAATCAATGAAATAAGTGCTGGATATTTCCTGTAAATAATTTGACCGCAATGGCCATTAGGATGATGCCAAAAATTTTGCGAATGATCCCGATTCCGCCTTTGCCCAACCAGGCACCGATTTTACCCGATAATTTCAAAACGATATAAACTAATGCTACATTGATTACAATGGCAATGATGATATTGATATCGGCATAAGCCGCTCGCATAGACATTAGGGTTGTCATGGTGCCTGCCCCGGCAATAAGAGGGAATGCAATAGGGACAATTGAGGCTGTTTCAGGCTCGTCATCTTTATAGAGCGTGATTCCCAAAATCATTTCAATGGCAATGAAAAAGATCAATATAGAACCTGCTACCGCAAAGGAGTACACATCTATTCCAATAAGGCCAAGAATTTGATCGCCAATGAATAAAAAGACAATCATGATGAGTAATGCGACTACGCTGGCTTTCTCTGATTCGATATGTCCTACTTTTTGGCGCAGGTTGATTATAATCGGAATACTCCCGATGATATCTATGACGGCAAAAAGTACCATACTGGCAGTAGCAATTTCTTTGAGGTTGATGAGGTTTAAAAAGCCCATATGATTTTTTTTTACAAAGTTAAGAGAATCGCATAGAGTAATGTTCAAAAAAAAAGGCCTCCGAAGAGGCCTTTTCATTGACAAGTTAGTTGGAAGCACCAACTTGAAAATGGCTTATTTAACGATGGTCATTTCGTCAACGAGGTGCTTGGCACCTGCATATTTGTCTACGATAAACAAGACATAGCGAATGTCAACATTGATCGTTTTTTGAAGTTTGTTGTCGAAAATAACATCTCCTGCCATCGCTTCAATGTTGCCATCGAACGCCAGACCAATGAGTTCTCCTTTACCATTCAATACTGGTGAACCAGAGTTACCACCTGTAATGTCATTATTGGTAAGGAAGTTAACAGGCATATAACCCGCTTTATCGGCGTAAGGACCAAAGTCTTTCTTAGCGTTGAGTTCAATGAGGCGCTGTGGCAAATCAAACTCTTCATCATTAGGCTTGTATTTGTTGATGGTACCTTGTAGGGTTGTATAGTTGTTAATTTTAGCGTCGTTACGTTTGTCTGCAGGAAGGGCACTTACTTTACCATAAGTGAGGCGTAAAGTACTGTTTGCATCTGGATAAAGAATGGTGCTTAAACCTGACTCGCGAAGACCAGCAACTAATAAACGGTACGCTTTGTTGTATTCGTCTGTCAAACGTACAAGCTCGTCTGAACGCTTGTTGAGGTGTTTGATGATATTGCTAGATAATGCAAAAAATGGATCGTTTTCGATCATGCCTGCACTCGGAATTTCTAAAAATGCGTAAAGTCTGTTTTTGGCGGCGAACAATGAAACAGCGTACATCGCACGAATTTCAGTATCTACAGAACCATCGGCATACATCGCTTGAATACCAGGCTCGAGTTCGTAATTTGCTTTCGCTGCATAAAGATTCAGGCCATTGATCAAGATGTCAATTTCAGCCGGGCCATAAATGTTGGCGAAGAAATCGTCAATAGCCGCTTTGAGATCGTCTTTCATGGCTGCACGCTCTGTCGCGCTTGCTTTTGCGTAGGCCATGAGTTGCGCACCTAAACCTCTTGAAATTGCTGCGTACTCAGATCCTCTGAAGAGAATTTGCAAGTAGTTGTCATGGCGTGCTTTCTCGTTGGTTGCTGCATAGTAAGCGTTGATGTTTTTAACGACATCACCATAGGTAGCTTTGTTTTTTGGAAGATTAGCCCAAGCGTCAAATTTGGCTTCATTTTTTGCTTTTGAAGCAGCTGTCTGGAATTTAGTAAGGGCGTCAATCATTCCTTGGCGATTTTTCCAGTAGTTGGCGATGCGCGCATATTTAGAAGCGTAATTGAGGCGAACACCTGCATCTTTGTCCATGTAAACTTTCATGGCGTCCATGGCAGTTTTAGAGGCCTCTACCCAAGCTGGATAGGCATATTTTACATTCTGATCAATACCTCCGGCTGGCAACCAGCGATTGGTGCGTCCTGGATAACCCATGATCATGGCGAAATCACCTTCTTTGACGCCTTTCAGGTTGATTGGTAAATGGTGTTTTGGATGCAATGGTACGTTAGATGTAGCGTAATCTGCAGGATTACCGTTGGCATCTGCATATACTCGGAACATAGAGAAATCACCTGTGTGGCGCGGCCATTCCCAGTTGTCGGTATCGCCACCAAATTTACCGATGCTGTTCGGAGGAGTACCTACCAAACGAACATCTTTGTAGTCTTGGTAAACGAAGTAGTAAAATTCATTGCCTTGAAAGAAGGAACGTACATTCACGACGTATTTTCCACCTTCACTGTTTTCTTTTTCAATGAGCGCAATTTCTTCGCGGATAACTTTTTCGCGCTCTGCTTCTGTCATGTTTGTAGAAACTTTAGCAAGGACTCTTTTAGTACAGTCATCCATTCGTACAAAGAAGCGCACATACAAAGATTTTGGTTTGAGTTCTTGCGTTTTGTTTGCTGCCCAGAAGCCATTTGTGAGGTAATCGTGTTCAGGGGTAGAGAGCTCTGCAATTGCATCGTAACCACAGTGGTGATTAGTAAGTAAGAGACCATCTTTGGATATGAGTTCGGCTGTACAACCTCCGTTGAATTGAACCACAGCATCTTTCATGCTTGAATGATTGATACTGTAGATTTCTTCTGAGGTCAATTGAAGCCCCATTTTTTGCATGTCGCGGTGATTCAGGCGGTCGATAAACATCAAAAACCACATTCCTTCGTCCGCTCTGACGAAAATACCAACGAATAAAGCGATGGCAAGTGAAATTCTTTTAAGTTGTTTCATGATTTATTTTTTGTTTGGCGAAGATACATAAAGTTTTTTCTTCATTCTACTCAAACTTTCAGGTAGGATACCAAGGTAAGAGGCAATCTGATGCTGTGCAACTAATTGTTCAATTCCGGGGTGTCTTTGCAGTAGTTCTTTGTAGCGCTCTTCAGCATGTGCTGAAATAGTAAGTAAAAATCTTTTTTGCAGAACTGCAAGTGTCCTTTGGGCCATGATTCTAAACAAGCGCTCCAATGACGGAACTTTGATATACAGCTCTTCTATATCCTCTTTGGATACTTCTAAAATGTAACTTTCTTCCAATGCTTGCACACTAAGTGTTGCAGCTTCATTGAAATGAAAACCTGCTAAATCGCCAACCCACCAGTCTGCAAATGCAAAATACATGACATGTTCGTTGCCTTTTGGGTCCGTGTAAAAAACACGAAGTGCGCCTCCGACTACAAAGCCCTGTTGAAAATTAATACTGCCTGTTTTTACAAAAAAGTCCTTTTTGGCAAGTTTACGCAAATGAAATTTATCACGAATCAATTGCGCTTCATGATCGTTGATAGCCACGCGGTCAGTGATGTATTGAATGAGTTTTTGGTGGGCTAAAGAAAGATCCATGGCCAATTAATGCTTTGGTAAATGACGAATGCGCCATTCTGTTGGATGTAAGTTATTGAAGCGTTGGCCAAGTTGTTTGACCATTGCAATGTGTTCCCCTTCATAAGTAATCAAATAATGTCCGGCCGGGAGATCACACATTTGGCTTTCACCATGCAAAATCTGCAATGCTTGCGCTCGTTCTACCTCAAATTTAGGGAGGTCCCAATATAAATCCAAGGTGTAAACCATGTCATAAGCTGGCGCCCAAGATTTTTTAAATAGCTGAGCAACATGAATACCTCTTTTAAGCCACTTGAGTACTGGAAGTTGTTCGAAAAAATGATACGCAAACTTAGTGGCTGCAAATAGTTGCTCATTTTCTGTCCAGAACTCGTGCGCTAAATTTGCTGTTAGTGGCAGCGTTTTTGAGATTTGATCTCCGTGGCGCTGGTCTTGTTTGTGTTGCTGAGCGCTTGGTTTTATTTTGCCTTTTGTTTTTTCTGGACTCTTTTTTTGGAGAATTGCGATGTAGAATCCTTCACTTTGAATTTGTCCAGGAAAAAAATAGTTTCCGATGCTTTCTCGGTCTGCTTGCATCCCTTCAAAACAAGTGGGTTGCAACACTTGTGCGTCATGGTATTCCATGAAATTTTTTAATAAAGCTTCGTTTTCTTGAGGGTTAAATGTGCAAGTCGAGTAGATGAGAAAACCATTTTCTTTGATCAAAGACCAAGTACACTCAAGAATATCCTCTTGTCGTAGTGCGCAATTTGCTGCGGCTGCGGTTGTCCATTCGGCACGTGCTGCTACATCTTTTCGAAACATACCTTCACCGGAACACGGAGCGTCCACTACCAATACATCAATTTTTGCCTTAAGCACATCGAGCTCTTCGGGGCTATGATTGCAAACAAACGTATTTGAATAACCCCATTTGGAGAGGTTTTCTGCTAAAATATGTGCCCTTGACCGAACAATTTCATTGGCAATTAAAATGCCTCTTTGTTTCAAAAAAGCAGCAATGAGTGTGCTTTTTCCGCCTGGTGCAGCACTTAAATCGAGAATAACAGGATCATCTGGAAGTTTCAGTGTAGATAGGGCTTGAATTAAAAACATAGACCCAGCTTCTTGCGGATAGTATGACCCCGCATGAAAAAAAGGATCATAAGTAAAGCTAGGGCGTTCTGAAAGGTAAAAGCCATCTTGGTTCCAAGCCACAGGTTCGCCAAGTTGTAATTGTTGTTTTCTTCTTGGGTGTAGACGCACAGACGTAGGGGCTTGAGAATCTAGGGCAGCCAGCAGTTGGGGTGGGTAAAAGGCATCTTGTTGAATGCGCTTCACAAAATCTATGGGCAGTGTGCTCATGGGCAAATTTAGGTCTTTTTGTACAGATTTACTTGAAGTATTTGCTCAGAATGATGATGAGCTAACGCCCTTCTGTCTAATTTGATACTCGGAATAAGCACTAATTTTTCTTGGTCAAATAAACCCCATATTTTGTTTCTGAGTGGGCTAGGGATATCGTGTTCCTTTAAAATTTCAAAAGCACTTTTCTTGCCTTTCATCCCGACTGGGTACATTATATCGCTTTTATCTAAAGTTCTTAGATATAATTCGCCGCTCAATAGTGTTGTATCCAAAAAGATATCGTTCAAATCAAAGAAACTCGGCAATTGTTTGGTTTGTTTTAGCTCAAAATAATAAGGACAAGGATTATGTTGCTTTGCCTCAGGTTGTACTAGCCAAAGTGTACGATTAAAAATGAGCAGCATACTAGGCGCACTGTCCATGGCTTTCCATGTGAGTTTTTTGCCATTTTCAGCATGAAAGAGTTCTGGAATCCGTTGGATAATTTGTACCGGAACATTAAAGTTTTTAAATAGCTCAATAAACTGATAAACAGATAGTAAAGATAAGTCTTTTAAAGTTATATTTTCTTTTATTTTTAAGTCCTCTATGGCACGATTCAGTGACTCTTGTTGATTTCTTATTTCAGATTGGAATATTGTTTGAATTTGTAAGACCGAGTTTTTAAGGTTCGGGATGTGTTCATTGAGTTCTGGTAAAAATTCATTTCTCCAAATATTGCGTTTGTACTTTGTGCTCTGGTTGCTTTGGTCTTCGCGCCATTCGAGCTTGCATGCTTTGGCAGCATCTAGCAACTCGGTTTTTGAAAAATACAGCAATGGCCGCAATAAATGTTCAGAAATGGTTGGCATCCCAGCCATTCCTTTCATGCCAGCCCCGCGTGCAAGCTGTAGCCAAAAAGTCTCAATTTGATCATCGGCATGATGGCCTGTGCAAATAATGCTATTCGGAATGCTTGTGCTGACTTGTTCAAAATAGGTGTAGCGTATATTTCTGGCTTTTGCTTGTAAATTGGAGCTTTGGAGATCAAGTTGTTGGGCATCGGTTACCCGATAAAGGTGTAAGGGTACTTGATTCGTGGCGCAATAATCCTCAATGAGCTTGGCGTCTAGTTCGCTTTCTTGTTGGCGCAATCTGTAATTGACGTGTACTGCCTGAACAGGTGCTCCTATTTGATGAAGTAAATGCAGTAAGAGCATAGAATCTACGCCGCCACTTACGGCTACTAAAAAAGTAGAGGCAGGGTGTGCTTTGACTTGCTGATCAAGGCTTTTACGAATGGTATCAAGATTGAAGCCCATAAATCAGTTTATTGACTTTGAGGAGGCATTCTTGGAATTCATTTTCGGCTTCTGCCTCAATTGTAATGGCGCTGCCAACGGCACAAGACAAATACTTGTTTTTTCTGTTGTAAATTAAACTGCGAATGACAACGTTGAAATCAAAATCACCATTAGGTTCTATTAGACCGATACTACCAGAATACAAGCCTCTTTTGAAGTCTTCGAAGTTTTCAATGTGTTGCATGGCAGATATTTTGGGTGCTCCGGTCATGCTTCCCATCGGAAAACTACAGCGTAAAATGTCGGTAAAACTGACAGTTGGTTTGAGTTGACAACTGATTTTTGAAATCATTTGATGGACCGTTTCAAACGAATAGATTTCACAGAGCTCATCCACCTTGACGCTCGCTTTTTGGGCCAATTGAGATAAATCATTGCGAACTAAATCGACGATCATGATATTTTCAGCTCTTTCCTTGGGGTCATTTTGGAGCTTGTTTGCCAAAGCTTTGTCTGTCATTGGATTTAAAGACCTCGGAGCCGTGCCTTTGATGGGTTCAGAACGAAGGGTTTGCCCAACTTTCAGCAGATACCGCTCGGGACTCGCGCAAAAAACGCAATGATCAGGTGTTTCTACATAAGCAGCATGAGGCGCTTTGGTCAATTCATTGAGTTTTGAAAAAAGGGCTACAGGGTGCTCTATATTGGTGTTTTCAGCAAAAAATTCTTGACAATAATTGATTTCGTAGATGTTGCCTTGTTGGAGTGCTTCTTTGATGGCATTGAAGCGTTCAAAGTAAGTTTCTTTGCTGGTTTTAGCTTTGAATTTTACCTCAAGTTTTGGCTTTACATTGTTTAATTGTTCCAAGAAAGAGGTGGCTAATTTTTGACTTTCGCTAGTTTCTTGACCTGCAAGTAATGTCAATTGATCGCCTAACTTATACAATACCTCAGGTTCCCAAAAATGGAAGTACGGATAAGCAATTTGGTCTTCGTTTAAAGAATCAAGTGGTTCAAAATGATTTTTAAGATCATAGCTAAGGGTTCCAAACAAATAATTGCCGCTATTTGCTTCTATAAATACTTGTAAATTTTTTAAATCGCCCGGATTTTCACTTTTTATTTCTCGTTGCACGCCCATGCCTAAAATTGGGCCGAGTGGGTGTTTGGGTAAATAAAAAAAGTTGGGTTCCATAGGGTCAAAATTAACAACTATTCGTCACAAACATTTGTATCCATATATTGTTGTTTAAGAGTTACCTTTGCAGCGCTCTTACGTATTCAGTCTAGTTTGTATTTATGTTTCGATTTCTCTTTATTTCATTTTTCCTTGTTTCATTCAGCACTTTTGCTCAAAAGAAGCCTACACTCAGTGGCTACATTACAGATCAAAGAAATGGCGAGGCTTTAGGTACTGCCAGAGTTTTTGTGCAAGAACTCAAAACCGGTACTGCTGTTAATTCATATGGTTTTTACAGCCTTACCATTCCGCCAGGAACCTATAACATTGAATTTCGTGCCGACGGTTATCAAACCCAAACTGTGTTGGTCGCACTCAAGGAATCTCAAACAAAAAATGTAGAGCTCGAAATGGTGGTGCAAGAAACCAAAGACATTCGAGTAAGTGGTAAGCGTTCTGATAATGTCACATCAACCAAACTGGGGCAGATGGAGCTTAAAATGGACCAAGTAAAAACCTTGCCCGCTTTTATGGGTGAAGTAGATGTTGTCAAAACCTTGCAATTGCTTCCGGGTGTTTCGTCTGTTTCAGAAGGAGGGCAGGGGTTCTATGTTCGCGGCGGCGGGCCTGATCAAAATTTGGTACTCCTCGATGAAGGCGTGGTTTACAATGCAGCGCATCTTTTTGGTTTCTTTTCAGTTTTCAATGCAGACGCCATTAATAGTGTCAATCTAATCAAAGGCGGTATGCCAGCTAATTTTGGTGGGCGCTTGTCTTCAGTACTTGAGGTCAACATGAACGAAGGAAACTTAAAGCAAATTAAAGTAAAAGGTGGAATTGGTGCTATTTCCTCTCGGTTAACCGTTGAGGGTCCTATCAAAAAAGACAAAGGCTCTTTTATTGTTTCGGCCAGAAGAACCTACATTGATGTCATCATGAAAGCGGCCATTCCAGATTCATCTCCTTTTGCAGGGTCAGGTTATTTCTTCTATGACCTCAATGCCAAGCTCAATTACAAACTCACTGACAAAGACCGCATTTATTTAAGTGGCTACTACGGAAAAGATGTCTTTTCTTTCAAAGATCAAAATGGTGGCTTCAAGGTTGAAATGCCTTGGGGTAATGGTATTGCGGCTTTGCGCTGGAATCACTTATTTACAAGCAAATTATTTTTGAACACCACTTTGACTTACTCTGATTATAATTTTGAGTTTGCCTCCACACAAGATGAATTTAGAGTTGCTTTGACTTCTGGCATCAAAGATTACACGGCTAAGGTGGACTTCTCTTATTTTCCGAATCCTAAGCATCGGGTTAAGTTTGGTGCCGCATATATCTATCATGACTTCACTCCACAAGGCCTTTCTGCTCAGGATGATACCATTACGTTCAATACCGGAACAATCCAACACCTTTATTCACATGAAACAGGTGTGTATGCATTAGATGAATTTGATTTAAATGATGCTTGGCGTTTCAATGTAGGCTTGCGCTATAGCTCATTTGCGCATGTAGGCCCTTTTGATCGCTATGTCAAAGGTGATGGCATTTCGACTTCAGACACCGTTATTAAATACGATCGAAACGACGTTATTGCCTTTTATCAAGGCCTAGAACCACGTTTCGCCGTTCGCTACTTACTCCCAGATAACAGTTCTATCAAAGCGGGCTATGCCTACAATTACCAATATGTGCACCTTGTGACACTCAGCGCGGTTTCACTACCAACTGATATCTGGTTTCCAACAACGGACTTAGCCAAGCCAGAAAAAGGATTCCAGACTTCTATCGGCTATTTCAAAAACTTTGACAAAGATCGCTATGAAGCATCCGTAGAGGTTTATTACAAAGGCATGAAAAACCTCATTGAATTCAAAGAAGGAGCACTTCCCGGAGACAACATCAATGACAACACGGACAATTTACTTGTCTATGGTGAAGGCTGGGCCTATGGTGCTGAATTTTTCTTGAAAAAAGCTCAAGGAGCATTTACTGGTTGGATCGGTTATACTTGGGCCAAAACCGAACGTCGTTTCCCGGATATCAATGAAGGCAATGTATACCCCGCTAAATACGATCGCCGCCACGATCTTACGCTCGTTGGATCATATAAACTCAACGATACCTGGACTTTTAGTGCCAGTTTCATATATGCCACCGGCAATACCCTTACTTTGCCCGCAAGCTGGTATGTACAAGATCAAAATTTACTTTTCCAATATGGCCCTAGAAACTCTACACGCATGGCGCCATATCATCGCCTTGATTTAAGTGCTACGCGTTATGGCAAGAAGTTTAAAACCAAAACAGATCCTGCAACTGGTTTAGATATCCAAGTTAAAAAAGCTTATCAAAGCAATTGGTCTTTTTCTATTTACAATGTATACAACCGCATGAATCCCTTCTTTTTGTACGTGGACAACGACGGTGACTTCATGTCCGGAGATTTCTCTCTTAAAATCAAACAAGTTTCTTTATTTCCAATTATACCAAGTGCCACATGGAATTTCGAATTTTAAAATTTAGCACTCTACTGCTTGTAGCAGTTAGCATCATTACTTCTTGCACCAAAGAAGTACAGATCGATTTACCGGGCTACACAGAACAATTAGTGGTAGATGGGCGCATTGAAACTGGTTTGCCAGCTATTGTTTTGCTTTCCAAAACGAGTAATGTATATTCCACGACCAATTTTGAATCGTATTTGAATAGTTTTGTCGATGATGCAGTTGTACTGCTTTCAGATGGCACCAATACCGATACCCTTACTAAAATTTGCACTGATGACCTTCCTCCCGGATTAGAAGATGTAGCGGCAGGCATTTTTGGTATTCCGGCTGCTCAATTGAGTAGCCTTCATCTTTGTGCTTATATTTCATTGGGCATGATCGGTGAGGTGGGTAAAACCTACACACTTGAAATCAAGCACAACGGCAAAACTTACACCTCAAGCTCTAAAATTGCCCAACCAGTTGCCCTAGATTCGCTCTACTGGAAACCAGAGGGTAATTTTACAGATCGTGGTTTTTCTTGGGCTCAGCTATCGGACCCAGCAGCAACTACAGATGCCTATTGTTGGGAAGTTAAATACTTAACAGACGCCACTTTCTCCAAAACATTTAACCCTTATTTTAACGATAAATTTTTCAATGGATTAACATTTGAGTTTGGTTATGAAAACCCCATGAGTTTTCAGGATACTACCAGTAATAGTCCTTACAGAGGGTTTTATAAAATTGGTGATACAATAGTTGTGAAGTTGTCAAAGATTGGTCCGAAAGAATACAACTATTTTGAAAAGAAATACAATCAGATGTACTCTGGCGGAAGCCCATTTGCGGTTCCGACCAATATTCCTACTAACATTTCTGGAGGAGCCTTAGGGATTTGGGCGGCTTATTCGCCTTGGACAGATACCCTGGTTTGTCAGTGAATCAAAAGGCCTTTGGGTTCTATTTAAATGTAAAGTTTCGCTGAATTAAATAGGCAACAACTACCATTGCGGCACTCGAGAGTATATTTGCAATGCTTGGGAAGAATCCGAAGCCTTCAATAAATGTTTTGAGCAGTAAATAGTTGCCAATCCAAGTCAAGACTGCACTCATGCTGTAACGGATCAATTGAGACACAGAACCTAATTGGCTCTCAGTGAAAACAACAAATTTGTTCAATAAAAATCCGAGTAAAAAAGCCAAAACAAAGCACAGCATTGAACTCAGTGTGTAGGCCGATACAATGTAATGGAGTTCTCCTAAGTCAAATTGAAAAATCCTTTTGGCAAATAAGTATTGGTAAAATACAAAAAACAGAAGCCAACTCAGCACTAGATTTCCTCCACCGCAAGCTGCATAATAGTAGGTTTGTTTGTCAAAAAACTTCCTGAACAATGGATAAAAAATATCGAGTATGCTGCGAATTAAATGTGCCATAGTGTTTCATATCCGGTATGCTTGCGCAAGTTAAACACATTTGATTGATCAAAATACAAATATTGTCCTCTGATGCCAGTTAAAACACCACTCACTTCAGGAGTTTTGTCTAAGGATACAGCCTGTATCTTTTCTGGGTATTGCAAGACAGGGTAATTAAAGTGCCAAATTTCATCGTCATCGGTCCAGTATTGGGTGAGGTCTTGAGGTAGCAATTCTTCTAGTTCCCATTTTTCGGTGCTGAGGTCTGGTAAAATACTTGGTTCAACATTGCGCAACATTTGTTGCCAATTGGTTTTGTCGGTGAAGTGCTCTTTCAATGCCACTTCAATGGTGCCTGCTAAAAACCGGTTTGGCGTTTCAGCTAAAATAATAGCAGCATTGGCACCTTGGTCTATCCAACGTGTGGGCATTTGAGTCTTTCGGGTAATGCCAACTTTAACCTGTTGCGTGAGTGCTAAATAGACCAGATGCGGTTGGTTGTGATGGCGCTGCTCAAATTCGGGGTCTCGGCCAAGTCCGAGGTGTGCTTGGCAGAGCTCAGGTCTTATAATACAAGGGCTTGCTGCGCCTGCTGTCGAAAAACAATTGAAGCAAAAACCTTCTCCAAATGTTTTATTGATTTTTTTGTGACATTCTTGACAAAATATTTGCCCAGTGAATTCAATACGGATTTGCTTGCCAATGAGCTGATTTATTTCAATTTTCTCTGTGTTGGAATTCAAAAAGTATTGAATAGTTGGCCCGAAGGCTGAACCCATTTTGTGAAGCAATACCTTCATTATTCAGGCAAGATATTCATTTTGTCTGCAAAATGATAGCAGTAGTCGCGGAGGTCTTCTGAGATCAAATGCTCGCCTGTAGCTTTTTCAAATGTATCAGCCAAGGTGAGCAATGTTTGGTGAAAAAATTGTTTCATTTCTTCTATGGTCATGTCTTTGGTCCAAAGATCTATTTTCATGGTGTTTTTTTCCTTTGGATCCCAGATTGAAAGCAAGAAAGCAGCAGCCTCGGCATCTTTAATTTGTCCGTCACTGGCAGACCATAGCATGCGCAAGGGTAAGAGATTTTCATTCAGACCAACTTGGATACTGATTTCTGAGGTTTTTGAGATTTGCTCGCTCATTTTGGTACTTGGTATTTTTGTAAAATTCGGTTATACGGTGTATTGATCAATTCTTCGATGCTTGGTTGTTGCGCATCTAGGTATTGTTTGACAATTTGATAGCCAAGAAAGCGTCCCATCCGATCTGGGCTTTCTTGAGGTAAGCCAATAGAGTAGGGGCCTTCATCCAAAAGATTCATGTTCAACTCTTGGTCTGTTTTGAATAATAATTGTTGTTCTACAAGGTATTCCCAAAATTTAGACTCTGAGGCAAGCGCCCATTCATAGGCTTTTGGTTCGTATCTTAATTTAGTAGCAATAGTTTGTTCTGGAAGTAAAATGTCGAGAATGACTAAAATTTTTCCCCAACGGATCATTTCACTGGCAAAGTTTTCGTCGGTTTCTTTCAATACATTGGTGCTGAGCCATACTGCAATAGCATCAGTTGAAGCGTATTTTGGTACTAATCCATTTTTGATCCAGCGGTAGAACTGTTGTTCGGGAAGCATCTTGATAATCGGGTGCTGAGGTCCGAGGTAACGCTCTTGACCAATAACAATCGTTTGCCTCGAACAATAAGCGCTAGCCGCAAACTGTGTGTATGCAAAGTAGAGCTGTTTGGGTCTTGATAACGCTGGGGCTAAAACTTTGAGTCTTTTGAACGCATTGCTTATTTCGAAATACACATTGCTGCGCCAGTGTTGCATCGTATCTAAGACATTAAAAACTTGTGCATTAAACGGATTGTTTGTGTTGGTTTTGAAGGCCTTACACAAAGCTGAGTCGGGTTTCAGCGGGATATCAAGCGCATAACTGAAACAAAATTCAACGGCTTCGTAGTCTTGTTTATAAAGAGCATTGACATATTGGCTTAATTTTTGCCCGGATTTAGAGCGCAACGCTGAGTCAAGGTTGAGTTCTTTTAACTCATTGGGCAGCGTTTCGATAGTGACTTCATAGGGGTCTTGCTGGCATGCAAAAACTAAGTAAAGTAGAGCAAGTAGACCAAGGCCTCGTATCATGAATATTATTATTTTTGTTCAAAATTAACATTAATCAGACAACATGAAATCAATACAACTGCAACACTTGTTTTTTTGCCTCCTATTCGGAGCCTCAATATTTCCATCATTCGGTCAAACTGTTGCTGAAAAAAAGCTTCAAGGTGGTCTTACTGGTTCTGTTGGTTTCAATTATCTTAACATGGGGACCTCCCTACTCGAGGCGCAACCAGGGCTCAGCACATCGGTTGGTGTAAACTTCATCAAGGCAACCAAAGAGTCGCAAAACATTGCTTTTCTAGGCGGTGTAGAATTCAATCTCGAACGTTTCAATTACAAAGTAACAGGTCAAGATGTATTTTATCGCTATACAGATCAGGCCATTAAAATGAAGTCAGAAACAATTGCTGCAGATAAATATTACCGCCTTACTGAACGCACTTACAAACCACTCTATTTAGGTTTGCCAATCGGCATGGCTTTCAGAACTGATTTCATCGGCGATTACCGCGGTGTGGTTAAGTTTGGTTTACAAAACAGATTTTTACTTTCAAACACCGTTGACGACATCGGTTTTTCCTCAACCACTCCTTCTGAAATTGGCGATTACCAAGAAAATGTTGGCATGAGTGCTAAAAAAGACTTGTTTTTTTACAATGCAGGCTTGTTTATTAATCTAGGCGCTGAATGGAATTTTTCTGGTTCGACTTGTTTGCTAATAGAATTGGGTTATCAGTATGGCTTTATGCCTTTGCATCTTACCTCAAAAGAGCAAAATTACACTTTGTTTACGGTTGATAATCTTGGTGCTCCTACGTATTTTCGCAACCAGGCAATTATGAATCAGGCCAATCTGAAATTCACCTTATTATTCTAATATGCAAGCAGTTGCCGCACATATATCCAATTGGCTGAAGTCCTATCAAACAAAGGCGCAGGCCCAAGGTTTTGTAGTTGGTGTTTCGGGTGGTATCGATTCTGCACTTACCGCAACCTTATGTGCACTGACGGGTTCCAAAACCATTTTGGTCAACATGCCTATCCGTCAAACTCAGGCTGAATTAAATCGAGCACTTGAGCAAATGGCAGCGCTCAAAAACGCCTATAACAACGTGATTTTACAAGAAATTGATCTCACGCCTAGTTTCAATGTCTTGGAAGCAACGCTTGGCCTAGACCCCACTCAACACCACCTCTCCTTGGCCAATACGCGTGCACGTCTGCGCATGACTACCCTGTATGCTCTCGCACAAGCAAACGGCTGTTTGGTGGCGGGCACAGGCAATAAAGTCGAAGATTTCGGCGTTGGTTTTTATACCAAATATGGCGACGGCGGCGTTGATATCAGCCCAATTGCAGACTTATACAAAACAGAAGTTTTTCTTTTGGCAAAGCGGCTCAATGTGGTTGAATCTATACTCGTTGCCAAACCAACCGATGGTCTTTGGGAAGATGGTCGTTCAGATGAAGATCAAATCGGTGCTACTTACCCTGAGTTAGAATGGGCAATGCAACACGACGGCAGCACTGAGGGGCTTACACCTCGACAACAAGAGGTTTTTAATATTTACACGCGTTTGAATCAAGCAAATCAGCACAAGATGCAGCCAATTCCTGTCTGTGCTATCCCTTTGGAACTCAAAGCAACATTAAAATGAGGATTCTTATTTCCTTATTTTTCATAGTTGCTATTTGTTGGCCCAATTGGTCTCAAAAAATGGTAATCAAAGCTCAGCATGAATTGCAGCAACATAATTACGGACGCGCCTATTCCTTGCTTCATCAAGCTAAGGCCAAACAGCCTCTAGCTGCCAATTATGTCCTTTCAACTTATTATCTCAGCAATTTTGCATGGAATGCCGATAGCGCTTTTTATTATTTTCAGCTGACCCAAACAGGTTACGGCTCAATTACTGAAAAACAAAAAATGGCACTCAAAGAGCAACTTGCTTTATCTGATTCTTCTTTAGCTGCTATTTTTCTTGATTTAGCCAGTAAAGAGTATGCGCAATTGAAAAATAGTTTGTCTCTTGAAAAATTAGAGCAGTTCCGAAACCGTTACAGCGCAATAGCTCCAATATATGAGCAAGCAACTTTACTCAGAGATTCTTTGGCTTATGCAAATGCATTGGCTTTGAATGAATCAGGTGCATTCTTCAATTTTATCGGTCACTATCCTGATGCTTTACAAATTGCCGAAGCTCAATTGAAATATGAAGAACTTTATTACCTAGAACAAACTTCGGCAAATAATGAAAATTTATTAGCGCAATTCATTTTTAATAATTCAGATCACCGATATGTTAATCAGGCATGGACGCGCCTTTATGAGCTTACCAAATCAGAAGGATCCCTCGAAGCTTATTCTCATTTTGCGCGACGATACCCAAATTCTCCAAATATTGGAGATGCCTGGAGAGAAGTTTACAAGCTTTACATGCAAGAATATAGTGTGGAGCGTCTTGAATCGTTTAAAAAAGCGTATCCTGATTATCCAGACATTAAAACACTCGAGAGCGATGGTGCTTTGTTATTAACGGTGCTCTATCCTTGGCTCGAAAATGCGAAATACGGGTACATCGATCAAGATGGGAAATTGCGAATTACTTGTAGCTACGAAGAAGCCAGTGCTTTTTATGATGGTGCTGCAATTGTGGCAAGTAACGACAAAATGGGTCTCATCAACAAGAAAAACGAAATCTTAGCTCCCTTTCAGTACGATGAGATTTTTGATCCGCAACAGCGTACTTTTATCGCCAAAAAAGGGGAAACTTATGGTGTATTAAATCATTTAGGAAAGCTTGTTATTGCTGCTCAGTACAAGGATATTCAACGTTTAGAAAATGGTGCCTTAATGTTGGAAGATAGTTTAGGCTTTTACTTATCTTGGGCTGACGGTGTGCTCTTCAATACCCAGCCGATGGTTTACGAAGAAATCGAGCAGTATATCGAAAGTCAAAAAGTAAATGCGCCAGAAGTAATAACACCCATTCTTTCGGATCCTAATTTACCCATCATTTTTATTAAAAATGGTAAAAAGGGTCTCAAATTGAATGGAAAAGAAATAGTTGCTGCAACTTTTGAGGATATCTTACCTTTTCAAGCAGCAGTAGGCATAGCGAAGAAAAAAGGAAAATATGGCTTGATCGATGCAAGCGGAAAAACAATTTTAAACTTTGATTATTCGTCCATTCGCTACCTTTCCGGTTTAGGTTTTTTAGTGGAGCAAAATGGCTTATTAGGTATTTACGAAATGAACAAAGGCTTCACGATTCCTATTGCTTTTGAAGCAATCAAACCCTTTGAAAAAACTTACTTGCTTGTTTCAAATGCAGGTAAAGATGGTTTATTGACACTCACAGGAAGGCAAGTCCTTGAAACCAAATATCAACGCATTTCGCGTTTTGATACAGAGACTTTATTATTGGTTCAAGAAGAAAAAATTACTTATTTTCTTGAGAAGGAAAACCGTTTGATTGAAAGAATACCATGAGTTGGCAATTAAAATCTGAACATTACCTCAAGGCATTCATCGTTGTAGCGAGTGTGTATATGGGCGTGTTTATTTATTTGGAACTCACAACAGTTGTTAAAGAAGACCTGATTCAAGGTGAAAAACTTTATGAAGTGCAACTAGAGCAACTCGACGAAGCCGAAAAACAAGAGTTGCGGGAAGAAATGAACGTCCAGCAAACTCAGGAGTTGAAGAGTATTGCGCGTGATATGAACGATACACGTCCTTCATCCGAACAAGATTGGTCAACGCAAGAAGCTACGCAGGGGCAAGCAAATCCGGCTCAAAGCGCACATGATTTTGAGGCGCAAGTTTTTGCAGAAACAGGAGGAGAGGCTGCGCGGGCACAAATCAAACAACAGAGCCAA
>JBJTCG010000111.1:0-13181 GCA_046091725.1 Flavobacteriales bacterium | reverse complement strand
GGAACCTTTTGGCTGAAACATACCGCCACCCTGTACTTGTGCAATAATATCTCTGACATCTTTTACGCCTGATGAAATTGCAGAAAGTGTATGAATTGGGCGTTGTAAATGCTGTGCAATGAGTGTTGCAAGGGTTGTTTTACCAACACCTGGAGGGCCCCAGAAAATCATGGATGGTATAACTCCTGCCTCAATTGCCCTGCGTAAAGCCGCATTTGGCCCTAATAAATGAGCTTGACCGATATATTGATCAAGTGTTTTTGGCCGCATTCTTTCAGCTAGAGGAGCATTCATTACTCAAAGATAAGCAAACTAATTTTAGTATCTTCGTGGCAAAACACGATTCAATGAAGGTTTACCTTGACAACGCGGCCACTACCCCTGTAGCTCCAGAAGTAGTAGAGGCAATGGTTCCGGTTCTATTTGAAACTTTTGGCAATCCATCTTCTACACATGCATTTGGCCGTCAAGCAAAGGCGTTGATAGAAAATTCCAGACGAAAAATTGCCCGATATTTAAATTGTTCACCCGCTGAAATTATTTTTACTTCAGGCGGAACCGAAGCTGACAACATGGCCTTACACGCCGCGGTTACCCAAATGGGTGTTAAACGCATTATAACAACAGCTGCTGAACACCATGCAGTTGGTCATACTGCCGATGCTTTAAAAGCTCACGAACAAATCGAGGTCGATCTTTTAAAGCTAGATGCCAAAGGCAATATAGATCTTAAAGAATTAGAAGCATTGCTGCAGCAAGCACCCAAGACAATTGTTTCGCTCATGCATGCCAACAATGAAATTGCCACCTTGCTACCCCTAGAGGAAGTGGCGCGTTTGTGTCGTCAATATGGTGCATTGTTTCATTCGGATACCGTTCAAACAATGGGACACTACGCTTTTGATCTTAAAACGCTCGATATTGATTTTATAACTTGCGCAGCCCATAAGTTTCATGGCCCTAAAGGAATCGGTTTTTTATATGTCAACAAACAAACAAAAGTCAATCCATTGATTCATGGCGGTTCACAAGAAAGAGGCTTGCGTGGTGGTACAGAAAACATAGCCGGAATTGTTGGCTTAGCAAAAGCGATGGAATTGGCCTACACAGATCTAACGGAGCATCAACAACACGTTTACGGCTTGAAATCTCATATGATAGAGCGCCTAAGCGCCATTTTCTCTGATGTTAGTTTTCATGGTGAAACAGCTTATGAAAAGGCCCTATATACTGTTTTAAATGTTTGTCTTCCCGCTACTTCTAAAGCAGGTCTTCTTCTGTTTACCCTTGATTTGAAAGGAGTTGCCGTGAGCGGAGGTTCAGCATGTACCTCAGGTGCAACCAAGGGTTCTCATGTACTTGATGCAATTGGCGCAGACATGAACAGGCCAAACGCTAGGTTTTCGTTTTCACGCTACACCACACGCGAGGAAATTGACTACGCACTGTCACAGTTAGAGGCCGTTTATCAAAATAATCTGTAAATTCATCTCATGCAGCAGCGTCCTAAAGTACTTTGTCTTTCAAGTTGGTATCCCAATCAACTGAAACCAACAGAAGGGAACTTCGTTGCTCAGCACCTCAAAGTAGCCAGCTCAATTGCTGATGTTGCTTTGTTACATGTTGTTTTATCAGACCAGCACCAAACACTCACCATCGAAGAAAAGCAAACACCTTATTATGAGAAAGTGATTTACATCCCTCGTAATAAAATATTTTTAGTGGGTAAATTGGTTTCCTATTTTCAAGTGTTGTTCACTTATTGGAAACATGCAAAACAAACACCAATCGGAAAGCCAGAAATCATACATGGTGCTGTTTTGTATCCAATTGGGGTGGTGGGTTTGCTTTTGAAATGGCGCTTCAGAATTCCGCTACTATTCTCTGAACACTGGACTTGCTATCATCCGTATACCGTTCCCCAACCCAGTGCTTGGCAAAAAATCATGCTCAAATTTATAGGGAAGCGCAGTCAACTGTTGCTTCCTGTTTCACAAGATTTAGCAGTTGCCATGCTAAACTTTGGCATCTCTACACCAAGTAAAGTGGTTGCCAATGTCATAGACACCAACCTTTTCAAACCCACGACCCAAAGACCTCATCAAAATTTTCGTTTTGTACATGTATCTTCTCTTGACCCCATTCAAAAGAACTTCCATTTGTTGGTCAATGCTTTTTATGAACTTAAAAAACAACAACCACATACAGAATTGCATGTGGTTTCTGACGGTGACTTCAGTGTTTACGAACGGATCATTTCGGGTTTAGATTTTGCTGAATCTATTCATTTTCATGGAGCCCAGGATGCACAAGGTGTGGCAGCCCTGCTTCAATTTGCGGATGCTTTTGTCTTGAGTAGCCGTTACGAAAACCTTCCATGTGTTTTACTCGAGGCCCTTTCTTGCGGAACACCCATGATTGCTACCAATGTTGGCGGAGTTGGGGAAATCATCCATCAAAACAATGGCATTTTAGTACCACCTGCCGATAAAGATGCAATGGTAAATGCAATGCTCGCCATTCAGAATCAACAGTTTGATCCTGAAGCCATGCATCAAGAAGCAGTGCTTAAATATGGGCCAACAGCAATCGCAGCCCAAATGCAAGAAGCGTATTACCAAGTTTTAAAAAAGGATGTTTCGTAAGATACTTGCAAATTTTGGTGTACGTGTAGCTACAGCAGCGCTCAATCTTATTTTAGCGATACTCTTTTCTCAAGTACTTGGGCCAGAAGGCAAAGGTCAACAAAGTTTGTTACTTACTACAATTGCAATAGTCATCATTTTCGAAGGTTTTGTTGGTGGAGCAGCACTGGTTTATTTATCTTCAAGGGTGGGGTGGTTGCGCTTACTTCTAGCCTCCAATAGCTGGATTTTAATTGTTTGTATCATTGCATTTCAATTCCTTGTATCTTCCTTTCATTTTGAATCTGAAATTGCCTTACACATCATTCTACTTAGTGCCATTAGTGCCATCACCTCTGTGAATAGTTCGCTGCTTCTGGGGAAACAACATCTAAAAGCTTATAATGTCATTCAAATAACGGTGCCGATAGTCACGCTAATTGTAGCACTCGGACAATATTGGATTTGGGAAACCATTTATTATCGAGATGCGTTGTATTTTGCTTTTGGAACTGCTGCTCTAACGAGTATTATTTTGTTAGCTAGCCATTGGCAAGATCAACAAGTTCAGCAATCTTCATGGTTAGAAGTTTGGCAAAAACTATTTTCGCTGGGTTTGGTTAATCAGCTTGCTCATGTGCTGCAATTACTGAGTTTTCGCTTGACATTCTACCTACTGGAACAACATGGGCAAGCGGCTGGGGTTGGAATTATGTCTAACGCAAGTTCAATTACTGAATCTATATGGTTGGTGGCTTCGAGTATTTCGCTGTGGCAATATGCGGTCATCTCCAATTCTAGTGATGTAGTTTATAACCAACAAATCACTGAAAAATTAGCGCGTTACGGGATGCTTGTTTCTTTGATAGTACTCTGTGTCTTTTTATTATTACCTGCCTCATTTTATGGTTTTGTTTTCGGCCCAGCCTTTGTTGGCATTAGGCCTTTAATGTTGGTTTTGGCACCAGGTGTTTGGGTTTTCACTTATGCCCTCATTGTCGGACATTATTTTTCTGGCATGGGGAAATACTGGGTCAATGCATTAGCCTCAGGAGTCGGGCTCGTTGTTTGTTATGGTATTTCAAGTTACTCGATTGCGGACAACGGGGCAATTGGTGCAGGATGGGCCATGACTGCATCTTATTGCAGTACGAGTTTGGTTGTTGCAATCTTTTTTTTAAACTCAGGTGGCCGTATCTCCATTTTCCCGCAACGATCAGAAATAAAATTGCTCATTGAACGTTTAGGACGTTCTGTTAAAAGTAAAGTCAATGTCTAAAGTTATCAAACTGCTTCGCGGCTTGTTGTTGTTGCTTCAAAAACCTTATTTGATCAACCTCATTCTCAAGGAAGATTCGCAATTAGAGGCCGCTTTTCTAAAACAATTCCCTGACCTGAAGTTGCAGCAAATTGATGTGTTCTCTTGGCCTGAAGCACAAGATATTGTGGTAAAACCCTATTCGTTTCTTTCAGGATCATCATTGGCTACGGATTTTGCATTGTTGCAAATGGTTTGTAGAAAGTACAATGTTCAAACTTATTTTGAGATCGGAACTTGGAGGGGTGAAAGTGCAGCAAATGTAGCGCCTTATGTAGGGCAAGTTTTTACGCTCAATTTAACGAACAATCAATTGCGTCAAATGGGGGCAGACGAAGCTTATATTGAAGCACACAGAACTTTTTCGCAACATATTTCCAATATCAAACACTTAGAGGGTGATGCTGCGAATTTTGATTTAACGCCTTATGTTGCGGCCTGCGATTGTATTTTTATTGACGGAGACCACTCTTATGAAGCGGTAAAGCGAGATACACAGCGCATGCTTCAGCTTAGAAAGAATGAGCAAAGTATCATGATTTGGCACGATGCAAAATCAGACACTGAATATCCGCGCTATGATGTACTAAGAGGTATTTACGAAGGCTTGCCGAAACATATGCATGGCCATGTTTATTTGGTGAAACACGCGTTGTGTGCCATCTATTTACCAGGTGGTCATCAAAGTGAAGCGCAACAGCTGCACCAAAAACCGAGTAAAGTTTTTTCGCTTACCTTGAAGCAGGAAGCTTTCCAAGGTTAAATTGTTCGAGCCAGATTAAATAACTACAGCAACGAAATAAGAAATCTTTCGCTGGGTTTTCCTGATCTGTGGCTAATATAGCGGGTGCGTCTAGAATTAATTTTTTCCAATTGACAAGCGCTAACGGATCCAAAGAATTTTTAGACTGCAAGATATCCATCCAAAAACTGCTAGTTTGATGCATCCATAGTGCCTGCGGAACTGAAAAACCTTTTTTATCTTTTCGCCAAGTTATTTCTTTAGGCAATAGATGTGCTACACTTTGACGCAGCTCATACTTTGACCAACCATTTGTAATTAGCTCGCTTGCATCTAATTTCTTTACTTGATCAACTAAAAATAGGGCGTCTGCAAATGGCGTTCTTGACTCAATACTGTATTGCATCGAGCAACGATCTTCCCAACGCAACAGGCCTTTTAATGCCGGGCCTTCTCTGAAATCTTTGAGGTGTTTTTGCAAGCTCGAATAGCGCTTTCTCTTTTTTGTTGCTCGGATGTCAATGTATTGAAACGCAATTTTTTTACGGCGATAAAGTCGGTCTGTAAGCTGCTGAGGTAAAAGACTCAAGATGTCTTGGCTCCATTCTTTCAGGATGTATTTTTTATCCGTAGGGCTATTGGAAAGGCTTCGCCATTCTTTGATGAATTTGATCAACTTACCTCTGAATAATAATTCTTTAAAAAAAGTAGGGTAGAATATTTGGTAGCCAGCAAATAATTCGTCACCTCCTTGACCATCTAACAATATTTTGATGTTTTGAGCTGCGGCTGCTTTCATGACGGCACTTTGAGCATAAGTACTTGATGATAGCAATGGAATATCTTGATGGTATATTAAATGTTCAATGGCTGCAATAAGGCCTGTTGCATTGACTTCTTGTATAATCCAGTCCACCTGTGTTTTTTCAACCATTTGCTGAGCCCATTTGCGCTCGTCTAGTGGAGAATCATGTACGGCAGTAAAGGCAGTTATGCCTTTGGTTAGACTTTCTATCGGTGCTTCATTTTGCAGTGCTTTTGATACAGAAAGAAGGGTGCTTGAGTCTAGGCCTCCGGATAAACAGAATCCGATGGGCACATCAGCTCTAAGGCGGCGCTGTACAGCTACTTTTAAGGCTTCATAGGTATTTGAAAAGGAAGGGTCAAGGTGCTTTTTATAGGAGCTAATTTCCAATTGTTGCGTTTGCAACGAATAGCTCAATGATTTTCCAGGCAGTAATTCAAAGACGTCCTTGAAAAAACCCTCGGCCTCCGCTTCGATTTGCGCATTGACTAAAAAGTCATGAACAGCTTTTGAGTTTACCTGAGCCTGATAACTCGGGATGCATAATAGTGCTTTTATTTCGGAGGCGAATCCGAAATGTTCGTTTGTATTGACATAGTAGAATGGCTTGACGCCAAAAGGGTCACGGGCACAAAAAAGCGTTTGTTGTTCGTGGTCAAAAATGCAAAACGCCCACATGCCGTCGAGGTGCTGCAAACAATCCTTGCCCCAGTGCTGATAAGCTTTGAGCAGCACTTCGGCATCTGAGCTCGTATGAAACAAGACACCGTTGTCTTGGAGTGTATTTTTTATTTCTCGGTAATTATAGATTTCTCCGTTGAATACCATGCTCAAACGATCATCTAAATGCATGGGCTGCGCTGCGGCGTCAGACAGATCAATAATGGCCAAACGCCGATGAGCTAAGCCTAGTTTTTCATTTTCAAAAACTGCCATTCCAGCACCGTCTGGCCCTCGGTGTGCCAAACGTTGGCTCATTTGAGTTAAAGTGGCATGTGGGAAGTTTCCTTCCTTTTTTTCGATGAGTCCGGCAATACCACACAT
The DNA here is from genome assembly GCA_046091725.1 of Flavobacteriales bacterium. Lineage (GTDB taxonomy): Bacteria > Bacteroidota > Bacteroidia > Flavobacteriales_D > Crocinitomicaceae > UBA952. Next base: position 6,648 of record JBJTCG010000111.1, on the reverse strand, counting down.
CAGGGCTGTAAATTTTTGTCAAGGAGGTAAATAAAACTCGCAATAGCAGCTGCACCCAGCTCGAGCTCTCGTTTGTTGACCGCTTCGAAGACATCGCTAGGCGCATGGTGGTAGTCAAAATAGCGTTGTGAGTCGGGGACAAAGCCAAATAATGGGATACCCGGAAAAGCAGTTTTCAAAGGCCCAATATCGACGCCACCATAACCTTTTTCAAAAATGTGCAAATCATAAGAGGTGAGCGCTGGTTCAAAACTTTGTAAAAGAGACAAGTATTTTTCAGGTCCGTCAAGGTTGAAACCACGTGGAGCGAAACCACCGCGGTCACTCTCTAGCGCCGCTATATGTTTTTCTTGGTTTGCCAAAACCCACTTGGCATATTGTTGACCACCTTGATTGCCATTTTCTTCATTCATGAAAAATACAACTCTAATGGTGTGTTTGGGTTGTATATTTAGAACTTTTAAAATACGAAGCGCCTCTAGGCAGTGAATTACGCCAGCGCCGTCGTCATGGGCGCCCTCGCCGGTATCCCATGAATCGAGGTGGCCGCCAATTGTAATGATTTGATCTGGAAATTCACTTCCGGTGATCTCGGCCATGACATTAAATGAAGGTGCATCCGGAAAGTCACGACAATCCATTTCTAAATAAAATTGTACTTTATGATGTTGTAGTGCGGCAGCAAGCGCATTGGCATCTTGAGTTGCTAATGCAGCCGCAGGAATCTTCTCAACGCCATTTTCATAATGCATGGATCCTGTGTGCGGATGTTGGTCTTGAGGCAAGCCTAGTGACCGAATTAATACGGCTTTGGCCCCGAGTTTACTGGCCTCGACAGCACCATTGCCGCGGATCGCGTAACAAGCACCGTAGGCCTTAAAAGTTTGAATTTGTGCTGCATCCATTGCCTGATTGATGAAAACGATCTTGCCTGCAACCTCTTTTGGCTTGGCTTTTTGTAAATCGGAAAGTTGTTTAAATTCAATGACTTCTGCTTGCATCAGGCCATGAGTGCCAATTGAGCCACCTAATGCCAATAAATGTACTTTTTGAAGCGCTCCGTTTTCAGATCGAAACCAACCTGTTTCGGTAGTGCCGCGCTCCCAATGAGGAACAGTAATGGCTTGCTTTTTGACCACATCGAAATCATACAATTTCATTTTTTCGTAGCTCCAGTCAATAGCCATTTCTGCTTGGGCTGAACCAGATAACCGTGGACCAATCTGCTTGCAAAGTTGTCGTAAGTCCTCGTAGGCAGATCCTCTGAGTAGGGCTTCGTCATAAATTTTTCGAATCAGGAGGCTGTCTTGTGCACACAGATAAAAACTTGTAGCCCAAAAGAGCAAAGTTGGAAGCAAGCTCAATTTCATGAATAGAATTTGGGTAAAAATACCAATTTCCGCCAAACACAGCTTGCTTTTGGCTATCTTTGCACCTGATCTAACAAAACAAAAGAATGGCTTTAAAATGTGGTATCGTAGGCTTACCAAATGTAGGTAAATCGACATTATTTAATTGTTTGTCTAACGCTAAAGCGCAATCGGCAAACTTTCCTTTTTGTACAATTGAACCAAATCTCGGTACCATTTCGGTTCCTGATCCACGCCTTGAAAAACTAGAAGCAATTGTCAATCCTGAGCGCGTTGTCCCGACCACCATGGAAATCGTCGATATTGCAGGTTTGGTTAAAGGCGCATCGAAAGGTGAGGGGCTAGGTAATCAATTTTTAGCGAATATCAGAGAAACAGATGCCATTTTGCACGTTTTGCGTTGCTTCGATGACGGCAATATCATTCATGTTGATGGTAGTGTTGACCCCATTCGCGACAAAGAAATCATCGATATCGAATTACAGCTCAAAGACCTCGACACCATCGAGAAAAAAATTCAAAGTTTGGCTCGTATCATCAAGTCCGGAGACAAAGATGCCATCAAAGAAAATGAATTAGCGCTGCAAATCAAAGCAGGTCTCGAACAGGGAAAATCAGTTCGCGGACTCGGTTTTTCTCAAGAAGAAATGGACATCATTCATACTTTCAATTTGATTACCTCTAAACCCGTAATGTATGTTTGTAATGTGGACGAAGCATCGGTCAAAACAGGCAATGCACACGTCACACGCGTCAAAGAAGCTGTTGCTGCAGAAAATGCAGAGGTGCTCATTATAGGCGCTAAAATTGAAGCCGATATCACTGAGCTTGAAACCTATGACGAACGACAAATGTTTTTGGAAGAACTTGGTTTAGAAGAGCCAGGCGTCAATCGTTTGATTCGTCAGGCCTACCAATTGTTAAATCTACAAACGTATTTTACGGCAGGGGTGAAAGAAGTTCGTGCCTGGACTATACGCAAAGGCATGACCGCTCCACAGGCCGCTGGCGTTATTCACTCTGACTTTGAAAAAGGATTTATCCGAGCCGAAGTTATGAAATTCAATGACTACACCACATTGGGTTCAGAAAGTGCAGTCAAAGAGGCTGGTAAATTCAAGGTAGAAGGAAAAGAATATGTCGTTGAAGATGGCGACATCATGCATTTCCGATTTAATGTTTAATTCTCAATTATAAAAATGCAAATTACAGCCAATCAAACGCATTTGAAATCTTGGATTCAAGTTCCTGAAAATTCAGATTTCCCCATTCAAAATTTGCCTTTTGGAATTGTCAGCACCACCGCGCAGCCATCTGATAAATTCGTAGCTGTCCGTATCGGAGAGCAAGTACTAAATCTATCTGCATTGGCTAGCCACGGTTATTTCCATGATTTGCCGTTCACTGCAAGTGTTTTTCAACAAGATTTTTTAAATCCACTCATGAAATATGGCAAGTTAGCCGTTCGCGCTTTGCGAAACCGTATTTCAGAGCTTTTACAACACGATAACAATTCATTCAGACTCGCGGTAGCGCACCATACCGCACTGTTGCCTGTTGCTGAGGTATTCTCGCATTTACCCGTTCAAATTGGCGATTACACTGATTTTTACTCGTCAAAAGAGCACGCCACCAATGTTGGGATCATGTTCAGAGACCCCGCCAATGCCTTGTTGCCCAATTGGCTATGGATACCCGTTGGCTATCACGGCAGGGCTTCGTCCGTGATTCCGTCTGGTCAGGACGTCATCAGGCCAAAAGGTCAAATCAAACCAGACGACAACGCTGACCCAATTTACGCGCCTTCTCGTCAAATAGATTTTGAGCTCGAAATGGGTTTTATCACCTTTGATGGCAAACCTCTCGGACACCAAATCAGCACCGCTGAGGCCGAAGATTATATTTTTGGTTTGTGCTTATTCAACGATTGGTCCGCAAGAGATATCCAAAAATGGGAATACGTTCCGCTTGGACCATTTCTTGCCAAAAATTTCGCGTCCTCTATGTCTTGTTGGATCGTTACGCTCGATGCCCTTGAGCCGTTTGCAACAGCAACACCGACGCAGCATCCAAACGTACTTTCGTATCTTCAATTTGAAGGGAATAAGTCTTACGATATTCAATTAGAAGTAGCCATTGAAATTCCAGAACAACCTGAAAAATTGGTGTCGAAATCCAACTTCAAATACATGTATTGGAACATGGCACAGCAACTGGCTCATCATACTGTGAATGGTTGTAATATCCGCTGTGGTGATCTCATGGGCTCAGGTACAATTTCTGGTCCAACACCAGATTCATACGGATCTATGTTAGAATTGGCATGGAAAGGCACTAAACCCATCCCTATGCCAGACGGCTCTGAACGTCGTTTTATCCAAGATCACGACACCGTTATTATGCGAGGTTACTGTGAAAATAATGGCATAAAAATTGGTTTTGGAGAAGTCAAAACAAAATTACTTCCAAGTCTGTAATGCAATACGACGGCAGCGGCAATATCGACCTAGAACAAGAACGCATTGAAATTCTCAATGCTTTTAAAGGCCTTTTGCGTGCAACGAAAGACCGTAGTAGGGATGAAACCAAACTCATTCGCAAAGCCTTTGATATAGCGCTTGATGCCCACAAAGACATGCGCCGAAAGTCAGGTGAGCCCTATATTTATCATCCAATTTCTGTTGCTAGAATTTGCGCTGAAGAAATGGGCTTAGAGCCTACAGCAATTGTATGTGCGCTATTGCACGATACTGTTGAAGATACCCATATAACATTGCAAGACATCGAAGATCTTTTTGGACCAACGGTCCGTAAAATCATAGATGGGCTTACCAAAATACCTGAGGTTTTCGACGAAAATACTTCTATTCAGGCCGAGAATTTCAGAAAAATGATCCTCACTATCTCTGATGATTTCAGGGTCGTATTGATCAAACTTGCAGATAGATTGCATAACATGCGAACCTTGCAAAGCATGAAACCAGAAAAGCAACTTAAAATTGCTTCTGAAACCAAGTTTTTGTATGCGCCTTTGGCACACCGTTTGGGTCTTTATCCAATCAAGTCTGAACTTGAAGACCTCAGTATGAAGTACTGTGAGTCAGAGGTATATCTTGAAATTGAAGCCAAATTGAAATCAACTCAAGATGTCAGAAACCGTTTCATTAGACGCTTTGTAGCGCCTATTCGAACGGCCATGACTGAGCAGGGTTACCAATTTGAAATCAAGGCCCGTACCAAATCAATTTCATCTATTTGGCGCAAAATGCAAACCAAAGACATTCCTTTCGAGGAGGTTTTTGATGTTTTTGCCCTAAGAATCATTTTAGATACACCTCTTGAGAGCGAAAAATCCGATTGTTGGCGTGTTTACTCTGTAGTGACTGATTTCTACCAACCGAGCCCAGAAAGACTCCGAGATTGGGTTTCTACACCCCGTGCAAATGGTTATGAATCTTTGCATACAACTGTTATGTCACCTCAAGGAAGGTGGGTAGAGGTACAGATCCGAAGTGAGCGTATGGACGACATCGCTGAGCATGGGCTAGCGGCACATTACAAATACAAAGAATCTAAAACGGAAGAAAATAAATTTGATCGTTGGATCGCTGAGATTCGTGAGTTGCTCGATAATCCTGAGTCTAGTGCGCTTGATTTTGTCAATGATTTCAAGCTCAATCTATTCAATGATGAAATTTATGTATTTACCCCTAAAGGCGAGTTGCGCGTTCTGCCAACAGGTTCAACCATATTAGATTTTGCTTACGATATCCATACCGAAATTGGAAATCATTGTATAGGCGCTAAAGTAAACAACCGTTTGGTTCCACTCAGTTATCAGTTGCAAAACGGCGACCAACTCGAAATCCTAACCTCCAAAAAGCAAAAACCAAACGATGAATGGTTGCGTTTCGTGGTTTCAGCCAAAGCCAAACAGCGCATTAAACAAGCGCTCAACGAGGAACGAAAGGTAATTGCAGCAGATGGAAAAGAAATACTGGAGCGCAAGTTCAAGCAATTTGGTATTCGGATGTGCCCAGAAAATATCAAGGCGCTTGAAAGACAGCATCATCTTGATTCAGCCAGTACGCTTTATTATAAAATTGCCAAAGGAAAATTAGATTTAGCACAGCTTCGTGAACTCAATATCCAACAAGGTCTCATAGTGCTAGAACGAAAAATTCGTTCCAAGAAAATCAAAGGATCAGATGATAGTTTGGTGCGCGAAGGCATCAACACAGATACCGATACAATTATCATCGGTGAAGATTTCAAAGGTTTTGATTATACACTAGCTAAATGTTGTAGTCCTATTCCTGGTGATAGTATTTTTGGCTTCATTACGATTTCTAGCGGCATTAGAATACATCGTTTCAATTGCCCTAATGCCATGCACCTGTTATCAAAATTGGCTTACCGCTGTTTGAAAGCAACATGGCAAAGCAGCGCCTTGGTTGAGCGTGTGGCCGCCATTCGCATCATTGGTATCGATCAAATTGGTTTGGTCAACAGGCTTACAGAAATCATTTCAAGGCAAAATAATATCAATATGAAAAGTATTTCATTCGAGACGAATGATGGCGTTTTTGAAGGGCGCATCAAAGTATTGGTATACGACACAGCACAATTAGAGCAACTGACACGTAAATTTGAACAAGTAGAAGGAGTCAAGAGTGTAACCCGCTGGGATGCTGCTGTTGACAACGAGGAATTGAGTTAATTTTTTGTTCGCAAATCGTCAATTTTTTGCGGCCTTAGTGTCGGGTTCCAAGAAAAATTCTTAATCTTTTTTTCTTTAGGATCGATCTTGTTCATCGGATAAAAAACACCTTCTGGTTGATCAAAGTAGGTAATGCTACTAATTTCTTTTCCGGCAATTGCAATTTCCAAATGATCTGCAAATAAACGATTGAGTCCTTCGCGTTGAACTTGAACCGTTGTATCATTGATTTGTTTATTCGTTTCTGGATAAAAAATGGTCCAGGCTTGTCCTAGCGCCTCTACTAAATTGAGATTGCCTGTTGTGTCAAAATAAGCATGCAGTGAGGTGGCGGTTATTTGATTGTAAAAACTATCTTTCTGGAGTTCTAGCAAGATGCTAGCCTGTTCAGTTAAATCGATTTTTTCGATGGTGCTATCCTTAAAAAATACCATAGCATTTATTGCTTTGAGTTCTGCTGAGTTTGTCCAGAGTATCGGCTGCTCTTGAAGCAATAATGCACGATTTTTAATTTCAAATTGGGCAAAATCTGAACTACCTTGTAATTGTACATGTAGA
>JBJTCG010000110.1:0-6573 GCA_046091725.1 Flavobacteriales bacterium | reverse complement strand
CCATAATGCCAAGGACCTTTACACTGCTCTTGGAAGGGCTCAGGCATTGGCCGTTACTTTTTTGACCCAACCTGGCCCGAGAATGCTGTGGCAATTTCAAGAACTAGGTTACGACATCTCGATTGATGTTCCTTGTAGAGTATGTAATAAGCCTATTTTATGGAATTACTATACCCAAGCCAGAAGAAGACAACTGTATGATGTTTATGCAGCAACGTTAGCACTTCGTAATAACTACGAAACCTTCCGCTCATTGAATTTTCAATACAGCCTAACAGGTGCGGTTAAGCGCGTAAATATGAATCACAGCTCAATGAACGGTGTCTCGTTGGCTAATTTTGCCGTGACAACTCAGGCTGCCATTCCGAACTTTCAACATGCGGGTTGGTGGTATGAATATTTTACTGGAGATAGCATCAACGTTGTCAATGCACTTGCACCTATCGACCTTGCGCCCGGAGCTTACCGTATTTACACGGACGTAAAATTACCAAAGCCAACAATTACAGACGCACCAGTTAGTGTTGAAGAATTAAACATTGAAGATTTCGAATTGCGTGTTTTTCCAAATCCATCCAGCGATCTCATCAACATCAGTTTCAATGCTAGCAATATCCAACCATTCGAATTGTTGATTATCAATCAGGACGGAGTCGTAGTAGAAAGACATAAGGGGCTCACTCAAGATGGGAAAAATAACATTGCATTATCACTCAATGATTTACCAGCTGGGGCCTATCATTCATTACTCACTATTGGTCAGTTGAAATCAAATAAGGAGTTCATTAAAATGAATTAATGCATAAGTTCTTTCTTGCATTTTTATTTTTCCCCTGGTCGAGTTTTGCGCAGATTCCACAGCCGAACAACAATTTGGCGTTCCTACAAGATGAGGTAGCTAGTGTTTTTGTCAACATTGATCAAGATTCGCTTAATTTATTACTTGGCGATAGCTTGTTTAGTGGTCATGAATTCATGGCAGAGATCAGTTATCAAAGTAGTTTTGGAACGGTTTTTTACGATAGTATAGGCTTTAGGGCTCGAGGAAACACTTCGCTTTCTTCCCAAAAAAAGTCTTTTAAAATTGATTTCAATCGCTTTGTATCCAGCCAAAAGTTCGAAGGACTCGAAGAATTAAATCTAAATGGTGAGCACAATGACGTTTCCATCATGCGAAGCTTCTTGGCTCAGCATCTACTCCGCTCTGCAGGTTTGGCTGCAGCCAGAACAAGTTATGTCAAACTGTATGTCAATAATGAATACAAAGGACTTTACATCAATGTAGAGCACCTCGATGATGAATTTCTTGACTTGCGTTTTCCGGCCGAAGCCAATGGTAATTTGTGGAAGTGTTTTTATGGTGCAGATTTGACTTGGTGGGGGAGTAATCCAACCAGTTATCAAGGAGTTTACGAGTTAAAAACAAACAAGGATAGCGCAGATTATTCAGCTTTATTGAATTTCATCAATGTGCTGAATAACACCGTTCCGTCAAATTTTGTTTGTGCCATTCAAGACGTTTTTGATGTCGAATTATTTCTGCGAAATATTGCATTGGAAATTCTGATGGGGCAATGGGATGGGTATGCCTACAACAAGAATAATTATTACCTGTATCAGCGCGAGGGTGATGGTAAAATCGTTTACTTATCTTATGACCTAGATAATACTTTCGGAATAGATTGGTTCAATATCAATTGGGCATTGAGAAATATCTACTCGTGGTCGCCGGGTAACCAAGCAAGGCCCTTGTACACCAAATTAATGGCTGTACCTTATTTCAAGGACCGCTTTACCTTCCATATGTTGGACATCCTCAATTCTATCTGGACAGTTAGTGATTTACAAGTTTTATTGGAGCAAAAACAACAATTGATCGCACCGGCGGCATTGCTCGACGACTACAAAGGGTTGGACTATGGTTTCAGTGATCAAGATTTTTTAAATGCACTTCAGCAAACATGGGGTGCTCATGTAAAAAGCGGCGTTATTCCCTATCTACAAAGTAGGAAACAAAGTGCTCTTAGTCAATTGTCGCCATATGTTGGCTTGCCAAATCCCTGTATCAGCAATGTTGATGAACTTAGTCAAGTACCAGGAAAATTATTATTTGTATCAGATATTTTGGGCAGAGAAATCGACCCAGATGCTAAAAATTGCATCAAATTTTTAAACTTTGAAAATGGAATACAAAAGCGTGTTTATGAAATGGAGTAGTTTATTTTTTGTTATAATGCTTGTACTTCAAGCTCATTCACAAGTATTACAACATGTAGAACCATCCAATTGGTGGGCCGGTATGGAGCATCATCAAGTTCAAGTTTTATTGCATGGTCCTCAGATTGCCAAATTCAAGGTAGAGGTGAGTGGATTATCAATTCTTGAAGAAGTAAGAACTGAAAACCCGAATTATATTTTTATTACCCTTGAAACGCAAGGAAAGGTAGCAGGCGACTATCCAATTCGCCTTTTGGACAAGAAAAAAATTGTTGCCACACATCCGTTTACGTTGTTCGCTAGAAAAGAAGCTTCTCAGTACCGCAATAGTTTTACTTCACAAGATGTTGTTTATTTGTTAATGCCAGACCGTTTTGCAAATGGTGACCCTCTCAATGATAATGTCAATGGAATGAAAGAGCAGGCAAATCCAAATCTGCCAGGAGGTAGACATGGCGGTGATTTAAAAGGTGTTCAAGACCGCCTAAACTATATCAAGGAATTGGGTGCTACTACAATCTGGATGACTCCTTTTTTAGAAGACAACGAACCTGTCTATTCTTATCACGGTTATGCGCAATCTGATTTATATAAAGTCGATCCACGTTATGGAAGCAACGAAAGTTTCAAATCGCTGGTAGCCAACGCACATCAGTTGGGTTTGAAAGTCATCAAAGATGAGGTGCCTAATCATTGGTCAAGTAAGCACTGGATGATCCAAGATTTGCCAACTTCAACCTGGATCCATCAGTTTGAACAATTCACCAGGTCGAGTTATCGCACCACTACTCAATTTGACCCATATGCTGCAAAAAATGATCAAAAAGCATCTGCCGATGGTTGGTTTGATACCACGATGCCAGACATGAATCAGAATAACCCAATGCTGCTCACTTATTTGATTCAGAATACAATTTGGTGGATCGAATGGGCAGATTTAGATGGTTTACGCGTCGATACTTACTCGTATAATGATAAAGTCGCCATAGCTGCTTGGACAAAAGCGATCATGGATGAATACCCAAATCTGAATATAGTTGGTGAAGTATGGATGCACGACCAAGCACAAATGGCATTTTGGCAAAAAGATAGTCCGATCGGGGCGTTGCAGCATTTCAATAGTAATATGCCCTCAGTGATGGATTTCACTTTACACGATGCTATTTCACAGGCATTTAGAGAAAAAGAGCAAGGTTGGGATCAAGGTGTTGTTCGTTTTTACGAAAACTTCACGCAAGATTACCTGTATGCCAATCCAAAGAATCTTTTGGTCTTTATCGAGAATCATGATACGCAAAGATTCAATGAATCTTATCCTTCTCTTAATGACTACAAATTGGCCATGACACTTATAGCCACGACAAGAGGTATTCCTCAAATTTATTATGGCTCTGAAATAGGAATGCGAGGTAGTAAAGCGGTAGGCGATGCTGATATCCGACGGGATTTTTTCAAGGGCTCTACTGTCCAAGAAAGAACACCTGATCAAGAAGCTTACTATCAGTTTACTAAAAATTTATTGAATTGGAGAAAAGGTCAAAATGTGATTCACGATGGCGAATTACTTCAGTACGTGCCGCAAAACAATGTGTACGTATATTTCAGATATCTTGAACCAGAAAAAACTCAAAGTAAAGAGGCAGAAGTGGTGATGGTTATCCTTAATAATTCAGAAAAAGAAGAAGAATTGAATTGGGCTCGTTTTTCTGAAGGATTACAAGATTTTGAATTTGGAAAAGATGTTTTAACCAATCAAACCTTCGATTTTGAACAAAAATCTGGAAAAATACCTGCTAAAACTGCCTACATCATTCAACTTAAAAACAAGTAAAAAAATGGCAAAGTTCTTCTTTCTGCTGTGTATTTCTATAGCTAGTTTTGAGTTTCTTGCTCAGAATCCAAATCGACAATTTATTTCTTTCAATCCAAGCGCCAATGGTGCTGAGGTTCAGGTCTCTGATGGAAAATACTTGATTAAATTTTATTCAAATAACATCATCGAAACTACATTTATCCCTGTAGGGAAAAATGAAAACATTGAACCATCTCACGCAGTGATCATGCAGCCAATGATTTCTGATCAATTACCTACTGAAGTGAGCAAAAACGGTAATATTGTTGTGTACCAGTTCCAATTAAGTAAAACTTCCATTTCAGCGCGTATTCAATTAGAACCTTTTCAAATTAGCTATTGGTATCAGGGCAGGCAAATTTCATCAGAGGCCATGGGTTATCAACTCAAAGAAACGCCACAGATCCAATTAAATCTCAGTGAACAAGAGCAGCTCATGGGAGCCGGAGCGAGGGCGCTTGGTATGAACCGCAGGGGTTATCGCTTACAATTGTATAATAGAGCACATTATGGTTATGAGAACCATTCTGAACTCATGAATTTCACAATGCCTATCGTGATTTCTGATCAATGTTATGCCATTCATTTTGACAATCCGCAAATAGGTTACCTTGATTTAGATGCGAATAAAGAGAACAAGCTCACTTACGAAGTGATTGGAGGTCCTATGCGTTACCAAGTCATTGTTGCCGATGACTGGAAACAATTGACTGAGCAGCTCACAAACCTAACTGGTAGGCAACCACTGCCAGCCCGCTGGACACTTGGTAATTTTTCGAGCCGCTTTGGCTACCACTCTGAGCAAGAAGCCCGTGCTGTAGTAAACGAGTTCAGAAAACAACAGATTCCGCTAGATGCGATAGTTTTCGATTTATATTGGTTTGGGAAGGATATTCAAGGCACGCTTGGGAATTTTGAATTCTTCCGTGATTCATTTCCGAACGGAGAGCAAATGATAGCCGATTTCAGAAAACAAAATGTTAAAACGGTGCTCATCACCGAACCATTCGTTCTCACGACCTCAAAAAAATGGAACGAAGCAGATCAGATGAAAATTCTTGGCACTGATACATTGGGCAAATCTTATCGCTACGATTTTTATTTTGGGAATACAGGCCTCATCGATTTATATAAGCCAGAAGCGCGTGTTTGGTTTTGGGAAATTTATAAAAAACTTCATGGCTATGGTGCCGCTGGTATCTGGGGAGACCTCGGTGAACCTGAGGTTCATCCTACTAAATTGAAGCACGGCGACAAATGGGCAGATGAAGTACACAATATTTACGGCCATGATTGGGCCCGCTTGCTTGCTGAAGGATACCGTAAAGATTACCCTAATGAAAGGCCATTCATTTTGATGCGTGCCGGTTATTCTGGCTCTCAACACTTTGGAATGGTGCCGTGGTCCGGTGACGTCAACAGAACATGGGGTGGGCTTAAGCCACAAATGGAGATTTCTATGCAAATGGGGCTGCAAGGCATGGCCTATATGCATTCTGATTTAGGTGGGTTTGCAGGTGCCAACAATGACCCAGAGCTCTATGTGCGTTGGTTGCAATATGGTGTTTTTCAGCCCATTTTTAGACCACATGCTCAACAAGAGGTTGCCAGTGAAGCGGTTTATAAAGATGCCGAGACCAAAGCTTTAGCAAAAGCGGCTATTGAATTGCGTTATCAATTACTGCCCTACAATTACAGCCTAGCCTACGAAAACACTACAAAAGGAACTCCTTTATTGCGCCCAATTTTCATGGAATTCCCGGAAGCCAAATGGTCTTTTGAATCAGCTGACTCCTATATGTGGGGTCCAGCTTTTTTTGTACATGCGATAACTGATTCCTTAGAATCAGAGGTATATAAAAATCTGAACATGTTTACAACGCTACTTCCACAATCGGCAAGTTGGTTTGACTTCCATTCGGGTCGTTTAGTTGCCAATGAGAAGTTGTTGAATGTTAGCCAAACTGAATACCACGTTTTGATGACCCCAAAAACACTACAGCATATTCCGGTTTTTGTACGTTCAGGGTCATTTATACCGATGAGCCCAGTTGTTCAAAGTACTGATGACTACAAAGATTCAAATGTGATTTTGCACTATTACATAGATGCACAACAAACCTCTTTGTCTTCCGAATTTACTTGGTATGAAGATGACGGATATTTGTTTGATGCTGATGCCAAAGGCGAAGTAAAAAAAATGATTTGTAAGTCTATCAAGTCTGCCGAAAAGTGCACCATAGATTTTAATGCTCAATTTGGTGCTCAATATCAAAAAGAGTATTTTCGATTTGAGTTGCTAATCCATACCAACAAAGCTCCAAAGTGCGTAAAAATGGCTGGTAAAAAGGTGAAATTCAGCTTCGATGAAAAAAATCAAGTGTTGCACATAGATCGGAAAACAACACTAAACAATGAACAAAATGTGTCTCAAGTAGAGATCAAATGGTGAAAACTTTTCATTGTGTCAACTTGACATTAAGAAAAAATAAAATATATTTGAG
>JBJTCG010000109.1:0-21413 GCA_046091725.1 Flavobacteriales bacterium | reverse complement strand
GTATTGTATGGTTCAAGAGAGATCTTCGCTTAGGAGACCACGCTGCACTGCAAGCTGCTGAACAAAGCAAGCTATCCATCAGTTATATTTATATCATTGAGCCAACCGAATGGGAAGCATCTGAAAATGCGCTTCGACATTGGCAATTTCAATGGGCATCGATTCAGCAAATCAATCAACAATTAGCTCCATATGGCCGACAAATTCAAGTCTATTTTGGAGATGCTCTGCAAATAATGCAAACAATTGTTCAGTTAAATGATTTGCAACAGGTTTGGAGCTACCAGGAATCTGGCCACCCAAGAACTTTTCAACGAGACATCCATCTAAAAAAGTTTTTGAAATTGAAGGGTATCACCTGGACTGAATTTCAAAGAGACGGCATTATCCGGGGGCTAAAAAACAGAAAGGAATGGGACAAAGCCTGGTATGCGCATGTCAATGCTCCTCAAAACGAATTCATATTGGATACAACACACGTTTTCAAACTTTTAAAAATTGACTTTGAGGTTCCTGTGTCCATTCAACATGAACTTGATAAATACCCAGTAAAATTTCAAAAAGCCGGCCCACTATATGCAGTAAAATACCTCGATGATTTTCTTTCAAACAGAATTAATGGTTATCAGAAAGGCATCTCTAAGCCAGCATTGAGCAGGAAAACTTGCAGCAGGCTCTCGCCTTTTCTGGCTTGGGGAAATCTATCCATCAGACAAGTGGTGCAAGCTACAGCAGCTGAGATGCAAAAGACAAGCTACAAAAAAAATCATCAGGGATTTCTGACCAGACTACATTGGCATTGTCATTTTATTCAAAAGTTTGAAACAGATTGTAGCTATGCAACCCATTGCATCAATAAGGCCTATGAGCAAGTAAAATATCCAATAAATGAGCAATTGATTAGTGCTTGGAAAAATGGACAAACAGGATTTCCGCTCATCGATGCCAATATGCGCTGTGTCAGAGAAACAGGCTGGATTAATTTCAGAATGCGCGCGAGGGTGGTCTCATTTTTTTGTCATCACCTCTTACAAAACTGGAAAGATGGCGTCGATTACCTTGCCAATCAATTCTTGGACTTCGAGCCGGGAATCCATTATCCACAATTTCAAATGCAAGCAGGTACAACTGGTGTCAATACCATTCGGGTCTATAATCCGATCCATAATAGCTACAAACATGACCCAAACGGTGAGTTTATTCGGGCTTGGATCCCTGAAATTGCCTCTCTACCCAATGAATTCATTCATGAACCATGGAAGATGAACCAAGAACAGGCGCAATCTTATGGCATCGAATTGGGCGAAACCTATCCAATTCCTATCATTGACCCTCACAAATCTTTAAGAGAAGAACGAAAATTCTTATGGGACCTCAAAAAAAGTCCGATGGCTAAAAAAGAAGGTCAAAAAATACTTGAAAAGTTAGTACGGCCTTCAGTGGCGCACAAAAAGAAAGAAAAGCAACAAACTCAAGGCAAAAGAAAGCAGCAAATTGATCCAAAACAAGGTCAATTGCCCCTGTTGTAGTAACTGGTAGTTTTCATAAGTAAAGGTGCTGAATGTAGACAAGCCACCACAAACCCCTACCACCAAAAGGGGCTGAATAACTGACCATTTAGCTGAATCTTTGAAGTAAGTCACGAGGCCAGCGAGTAGAAAAGCAGCGAGTAAATTGCTACAGAATGTTGCCCAAGGAAATTGACCTGAAGCAAAAGGAAATAATTTTGAGCAGCCAAAGCGTAACAAGCTTCCCAAACCGCCGCCAATAAATACCCAAAGTGCTGCCATCAGTTCGAAGCTAAAAAGAATTTTTGAAATAGGAATTTCCTTGCTGTAAATGCCAATAGCACGCCTAAAAGTGCGCCACATAAAATATCAGTTGGGTAATGAACACCCAAATACATTCTGCTGTAGCAAACTAGACTCGCATAAGCAACAAAGGCCCAAAAAGAGCGCCTATATGAAATCAATATTGGATATAAAAAAGCAATGACACTAGCCAAATTTGCCGCATGTGAAGAGACAAAACCGTATTGCCCACCTTTATACGGATCAAAGGGTCCAATGAAATAATAGTGAAGTTTACTTCCCAATAAGATTTCGTGGGATGGTCTGAGCCTTTGAAAAAAATCTTTGAATAATTGAGAAGAAACCCAATCGGTACAAACGACAATCAAAACGGTGAAACCAAGAAGCAACAGGGCTTGTTGTTGACTACGTGTTTTTTTCAAGAATAGAAAAAGTACTAAAGCCAAGGGCAAATTGATCCATTTTGACGAAACAACCCACATAATCTCATCGACAAATGGCGCATGCCAACCGTTGATCAACAGCAAAAGTTGTTCATCAAAAGTCTGAACGGCTTCAATCATGATTGAGGTGTTTCCAGATCAAGTCCTTGAGTTCTGTAAGTCCTTGTTGCGCAACAGAAGAAATGAATAAATAAGGAATGCTAGGTAGGTCCTGAGCTAATGCAGCTTTGAGTTCGTCATCGAGCATATCAGACTTTGTAATGGCCAACAAACGCTGTTTGTGTAATAATTCAGGATTGTATTGTTTGAGCTCGTTGAGTAAAATTTGGTATTCCTTCTGAATATCGTCGGAATCGGCCGGAACCATAAATAGCAACAGTGAATTGCGTTCGATGTGTCGCAAAAACCTCAATCCAAGACCTTTACCTGCATGATCGCCTTCAATAATCCCTGGAATATCGGCCATGACAAAAGAGCGGACATCGCCGTACGATACAATACCCAGGTTTGGCCTCAGTGTGGTGAATGGGTAGTCACCAATTTCTGGTTTGGCAGCAGATAACACGGAAAGCAAGGTACTTTTGCCCGCATTCGGGAAACCGACCAAACCGACATCGGCTAAAATTTTTAACTCTAGAATTTTCCACCCTTCTAGACCTTCCTCACCGGGTTGGGCATAGCGCGGCGTTTGATTGGTGGGTGATTTGAAATGGTTGTTACCCAATCCGCCTCGACCTCCTCGCTGGATGATGCGCTCCTCGCCCTCTTCAGTAATTTCAAATAAAATTTCGCCAGTTTCACCGTCTTTGGCTAAGGTGCCCAGCGGCACATCTATATAGACGTCTTCACCTTGAGAACCGGTCTTGAGGTTTCCGGATCCATGTGCGCCATGGCCAGCTTTGATGTGCTTCTGAAATTTGAGATGTAGGAGTGTCCAGAGTTGTTTATTACCGCGTAAAATCACGTGTCCACCGCGTCCGCCATCACCCCCATCAGGACCACCTTTAGGGATGTATTTTTCACGTCTGAAGTGCGTGGAGCCACCGCCCCCGTTGCCGGAAGTACAGTGTATTTTTACGTAATCTACGAAGTTATCTGAAGCCATTTATAGAGTTGTATCGATGGCAGCAAATATTCTTTGAGTTATCTCGTCAATGCTGCCAATACCATCAATGGCAACAAATTTATTTTGTGCTTGGTAAAATGCTTTTACCGGAGCTGTTTCTTGGTTATATACCGAAATTCTTTTCTCGATTACGGCTGGGTCTGCGTCATCAGGACGACCAGAAACTTCGGCTCTTTTGAGTAAGCGAGTTTTGAGCTCTTGCTCTTCTACTTCGAGCGCAACCATTAATGAAATTTCTGTGGAAAGACCTGCAAGAAATTCGTCAAGCGCCTGTGCTTGAGCGTTTGTACGCGGAAAACCGTCAAAAATAAAACCAATTGGTTCTTGGTGCTTCACGACTTCCGAACGGAGCATATCAATGGTAACGGCATCAGGAACTAATTGACCTGCATCCATGTAGCTTTTTGCCAACTTACCTAGTTCTGTTTCTCCTTTGATATTGGCACGAAAAACATCACCAGTAGATAGGTGAACAATATTGTATTTTTCAATAAGTCTTTCTGATTGGGTTCCTTTGCCTGCCCCTGGAGGGCCAAATAGCACAATGTTTAACATATCTAATTGATTAATTGATAAATGGACTTAAGTTCTCGGCCTAATTCTTTGTAATCAAGCCCGTAACCCACCACAAAAGCATCTGGAATTTCAAAGCCAATAAAAGTAGGCTGATGTTTGCCTTTGTATGCATCGGGTTTCAAAAGTAGTGCACAAATAGAAATTGATGCGGGTTGTTCTGATTCGAGTAAAGTAAATATTTTATCCATGGTAACACCTGTGTCCAGGATGTCTTCCAAAACGATGACATGTCTGCCTTTTAAACTTGTTTGTAAACCAATCAGTTCATCAACACGCCCCGAAGATTGTGTCCCTTGATAGGAGCTGACCTTTACAAAACTAATTTCGGGCTTACAATTGACCTGTCTGATGAGATCAGCTGCAAAAAGGAAGGCGCCATTGAGTACCGCTAAAAATAAAGGATCTTTATCGGTAAACTGGGCATCGATTTCTTTTGCCAAAGCGTCAATTCGGGTTTGAATTTGCGCTTGATCTATGAAAGGGGCAAAAGAAAGCTCATGTATTTGAACCACTGCACTCATCTTGTTACAAAGGTACAATTTTAAACGTATCTTTGCGCCATGGCAAAAACTTGGTACGGAAGCGAGTACAAAATCGGCGTACTCGGAGGAGGGCAGCTCGGACGCATGCTGATTCAAGCTGCAAATAGTCTTGACATTCAGTTACATATGCTTGACCCCGACCCACAAGCACCCTGCTCGCACATAGCACACTCGTTTCAAAATGGCTCTTTGCTCGATTACCAAACCGTTCTAGATTTTGGCCAAGACAAAGACCTCATCACCGTTGAAATCGAAAATGTCAATACAGATGCGCTCAAAGAATTGGCTCAAAAGGGAACAAAAGTTTACCCTCAACCACATATCCTAGAACTCATCAGAGACAAAGGCCTCCAAAAACAATTCTATCTCGATCACAGTATTCCTACTGCTCCGTTTATTTTTTGGGATGCCAACCGTACAACAGACATTCCATTTGAATTTCCTGTAGTACACAAGCTAAGAACGGGTGGTTACGACGGAAAAGGAGTCAATATTCTTCCTAATATTGCAGGCCTTGAACATAGTTTTTCAGTACCAAGTATCATTGAGGCTTGTATACCGTTTGCCAAAGAACTTTCTGTTATTGTTGCTAGAAATGCAGATGGACAAACCAATTGTTTTCCATTGGTAGAATGCGAATTCAATCCGGAGGCCAACCTCGTTGAATTTTTGTTCTCGCCAGCCGATGTCAGTAGAGAAATTGAAAACAAGGCCCAAGAAATTGCCGTTCAAATCATTGAAAAATTGGCTATGGTGGGGCTTTTAGCAGTTGAGTTTTTCCTCACCACTGACGGCCAATTGTTGGTCAACGAAATTGCACCAAGGCCTCACAACAGCGGACACCATACGATCGAAATTTGTCAGACCTCGCAATTTGAGCAGCATCTCAGAGCAATTATTAATCTGCCATTAGGCGATACCGCACTCATACAAGCAGGAGCGATGCTCAACTTAGTTGGCGCAAAAAATTATGAAGGTCCTGTTCATTATGAAGGCCTTGAAATCGCTTTGTCATTTCCTGGGGTACACCCGCATTTATATGCCAAAGCCCATACCAAACCGTTTCGTAAAATGGGGCATATCACCATTACCGGCGCAACTATGGCTGAAGTCCGTGAAAAAGCGCAAGAAGTCAAGCAGAGTGTTCAGGTTATTTCTAAATAATTGGGTATTTTCTGAATTCAATTCAAAAAAAGAGCCGCTTGAAGCGGCTCTTTTCAATTTATAATGAATCGTTCTTCAAAGAAGATTTCCTCTTATTTGATGATCAATCTTTTTTGAACATTTTGCCCATTGATTTCAAGTTGTACGATGTACAATCCCGGTGCAAAATTAGCCGTGTTTAATCCAATTTCGTAGTCACCTTCTATACTGCCGTATTGACGACCTTGTAAAATACTTCCTTTGGCATCTAGTACCTTGAGACTTACCTGTGCCGCTGCAGGTATATGGATTTGAATATTAGTAAAATCTGTTGCTGGGTTCGGGGCAACTGAAAGCAGCTGCTCTAAATTAACTGAAGATATCAATTCTTGCACACCGACATAGCCATTTTGAACTGCGCCTTCAATAGTTGTATAACCAGCATTATCTATTTTACCTTGTGGATCAATCAACATACCGACAATATGCATCTGGGTTTCGTCCCAGGTTGCTGGTAAAGTAAAAGTAAAGTTGGCAGTAAATGTTTCACCAACAGTAGTACTCGCTGGGATAACACCAGTTTGTCCGGTAAAGCTTGGCGCAATGGCACGTGCCACATGATCATAGACCATTTGCGCTGCTGGAACAGGACTAGGTAAAGATTCAAAACCTCCCATTACACCGTTGTTGCCGCCCGCATAGGCATTTGCTTGATTATAACCAGCGCCGCTTCCAGTGACACCATCTTCAGTGAGTACACATGCAACTTTATATGCACCGGAGGTTGCTTGAGCAATAGTAGTTGTGACAGATACGTTGAGTTCACGAGTGGTGGCATTCCAGGTTGCTCCGTTGGTGAGTACCCCTTTTGGTGCCGTTTGTAAGCGCGTGAAGAAATCACTGCTCATTTGGGATGGGTCCACATCGCCGAGGCGGTCCACAAGTGCGCTTGGGTAACCACCAATGAGTGTTCCCATACCTGCATCGTAATCTGCGACTGTCATCGGGTCACCATTATGAACAGCAATTCCTGCCCAATAACCCGCGTAGTCGTTTTGGAATTTATCCATGAATACAGCACCTCTTGGGCACCACTGACACCATGTGCCTGTTGCTTCTTCACCCACCACAATTTTACCGGCAGCCGGAACCACAGGGTCTACGTTTTGAGTAAGGGTATTGTCATTGAGGTTGTCATCATTACCTCCATTGATATTTGTGATTGTAACAACAGCGTTTGTGGCTCCTGCAACTAAATTTAAGGCGGGTATATTGACATTATAACTTGCAATACTTGCCACATTTATACCACTCACATTCTGCGTGTAATTTTGGCCATTATAATTCAGGTTCACATTAAAAGCTGTTAGGGCATTTTGACCCGCATTTAAAATAGAAACCACTGGATTTACGCTTTGGCCAGCAATAAAACCACCCATGTCTAGGGAGGCAACCATTGCATTTAAGCTTGGTAGTGTGTAGGTTTGATGGTCAAAAATCACGTTATCCATGAAAAATTGATCATTTTGTAACGGATAAATATCTGCAGAGGCTACTGCATTGACCCCATTTACCCAAGTGCCAACAAGTTGATTATTGACATAAGCTTTCCATACGTGGAGTGTGAGATTCGCTTCGATTTTAAAATTAAACCAGGTTGCTTCAGGATACATGCCAACACATAAGTTGGAAGTTTGTCCATCGTCGATGACTAATTCACCTGCATCCATGTGCACATTTAATGCCCAAATAGAACCAATTGTTTGTGATCCTTGCAAATTATAGTACGCGCCTTTTCCAGCATTGACATAAAAATCTGCGCTCAAAGTAAAAATCCCACTATTATACAATTGACCAAAATTCAAAACAACATCTTGTGGACCACCATTAGCTGCAGTCGAAGCAAAATAAATAGAATGTGGGGCACTTGCCGCTTGGTTATTAGTTGTGGCTACATCTTCCGCGCCACCTTGGTTTCCAGACCAAGTAGTCCAATTATTGGATTGAGGACCTATAAATGAGCCCAGTGCATAATTATCAAAATTATCGGAAAAAATTTGGGCCGAAGCCAATTGGGTACTTATGATACCCGCCAGTAGTAAAATGCTTTTTTTCATTGTTTGGCTAGTTTTAAAGCCAAAATTTACACAAATGAAATGAATAAAACTAATTTATGACTCAACTTTAGACAGATAGCGCAGCACCTCAGCTGCCCCCATGAGTCCGAAAAGAGCTGGCATGTAACTCACTGTTCCGTAAAAACTTTTTTTATAGCGTGCACCATCTGTCATTTTCAAAGAATGAGGCTGTTGAACCTCTGTTGAAAATACAACCTTTACTCCTCGATACGAGGCATTCTTGCGCTTCATGCGTTTTTTGATATGAGCGCCCAACTTACATCCTGCCAATTGTTCCATATTTGCAACCTTCACCTGACTTGGATCTGTCTTGCCGCCAGCTCCCATATGAGAAATGATTTTGATTTTCAAGCGCTTACAAGCTAATATCCATTCTAGCTTTGGGGTAACTGAATCAATACAATCCATGACATAATCAGGTGTATCATTTTTGAGAATTTCCCAAACGCGCTCGGGAAGCACAAATTCTTCAATAATGGTCAATTGACATTCCGGATTGATTTCTTTAATGCGCTCACCCAATACTACTGCTTTATTTTTTCCTATTGTGGAATCAAGAGCCGTAAGTTGTCGGTTTTTGTTTGTGGCGTCAAACGCATCCCCGTCTATGATAGTCATGCGACCTACCCCTGCTCTGGCAATGAATTCTGCCGCATAGGAACCAATACCGCCCAACCCAACGATGAGCACATGTGCAGATTTGAGTTGAGCCATGCTTTGCGAGCTCAATAGCAATTCAGTTCTTTCTAACCAGTTTGTCATTTTCTCATTTTTCGAGGCAAAATTACTATATTCGGCAGGTAAACTAAAATTGCAATATGGAAAAAACAAACAAGAATGGACACCCAACAGGGCTTTGGTATTTATTCGGGACTGAAATGTGGGAAAGATTTGGCTACTATTTAATGCTCGGGATTTTCTCGCTGTACATGATCGATGGCTGGAACAACGGCGGAATGGGATTTGATGCCCAGAAAAAATCTGATATCTACGGAACTTACTTAGGTTTAGTATACCTCACCCCATTTATTGGTGGTTTGCTAGCAGACCGCATCCTGGGCTACAGACGCTCTATTATCATAGGTGGCCTCATGATGTCTGCTGGTTATTTTGCACTTTCATTACACAGCGAAACCTCCTTTTACATCGCACTTTTACTCATCATCTTAGGAAATGGCTTCTTTAAGCCAAACATTTCTACGCTTGTAGGGAACCTGTACTCGTCTGAAGATATGAAAGACAAAAAAGATGCTGGTTACAACATCTTCTATATGGGTATCAATATCGGTGCCTTCATTTGCAACTTTGTGGCAGCTTACATGCGCATCAACTACGGTTGGGGCCATGCTTTTGCAGCAGCAGGGGTTGGTATGCTTATTGGGGTCGGCGTTTTCTTATTAGGCACCAAACACATCAAGCATGTAGATGTCGTGAAACCAGTGGAAGAATCAGATATGTCTACTGTTAAAATTCTTTCCTACACCGTATTACCAATGTTTGCATTTGGTATTCTAGGATATATTCTTCCTGGTAACTTTTTAGGTTCTGACACAAACGATGCGTTCATTATCGGTTGTTTGCCAGTCATTGCATTTTTCATTTACTTGGCCTTTACTGGTGATGCCAAAGAAAGTCGTGCGATCAAAGCACTATTAGCTGTTTTTGCTTGCGTGATCCTTTTCTTTGCTATTTTCCATCAAAACGGAGATGCTCTAACTGTTTGGGCTGAGGACCACACTGACCGCGAAATGAGTGCAGGTATTGCCGATGTTGCTGACAAATTAGGCATGGCACAGGTTGTTGTCAATAATAAAATTGTCAGTGCCCCAGCAGCAGATTTCAAGGCTACAATTGACTCTCTGAGAAAAGTTGAAGAAGGCATGCCTGCTGTCACTAAAGCTGAAATTAAAGCGAAAACAGACTACTCCAACAATATTTCGCAACTTGAAAAATCAAGAAAATATTTCGAAACCTTACCAAAAGACGAAGTTCCGGCAGAAGGTAAAGATTTGAAACTTTACTCTACTGAGCTTTATCAATCCATGAATCCGTTTTGGGTAGTGGCACTTACGCCAGTCGTAGTTGGTTTCTTTGGTTGGATGCGTCGCCGCAAACGAGAGCCTTCCACACCTACAAAAATTGCCATCGGACTCGTGATTACCGCACTTTCGGCATTGGTAATGGTTGGAGCAGTTTTTGCCACCAATGACATGACAATAAAAGCTAGCTCAATGTGGTTATTCGCTTCTTATGGCGTCATTACAGTTGGTGAACTTTGTTTGTCTCCAATGGGATTATCTTTGGTTTCAAAACTTTCTCCACCGCGCATTACAGCACTCATGATGGGAGGATACTTCTTAGCTATTTCAGTGGGTAACAAACTCTCTGGAATGCTGTCTAGTCTTTGGGAAACATTCCCTCAAAAAGAAAATTTCTTCTACTTGAACTTTGGTCTTGTTTTAGCTGCGGCTATCATTTTGATACTGATGTTGAAATGGCTCAATAGCGTCATGCGTGAAAACAATGTTCAGTAAGAACATTTGATCTATCATTTTTTGAAAGGCCTCATTTGGGGCCTTTTTTTAATTATCTTCACTTCATGAACACACTAGAATCTATCCAAGACTTCAAAGGCACCTATCCTAAACAACTCTGGAGTCTGTTTTTCACGGAAATGTGGGAACGCTTCTGTTTTTATGGCAACCGCGGCATGCTCATGATCTTCATGACCGATATTTTATTGTTCAAAGAGGGCGATGCCAATTTGAAATACGGTGCCATACAAGCCTTTGTTTATGCATTTACTTTTATTGGTGGCTTATTTGCAGACAAAATCTTAGGCTTCCAAAAATCTTTGCTTTGGGGAGGCGCACTCATGATTCTTGGTAGCACCATTTTAGGTATCGATGCAGCACACAATTTCTTTTACGGGATCTGTTTGATTATTGTGGGTACTGGTTTTTTCAAGCCAAATATTTCAACTATGGTTGGCGAACTATACAAACCCGGCGATGTCAGACGCGATGCTGGTTTTAGTTTGTTCTATGCCGGTATCAATATTGGTGCATTGTTAGGCGGTGGTGTTTGTGTGTATGTCGGAAAACAATACAGCTGGGATGTAGCCTTTTTGTTATCAGGTATTTTTATGGCGGTAGGCCTTTTGAATTTTTTACTCACACGTAAAAACTTAGGGCCTATTGGTCTGGCTCCAAAAATTGCACAACCCGAAAACCTCAAGCGCAATCAGTATTTAGTTTATGGGGGTACCCTTTTGAGTCTTCCGGTGGTTTATATGATGATCAAAAATACTGCCTACACCGACATCTTCATGTACATCATCGGTCCGTTGACACTTGTTTTCTTGCTTTTTGAAATGAAAAAATTAAAAATGGCACAAATCAAACAATTGATTGCTGCGCTAATTTTCATCTTCCTAAGTATCGTATTCTGGGCCTTCTTTGAACAAAGTGGTGGTTCCTTGAGTTTAGTGGCCCGCGACCTACTCAGTAACGACCTGGGCTTTATGCAAATTGATCCAAATGTTGTCAATAACAGTTCTAATTCATTATTTGTGATCCTACTGAGTATCGGAATTGGTGGGCTTTGGATTTGGCTTCAGAAACGCAATATTGAACCAAATTACTACCAAAAATTTGGCTTTGCATTTTTATTTTTAGGCCTGGCATTTTACCTTTTCTATTCTCTCCGTTTTTATTTAAATTCCGAAGGAATGGCTTCTTTGTGGTTGTTTACCCTCGCTTATCTAGTTATTTCTGTTGGTGAACTATTTTTATCGCCAATTGGGCTTTCATTAATGACCAAATTGTCACCAAAACATTTGTGGGGTATCATGATGGGCATGTGGTTTTTAGCCTCTGCCTACGGTCAATATTTTGCAGGTATTCTAGGTGCCGGAATGGCTAGCCCAGATGAAAACGCAAGTTTAGCCACAAGATTAGAGGGCTATACACAGGGTTATCTACAGTTAGCTATTTACGCGTTTATCACGGGAGGCATCGTCATTGTAGCAGCGCGCTGGCTCAAAGGCCTCATGGAGGCAACAGATACGCAAGAAGGTTAATACAAGCGTTTTTGAACTAAATCAGCTACTTTTTGATAAAAGTGCTGAGGTTGAAAAGTACGCCATTCGAGGTCGTCTAGCTCGCCCCCCATTGCAAAATATTGATCGATATTTATGCGCTGAAATTCTTTGCTCACGTGCTCATGGAAATTGACCATAGCGACCCAGCCATCTTCTATGTCGTCAAACCATTCTTCGTAGTAGCAGTCATCTGAAAAATGAAAATTCAAGACATTTTCACCGATTAAGATAAACTGATTGATCTCGAGGGCAATGAGCTGGTCTATGACTTCTCGTTTGAGTACCATGATATCATTTTCGATAGCGTCATTCCATTCGCCAATAAATTCTAGCACCGCGTATCTTTCATCGTAATCGACAAAAAGTACTTTTAAAAAAAGCGTTTGAGAACCAAATTCGTCCCATTGTGGGTGAATGTAAAAATTGTAGACTGTGTTGCTAAATGCAAATTCGCTGTATTCTCGGCCATAAAACGGCGAAGATGGATCTTCGGCGGCGATGTAATAACCACGCCAATTATAGAACGGCTCGACAAAATGCATGCTGCAAAATTACAAGGATTCTCGTAACTTTGGGCCGTGGGAAAAGATAAGTTAAAACGATTTGCAGCCATCAAGACGTTTGCAAATGTACACGAACCCGTTATGGGTGAACCCTTCGCTTTAAAGGGCAATTGGAGAAAAGAAGTTTTTGGAAACAACAACCCAATCATCCTAGAATTAGGTTGCGGTAAAGGTGAGTACGCTGTAGGTATGGGCCAACACTACCCCAATCAGAATTTTATAGGGGTTGACCTCAAAGGAAATCGCATTTATATAGGAGCCAAAGAAGCCCTTGAATTAGAACTCAAGAACGTTGCTTTTTTGAGAACCCGCATCGACTTCATACTAGACTACTTTGAAGCAGGCGAAATCGATGAAATATGGCTTACGTTTTCAGACCCCCAACCTAAAAAAGCCCGAAAACGCCTCTCCTCGCCTATTTTTACGGCACGTTACAAACAAATCTTAAAACCAGGCGGCATCATCCATATGAAAACAGATTCTGATGTGCTCTTTGACTACACATTAGAACAAATTGATGAACACCGTCATGAAATGTTAGCTTGTTATCCGGATCTTTATGCGAATCTACCCGAAGACCTCGACCAACAAACCAAAGAAATATTTCATATCAAGACCTACTACGAAGAGTTTTTCAGCAAACGCGGTCATGTGATCAAATACTGCAAATTTAAGTTGGCATAAATTGATTTGCCTCAGCCGTTTACTTTCGAATGATCGTATAATTGGCATAGTGGGTGTCGATACCTATTTTTTTAAGCCAATCCTTTAGGATGTTTTTGAGTCTTTTTTTATGACGCGTAATATCTGTTTCAAATTCCCAGTTGCGTTTGGCTATGCGATCTTGGATACATGCCGGATGCGTCCCTGTAAAACGCGCCAATTGGTGTATGTGGTCTTCATAGTCAAAGTGCTCTGCCACTTTGATGTTTTTGTCTAGCCAAGCATCGTCGTGCCAAAGTTTATGAAAATTTTCTTGCTTGCGCTGCATGGCGCGTGGGTCTTTTACCCAGCCATAATGAAATACACGTGCATTGGTTGAAGCCACCTTTAGTTTCTGATCAGGTGATTTTCTGAAGCCCTGTGCGTCCCGGTACGAGTATATTCCCCTCCCGGGTTTGATGATGCGAATTTCTTTTTTGTACCAATTATTGGACACGCCAATAAAATCATAAGATCCATAAAAATGTAAGTAATCAAATAGCAAACCATCCACTTGGTCGTCGTGAAGGTATTTTTGCATGGCCGCCTTGATGGCTGCGTGGTCTGCTTCGTGGATGACTTCATCGCCTTGTATGTAAAAAGCCCAGTCCGCATCGGTACTAATAGCAGCAAGCGCTTTATCCGTTTCAATAGCTAATACTGCGCCATTTGCACGCAAGGTGTCGTCCCAGATGGTTTGGATTACTTTTACTTTTGGGTCAATGCCTTCAATCAAGGCAAGGGTTTGGTCTTCTGAATTGCCAACAGCCACAACAACTTCATCGCAAAGCGGAAGAATAGATTGAATGGACTCGACTACCGGATAATCAAGGGTGATGGCATTTCGGATAAAAGTAAAGCCGCTGACCTTCAAATTTATTTGTCTAGCACTTTTGGTATGCGAAAATAATCGGTGTCTTTTTTAGGCGCATTGAGCAGGGCCTCTTCATGGCTAATGCTTTGGAATGCTTGGTCTTCTCGGAGTCGGTTGACTTCTTCTGACATGAAAATTAGTGGTTCAACACCTGTGGTATCGAGTTCACTCAGTTTGTCAACAAATGCAATCATGCGCTGCATGTCTTGACGAATAGCGTCTTTTTCAGCCCCTTCAAAAGAAAGACGTGAAAGATGAGCGATGTGGTCGATAAGTGCTTCGGTAACTTCCATGAGACAAAATTACATTTTTTTCATGAGTTCGGGATGTGCCTCAGTTATAGGTGCTGAAATCAGGTTGTAACAGTGGTCACTGAGTTCGGTAACGCTGAGCTCAGCTATGGTATTAGGCGAAATAAAAGGATGAATATAGACTTCAACGGTGCCTGGATGTGCGGGCCCCAAGATGATGGTAGGGTCTGAAAATAGATGAAAATTTTGTGTAAAAGTGAGTGGAACGATTGGTATATTGAGGTCTTTGGCTAAGCGAAAGGCACCATTTTTAAAAGGAATCATTTGAGGAATATTTTCTTCAGGTATAGTTCCTTCTGGGAAAATAACGATGGACCAACCGTTTTCAACAGCTTTTTTTGCCTGAACAAAAGCCTGGCCAGCCTTTGATTTGTCTTTCCGGTAAACAGGAATATTTAATGCCTTGAAATATGTTCGGACGATTGGATAGCGCAAGATTTCTGCCTTCCCTAAAAATGCAAAAGGATGCTGTGGCAAAATCGAATGCAATAGAAAGATATCGAGGTATGAACTATGGTTGGAAATGATGATATAAGGAGCTTGGGGCAATGGAGACTTGAGTTTGTAACGCACTGGGTAAAAGCAAAAAATACGTATCATCCAGCTCCAGATAATGAAAATCTGGAAGCCACTCTTTCTCCAAGATGCTTTGAGTTGCAGTATCCAAAAAAACGGATAAAATAAAATGGCGAAGACAAAAAATACCAAAGCTATGTAGAGCTTCCATATTAAGCCAAAAACACCTTTCAATTGCTGCATCGTTCAAAGGTAAGAAATACCTGCAAGCTTTAGCGGTAAATAAACGGGGCAAAATCACTAATTTTGAACAAATTTAAAAGGAATGGCACGCATACTCACAGGGATTCAAAGTACAGGCACACCGCATTTAGGCAATATTCTAGGCGCCATCTTACCAGCAATACGTTTAGCCCAAGATCTGTCCAATGAGTCCTTTTTGTTTATTGCCGATATGCACAGCCTCACGCAAATTAAAGACGGTGCAACGCTCAAACAAAATACCTACGCTACGGCCGCCACTTGGTTGGCTTTTGGTCTAGACCCAAAACAAACAGTTTTTTATCGCCAGTCTGATATTCCAGAAGTTACCGAGTTAACTTGGTATTTACTTTGCCAGTATCCTTATCAACGACTTACGCTAGCTCATTCTTTCAAAGACAAAGCAGACCGTTTGGACGACGTCAATGGTGGTTTGTTCACCTACCCTATATTAATGGCTGCCGACATCTTACTTTACGACGCCGAAATTGTACCCGTTGGCAAAGACCAAAAGCAGCACATCGAAATGGCAAGAGATGTAGCCAATCGCTTTAATCTAGCCTATGGCGAAACTTTTGTTCTGCCAGAAGAACAAATTCAATCAGACACCATGCTCATACCAGGTACAGACGGCGAAAAAATGAGCAAGTCAAGAAATAACTACATTGATATTTTCTTGCCAGAGAAACAGCTACGCAAGCAAATCATGTCAATTGTTTCGGATAGCACACCGCTCGAAGAACCGAAAAACCCCGATACTTGTCACACTTTTGCACTCTATAAATTACTTGCTTCTGCAGAACAAACCGCACAAATGAGGGCTAATTATGAAGGTGGTAATTACGGTTATGGACACGCCAAACAAGCGCTTTTTGAGCTTATTCTAGAAAAATTTGCTGCCGAACGTGCCAAATTTGACTACCTCATGGCAAACCCTGCAGAAATTGATGCCGCATTAACTATCGGCGCTCAAAAAGCAAAAGCAGTTGCACAAGAGGTTCTAAAACGCACGCGTCAAAAAGTAGGATATACCGTTTAAGGTTGTGGGTTTTCTTTGGCCTTGTGCTGAAAACTTACTCCTAATTTGAACCATCTGCCAGGCATTTGTACAAAACCAGCTTCTACATATTGGGTGTTTATGAGGTTATTGCCCTCCACAAAAAACATAAAGCGATTAAATACAGGAAGCAATAATTTGGCATCTAACACCTGATAAAGCGGTTGTTCAATGCGCTGAACCAATCGATAGGCCAAGTTCAGTTGTACTTTTTCACTCAAATCAAAGAGCACCTGGGCATTGAACTGATGGCGCATGCTCGTAATGGCATACCTTGATTCTTGCTCACTGGTAAAATTGTGCTTGGCTGTAATATACGTGTAATTCAAATTGAACTTATTCGGGCCCCACGTTCCGCTTTTTTTGATGTTAAATTGATAACTCGCTTCTGCTCCTGCAAAAGCTACATTGGCAATATTAACAGGCATCCAAGGATTCGGATTAGGTGCAATCAAAGAACTTGCTCTAATCCAATCAATCATGTTAGTGTGCTGGCGGTAAAAAATGGCAGCCTCAGCCTTCATGTAATACCATTTGCTGTTATACTGATTGGGATTGTATCGGTAACCTAGCTCCGCGGCATGAGAAAACTCTGGTTGTAAGTTCGGATTTCCTACGTTTGAAGGGTCCGAATAATACATTTCTGTCCAAGATGGCACGCGGTTACCACGCGCGTAGTTTGCAAATACATAGTGTTGATAAGAGAGTGACCTACCCAATTGTAAACTTGGCATCAGTTGCGGATTTTGCCAGTTATAGGTAAAAGCCAATAGCCCAGCAGCGTAATTCAGGGTTCCTAACATTCCTTGCGCTTGCACAAAAGCACTTTGATATTGCCGTTCACGCAAACCTAAATTACTGCTGTTGAGTTTTTCAAACCGCTGCTCTACACCAATAAACACTTGCTGACTCCTTACATGATATGAAAACTGTGCTTCATAACTCAACACATCAGAAAAATGTGTGTTGGTGTAAAAGGATGGATCATATCGCTTTAATCTGAATTCGTCTGCATGACGACGCAATAGAACTTGTTGACGAAATTGATACCATGTTGTACTACCTTCCTTACTAGTATAACGATTAAAGTTGTGCTTGATGCCTCCTGCAGCCATAGTGGTGTGTTCCCATTGTTCTGGAAACTTGTTTGAATAAAAACCATTGGCACCAAAATTTCGATCTGCAAAGGCGGCAAGGTAGTTCAGGTGATGACGTTGTTTTTGACCAATTGCATGCCCCCCGGTGTAAAAGAACTGATGATTTTTGAAATCTGAGTTAGACCAATGCCCCTCAGACTGATCTCTGGCTACGGCCAACATTTGTTGGTATTTCTTGATTTTCATGCGCACCAAAGCTTGGGCACCAAAACTATTGAAACTACCCCCGTAAGCCAGTGTTTTGACCTCAAAAGCATCCTGAGTATAAGATCCGATGTGTACTGCGCCAGTCAAGGCACTTTGACCAAATTGCAAGACTGTTGGGCTCTTGAACACTTGAATTTCTGAAACAGCAATGAGTGGAATGGGCAAATTAGCCGCATGATGCCCCGTTTGTGGGTCAGTCATCTTGAAACCATTCACAAGTAGGAGGCTTTGCTCAAAATTACCGCCGCGAATACCGATATCGGCTTGGGTACCGTTCAAACCGCGTTGTCGTACATCTACTCCGGCTGAAAACGACAGCGCGTCAGCAATGCTGCGCGCGGGAATAAGGTTCAGGTTGGTAGCATTTATTTTTTCGACACTCTGCATACGCGTGGCATAATTACTGCTATTTCGGCCTGCCAAGAGTTCAATCTGATGCACCGTCATGACCCTTGACGGGATTTTTGCCAAAACGGAATCTAAGCGTATGCGGGGATCGCGAATATGGGGATCTTGAGCCCAAATAGTATTTTTTACGTTCAAAAAGGAACATAATAGAAAAAATACGACGAGTTTCTTTTTTATGGAGGAATACAATCTCAAGGTCATATTTTAAAGAGTTTTTATTGCTTTATTTTCCATAAAAACCCGCAAAAATAGGCATTCCGCTACGATTAGCGCTTGGAAATTTTGTTGCCGGTAATTTGTCGTTGCATGGTGCATTTGTGACGACCAACTTCAAAACCGCGTTTTGCATTGTGCTTCGTGGCCCTGCCTTGAACGCGCGCGCGCCACATGCGCCAGGAACTTGGTTTCATTTCGCGCCTCATGAGTGCAATTACCTCTGCTTCTTTGAGTCCAAATTGCAATAAAATGGCGTCAAAGGGTGTGCGGTCTTCCCAAGCCATTTCAATAATGCGGTCGATATCTTGCTCTGTTAGCGCTTGTTGTTGGTTCATATGATTGCAAAACAACGCTATGCTTTTTTTGTTTGAAAGGTATGAAAGGTGTCAAAAAACAAGACTTACCCTCAAAAATTTGCCTCACTTGCGGTCGTCCGTACACTTGGCGAAAAAAATGGGAAAAGAACTGGGAAGAGGTCAAGTACTGCTCGGACCGCTGTAGAAATCAGCGCAATAAATAAAAAATTTCACTCATGGTTGGAAGTCCAGTTTCATAGGTAAATTCCAATATGTGTTTGCCCGGAAGCAAGGTCTGAAAGTTCTGTTCAAAATGAAGGTCTTGGTCTTTTGAAAAAAGCCATAAATCTACCAACGGAGTTTGGGTTTCAATATTGAGCACTGCCTTCTTTGCGAAAGGATCTGTTGTTTTTATTTGATAAGTAAATTGCGGTTGAGGAGCTATTCTTTTATCTATAAAGGTAAACAGTCGTTCGTATTGTTCATCCAAAATTACCTTTACAAAACCAGAATAATCGTCTTTAATAAAAGTCAAAACTTGAGTTTGATTCTGCTCTAATGGATAGGTCCGACGTTCTTTGCTTACTTGAATCCCGTTTTCATTGTAAAATTGAATCTCGATAGTAACCAACGTATCTTCGGGTAAATCGCTATTGAGCACCAAAAAATGACTGTCGTCTTTGACCAATTCAGAGACAGCAATTGGGCGATATTCTTCTCTGACGGCATAATGCAGCGCCTTCCAATTATTGTGATCATCAAGGCTAGACCATGTTGGCGCTGGCCAACAATCATTGAGCTGCCAATAGATGGTACCCATGCATCGAGGTGCAGCAGAGCGGTGCCCAACAATGGCCATTGAAACCGCTTTTTGCTGAGTAAGCTGAGAATAGTATACAAAAGTCTCAAAGGTTTTGGCTTTTCCAAAATAGATTTTTGCATGTTTTTCAATCATGCCATTACCGACATAAGACTTCTGATGGGCTTTCATAATTGACGAATGCAAATTTTGGTCTTTGCTTGGCGAAAAACGATCAATAGTGCGCATTTGCGGAAAACTCTGAAAACCGTATTCTGCATTGAAACGTCCGATTTTGTTGGCAAAATCATGCAAAGGGTCTTTGCCGTGCCAAACTCCCCAATAATGCATGGTGCCATGATTAAAGTTGTCATCCGTACCCCAATTACTAAGAGGAGAAGTATGTTCGTAAGGAATATTGGTGAATTGCTTGATTTGATCAGGAATGAATGCTTGAAATAAAGTTTGATAGGACTGTGCAATTAACTCTTGTTGTTGCACATTGAGATCATACTGCGTTTGAAAGCCCCAATTTTTCCAAGCGACGTCTACTTCATTGTTTCCGTTGAAATAAATCAGAGACGGATGTGCTGCAAGTCTCGGAATATGTTGTTGAAGTTCTGGTTGCAAGTCAGATAGAAAGTCAGAACTTGCCGGATACATCGCACAGGCAAACATGAAATCGTGCCAAACCATGATTCCAGCTTTATCACAAGCGTGCAAAAATATTTCTGGTGCGTACATACCGCCTCCCCAAATTCGCACCATGTTGAAATTTGCAGCCTGCATTTGTTCGACTAATCCGAGATATGCGCTATCCAAGGCAGGACCCGCAAAGATGCCTGGAGGAATGACATTGGCACCTTTTGCAAAAATGCGGCGTCCGTTGATTTCAAATGCAAACGAGGTTCCCCATTCATCTTTTTCTTGAATGAGTTGGGTTGTCCTGATGCCAAAAGTAAATGGCTGTTGTAGCAATAAATGTCCGGCCTCATCGTAGCACATTAAAGTATCATGATACAGGTATTGCCCACCCTGACCTATTGGCCACCAAAGTTGCGCTTCTGAAAGCACTTGGGCTTGCTGTAAATCAAAGTTGTAATAAGGAGTTGCAATTTTGGAATCAATTGAAGAAGAAGTTGAGGATGAGGATGAGGATGAAAATCTTGCTGATCCGGAAATCGAGAACTTTCCGAAATACTGACTCTTAAAAACCAAGACACTATCCTTTGCACTGAACTTTGCTTTTAACTCAACTTTGGCGCTTCCGTCTTGCTTAAGCGCTAGCGTATTGACCAGAAGATGGTCTAGGCGCAATGGTGCTTTTACGCTGAGGGTAAGCGGATAAGCAAAACCAATGGTATTGATTCTTGGTGCCCAATCCCAACCAAAATGATATTGTGGTTTTCTGGTATATGGAGCTACCTTGAGGCTACCAACATCGTTTGGAGCGGGGTAAGTAAAGCCATTTTTGATGGAAGTTTGCTGATGATGTTGAATAGGTGCTTCAATTCTAATTTCCAATTGGTTGTAACCGCATTTTAGCAATGCTACCTCTAATTCTACTTGATAATGCACAAAGAAGTTGGCTGTTTGAACAAGCGGTTTACCATTGAGAAATATTTGAGCGTAGGTATCTAAGTTAGGGATGTCGAGCACCAATGTTTGTGCATTGTAAAATTTTTCTTCCAGAAAAAACTGAGACCTAAAGAGCCATTGCTCTTGTTCGATCCATTGGTATAAGGCTTCGTTTTGGCCGTAAAAGGGATCTGGGAGTTCACCAGTATGCCATAAAAATTCTTGGACAGTGCCCGCACTGCCAAACGGCAACCATTGTTTTTGTTTGGGATGATATACTTCCCAATTCAAGGTCACTTGAGCGGTCAAGGAACTCATGGACATGAGCAAAAAGAATATGAAGAACCCGCGCATCTTACCAATTGCGATCAAATGGTGCGTCTACTAGCTCATTTTTTTGTCCGTCGTGCTTCGCAAAATTAAAGCCTGCGTAAATCGAATAGGCCCCATAATTTCCGGCTTTGTCAATGGCTAAAAAGCCGCATTGTAAACCGGTGAGGTCTGGGTGTTTTCGTATGATGCGCATGCATGCCTCTTTGCAAGCCGCTTGAGGGCTTAAGCCCTCAAGCGGCTTGCAAAGAGGCATG
>JBJTCG010000108.1:0-16704 GCA_046091725.1 Flavobacteriales bacterium | reverse complement strand
GTACAAGAATTCAAAATGGAAAAGGTGTCTGTGGAAGTGCGTGGGCTGCTGCTTCAACCATCGTTGTTGAAGACGTAGAAAAATTTCCTGGCCATATCGCCTGCAGCTCGCTGTCAAAAAGTGAAATTGTAGTACCCCTCATCAAAAACGAACAAGTCATTGGCGTGCTCGATATTGATAGTACCGAATTAGCTACATTTGATCAGACTGATCGCTCAGAACTTGAAAAAATTTGTCAATGGTTCGTTACGCGCTTATAATATTGGTTTTATTGAGCGCCTGTGCCCAAGTTGGGACCATCACTGGTGGCCCCACAGATCAAACCGCCCCAAAGGTTTTGAGCTCTAGTATCCAGGATAAACAACTCCAAGTAAACTCACAGCAACAAGTGCTCATTTTCGATGAGTTTATCAAAACTGTTGATCCTCAGAAAACAATTACCCTGATGCCCAATGACAGCCGTGTACAAATTGCAGTCAAAGGCAAAACACTCACCATTGATTTTTTAGATCCACTTCAAGCGCAAACTACCTACACGTTGATTAGTAACGGTGGTATTGCTGACATCACAGAAGGAAATGATTCGCTGATGACCTGGACATTTTCTACAGGTTATTTCCTAGATTCTATGTCCATTCATGCGGACTTCACGGCTCCCTTCGCGGATAAAAAATCGACAAAAGTGCTGCTCGGTGTCTATGAGTCGGATACAAGTAAAAACGCAAGATACCTAGGTCTGTTTACACCCAGTAAAAACCTTTGCTTACAAGGTTTGAAAGATGGGGATTATTATCTCAAAGCATTTATCGATAGTGATTCAGATGGAACGTGTGGTCCAAATGAGCTTCAAGATCAGTATTTTAAGTTGTTGAAATTATCTGACAATCAGAACGATACGCTTCATTTTTATTTAACTCAGCCGTATAATGCTCAAGATAGCACAGCGTCTGTAGCCAAAAAAGAACCTGCAACATCTGATAGCACCTTAAAATTTGGCAGTTTGTTACTCAATTGGCCAAATTTTTCAGAGGGTGCAGTTTTGGCTATCTATCAAAATGAGCAACTGATCCGAATACTTTCGCTTTCTGATTCACTTACACAGGTCAAAGATTTAACACCCGGCCTTTATAGCATTCATCTTTTCAAAGACCTCAATCAAAATGGGAAATGGGACCCAATTAGACCCAAAGATAAACTGCGTTCCGAACCAATCTATGTTTACCCTGAAAAAATAAAAGTAAAAGCAAATTGGGATATCGAAGTGCCCTTGAACAACACTTTAGATCACTTGTTAGAACCTTAAAATAGAAGCATGAAAAAAATAGTCATTATTGCCAGTATCATCCTGAGCTCAACTGCCTTCGGACAAGTAGTTACGCCGAAAGCAAGTCCGGTTGCAAAAATTCAGCAAAAGGTAGGTTTGGCCGATATTGAAATTAATTATTCAAGGCCAGGTGCCAAAGGTCGTGTCATTTTTGGAGACCTCATACCTTTTGATGCCATGTGGCGCCTTGGTGCCAATGAAAATACGAAACTGACGTGCTCAGAAGCACTTATTTTTGGAAAAGACACCCTTAAAGCAGGAACCTATGCCATTTTTGCCAAGCCAGGTAAGCAAAATTGGGAGCTCTATTTTTACAACGACGTTAATAATTGGGGCTTGCCTGAAACATGGGACGTACAAAAAGTGGCACTTCAGGTCATCGCGCCAGTTCAAAAAATTCAAGATTTTCAAGAAAACCTCGAAATCAACATTGATAACCTGAGCAACAGTGGCGCAAACCTTGAAATTACCTGGGAAAACACCAAAGTTGCCGTACCTTTTACACTCAATACAAAAAGTAAAGTGTTAGCTAGCATTGACAAAACAATGGCTGGGCCAAGTGCCAATGATTATCATGCAGCAGCGACTTATTATTTCAACGAAAACCTCGATTTGAAAAAAGCACTAGAATGGTCAAACAAAGCTGTTGAGTTACGTGGTCCTTCAGCCTATTGGATGACGCGTCTGAATGCACAACTTAAAGCTGCTAACGGAGATTATAAAGGTGCAATCGAGACCGCCAAAATTTCAATGGAAGCAGCAAAAGCCGATGGCGACAACGCTTATGTAACGGCAAACCAAAAGTCAATAGACGAATGGTCTAAAAAACGATAAATCATTCCAATAACAGATTTTTGCTCAAAGAATACCGTCATCATCTTTTACTGCACCTCATCATTTTTATGTGGGGTTTTACTGGTATTCTCGGAAAAATCATTCATCTAGATGCTCTACTGATTGTATGGCACCGCCTCTGGATAGCAGCTATTTTTTTGGCGCTTTATATCTTTTATAAAAAAAGGTGGGTTGCTCCAAAAGGAAAACAACTGTTATGGACAATTCTTGTGGGTCTCGTAGTGGCCACCCATTGGATGACTTTCTACACGGCCATACAAATGTCTACCGCTTCATTGGGGATATTATGTTTGTCAACTACAACCCTGCATGTTACTTGGCTGGAACCACTGATCATGAAGCGAAAATTTTCTTGGTTAGAAGGTTTGTTGGGTCTAGTGGTAATTGGCGGAATTTACTTTGTAGCACACGACTTTACCGGTGCTGAAAAAACCGCTGTACTTATTGGTTTGGTTTCAGCTTTGTGTGCCGGAATTTTTTCAGTTGCCAATGGCAAATTGGCTCAAACTACCGACACCGCTTCTTTGAGTCTTACCGAACTTAGTACTGGCTTTTTGGCCTTGAGCATTTATTTCTTTTTCCAAGGTAAACTAGACACTCATTTGTTTGAAATGAGTGCAAATGACTTTTATTGGTTGTTGTTTTTAGGCATCTTGTGCACCTCTTTTGCCTTCTTGGCTACCATTGATATTGTCAAGAAATTGGGTGCTTTTACCGTATCGCTCAGCATTAACCTAGAGCCTATTTACACCATTATTTTGGCTATTTTTTTACTCAAAGAGCACAAATTACTGAATTCATCGTTTTATTGGGGTGCTACCCTCATCATATTAGTTGTACTAGCCAACGGAATTATCAAACATAGACAAAAACAAAACGCAATATCAAAACATGGAAATGCAATACAATAACTTAGGAAAAAGCGGACTTCAAGTCAGTAGACTATCACTTGGGTCTTGGCTCACTTTTGGCAAACAAATTGCCGATGAAACTGCAGCCGACCTCATGCAATTGGCCTATGACAACGGCATCAACTTTTTTGATAACGCGGAAATTTATGCGCGCGGAAAAAGTGAGGAAGTGATGGGTGCTATCTTAAAAAAGAAAGGATGGTCACGTGATTCTTATATTGTGAGTAGCAAAGCATTCTTTGGTATTGGTGGTGAATTACCTACTCAAAAAGGACTCAGTAGAAAACACTTGGTTGAAGCATGCGAAGCTGCTTTGAAGCGTTTCCAATTGGATTACCTTGACCTCTACTACTGTCACAGACCAGACAAGCAAACACCAATTGAAGAAACCGTTTGGACCATGCATCAGTTGATCATGCAAGGAAAAATTCTTTATTGGGGAA
This sequence comes from Flavobacteriales bacterium, assembly GCA_046091725.1. Lineage (GTDB taxonomy): Bacteria > Bacteroidota > Bacteroidia > Flavobacteriales_D > Crocinitomicaceae > UBA952. The sequence goes on along the minus strand of JBJTCG010000108.1, from coordinate 13,171 downwards.
CATCTGAATGGTCTGCTCAAGAAATCATGGAGGCCCATATGTTTGCCAAACAAAATCACCTCATCGGACCAATTGTTGAACAGCCAGAATACAATATGTTTGTCCGTGAAAAAGTTGAAGTAGAATTTTCTCAAATTTATAAAACGGTTGGTCTCGGCACTACTATTTGGTCTCCACTTGCCAGTGGTATTCTGAGTGGTAAATACAATTCAGAATTTCCAGACGGAACACGTTTAGGCATGGAAGGTTTAGAGTGGCTCAAAGAAAGAAACCTCACACCTGAAAGAATGAATGCAGTTAAAGACCTAACCTCACTTGCACAAGAATTAGGGCTCAGCCTTCCAGTCATGAGTCTTGCTTGGTGTCTGAAAAACCCAAATGTTTCTACCGTAATTCTTGGCGCGAGCAAAGTTGTCCAACTTCAAGAAAATTTAAAGGCACTTGAGGCACAAGCACTTCTTACCGATGAAGTCATGGACCGCATCGAAACTATTTTAGGGAACAAGCCAGTTTTTCCTGCTTATTAACAATAACTTAAGTTGCAAAAGCATTGCTGAAGTTTCAGTAAATTTGCAGCGTCAAAACAATATTATGATTCAAACTGACATTATCATTATCGGAGCCGGGCCTGTTGGTCTTTTTACAGTATTTGAAGCGGGGTTGCTTAAATTACGTTGCCATCTTATCGACTCATTGCCACAACCAGGCGGGCAATGTTCTGAAATCTATCCGAAAAAACCAATCTATGATATTCCAGGTTTTCCATCTGTTTTGGCTGGAGAACTCATCGATAACCTCATGGAACAAGCTGCGCCTTTCAAACCTGGCTTTACGCTAGGAGAAGCTGCTATGACAATCGATAAAGATGAAGATGGGCATTTCATAGTTACAACTGTGAAAGGAACAAAGCACAAAGCCCCAATTGTCATGATAGCCGGTGGACTTGGTGTTTTTGAACCACGCAAACCGCCTATCGATAACATCACAGATTTTGAAGATATGGGCGTTGAGTACATCATCAGAAATCCTGAAATGTACCAAGACAAGGTTTGTGTCATTGCTGGTGGCGGAGATTCTGCACTTGATTGGTCTATTTATTTGGCAGAAAGAAAAATTGCCAAGCGTGTTGTTTTGGTGCACCGCAGCAGTTCGTTCAGAGGGCACCTTGATTCTGTTCAGCGCGTCATTGATATGGCTGAATCTGGCGCCATTGATTTAGTAACCGAAGCCGAAGTTACAGGGCTCAAAGGTGCTGGAAAACTAGAGCAAGTCATCGTTACACATCAAAAAGATGGCGAGCGCAGCATTGAAGCTGATCATTTCATTCCGTTGTTTGGCTTAAAGCCAAGTCTGGGGCCAATTGCTGACTGGGGTCTAGAAATCGAAAAAAGTGCTATTAAGGTCAATACACTTGATTACTCTACCAACATCCCTGGCATTTATGCAATTGGTGATGTCAATACCTACGAAAACAAACTCAAACTGATTCTTTGTGGGTTCCACGAAGGGACACTAGCAGTTCAGTCTGCTTTTGCGCGTATCCACCCAGAAAAGAAAAACGTACTCAAATACACCACAGTAAATGGTGTAAATGGCTTCTAAATCATGAAAAACAGAACCGTCAATGCAGTGGCAATACTGGGGATATTCTCCATTATTAGCATCTTGACGGTTCAATTTGTCTGGATACATAATACGCGCCAGCTACAACAAGAATACATCAATATTCAGCAACGCGAAGACAGCTTGAACCTCAGGGAATTTGCCCAGCAGGCCAGAGCTGCGTTGCGAAATGTACTCACTGAACTGAATCAGAACGAAGACCCTAACAACATTTATGGTGCCATTAAACAAGTAAGTTACCAGCACTATACCGTAGATATCAGTGACGAAATTCAGCCCTTCTATTTAGAAACGTTGTTGAAGAAAGAGCTGTATCTTCAGGATATTCAGCAAGATTTCCTTTATGGCATTTACGATTGTTTCATTGACTCTATTGAGCTTTCCGGACTCATCACCTTTGACAAAGATTCTATCTACGCCAAACAGCAGCTTCCGCTTAAAGGAATTACACCAGAAAGCCTGAACCTCACCAAAGATGGCCACTACTTCACGGTGTTTTTTCCAAGCCTCAAACTCGATAAAATAGAAGCAGCCTCAAGCTTTTCTCCGATCGCTTATCTTTTGATTGTCGTGATATTTGTGGTTGTATTTTTTGCTTTCAGTTTAGGAATTATCATCCGTCAAAAACGATTGTCAGAGGTCAAAAATGACTTCATCAACAACATGACCCACGAACTCAAAACTCCTATTTCAACAATTAGTTTATCGAGTGAGCTATTGCTGCGCCTTGAATTGCCACAAGAAGAAGAAAAAATGCGCAAGTATGCCAGTATCATCTACAAGGAAAATAAAAGACTAGAAAAACAGGTTGAACGGGTATTGAACATTGCCAAACTCGATAAAGACAAGGTGATTCTGAATAAAGAAACCATAGATCTCATTGCCATTTTAGAAGAAGTTAAAGAAAATTTCAATTTCAACCAGGCACAAGGTGGTGGTCAAATTCAGCTCAACTACAATTCGGATCAAGCGCTTATTTTTGCAGACCCTGTTCACCTGACAAACGTCTTGTTTAATTTAGTAGACAACGCTGTCAAGTACTGTAAATTGAGCCCATCCATTCAGTTATCTGTGCAGGTAGAAAAGGAAGGGTTCCGGATTGAAATTCAAGACAACGGTATTGGGATCAGAAGAGAAGACCAAAAACTCATCTTTGATAAATTTTACAGAGTGCCAACTGGCAATATCCACGACGTCAAAGGCTTTGGCCTAGGGCTATATTATGTAAAGCTCATCGTGGAGGCGCACCAAGGGAAAATTGATGTCAGAAGCAATCCAGAAAAGGGAACCACATTCAGTATTTGGCTACCTCTTCGTTGATTTTTTCTTTGGTTTGAGAATCGCATCGGGCTGCGGATAAAGTCCTTTTCTTGTAAGATTTCTAGTTTTAGGTTCAAGCAACAAGACCTCTTCAATACCCGAGCCTTCCCGTTCAAAATGCAATTCAATATTCGAACTGTTTTTTTTGAGCTCATAGGTATTCGCATATTTGTACTTGCCAATCGTTAAAAATATACTGTCCTTTGATATTGAAAGTTCGATGTTCTGACTTCTAACCGACACTTCTTTGCTCCCTATAATTGCATTATAAGCCGGGATTTCTCCTTCGTAAGTACCTCGGTATTTACGCTTTAAAGGCTTAGATTGTGCAAAAACAAGCTGCGTAAATGAAATCAAAACCAAAGCAAGTACAATTCGAATCATCCGAACAAAAATTATTATCAAGGCTAAAATAATTACTATTTTCGTAGTGCGATAAAATTTGAGCCCAACATGAAACAATACCACGATCTTTTGCAGCATATTTTAGACCACGGCGTCAAAAAAGAAGACCGCACCGGAACGGGCACTATTTCAGTTTTTGGTTATCAAATGCGCTTTGATTTATCCGAAGGTTTTCCCTGTATCACCACTAAAAAACTACACCTTCGTTCTATCATTCATGAGCTGTTGTGGTTCTTAAAAGGTGAAACCAACATTGCCTATTTAAAAGAAAATGGTGTCAGTATCTGGGATGAATGGGCAGACGAAAATGGTGAGCTCGGCCCTGTTTATGGGTCCCAATGGCGCAGCTGGCCTGCACCCGATGGCAGACACATCGACCAAATTACACAAGTCATTGAGCAAATCAAAAACAACCCTGATTCACGTCGCATGATTGTATCTGCTTGGAATGTAGGGCTCATTGACACAATGGCCTTACCGCCATGTCATGCGTTTTTTCAGTTTTATGTAGCTGAAGGTAAACTGAGTTGTCAATTGTACCAAAGAAGTGCCGATACTTTTCTAGGTGTACCGTTCAATATAGCCTCTTATGCCCTACTTACCATGATGGTTGCTCAGGTTTGCGGCCTTCAAGCCAGTGAATTCATTCATACGCTTGGTGACGCACACCTTTACAGTAACCACATTGAACAAGCGAACCTGCAACTTACACGAGAATTCAGGCCGCTACCCACAATGCGCATGAATCCGGACATTCGAAATATTTTCGACTTCAAATACGAAGACTTCGAATTATTAAACTATGACCCACATCCGCACATCAAAGCTGCTGTAGCAATATGATCAAGCAACTTTCTCTTATTGTCGCTTTAGATGCAGCTAACGGCATCGGTAAAGACAACGACCTCATGTGGAACCTTCCAACAGACATGCGTTTTTTTAAAGAAACCACCAAAGGCCATGTCGTCATTATGGGTAGAAAAAACTATGACTCCATACCAGAAAAATACCGCCCGCTTGCAGGTCGGACAAACGTTGTTTTAAGTCGTAAAGAAAATTTCAGTGCTCCAGATTGTCTTGTTTTTGATTCTTTTGAAAACTGTATGGCATCCTTAGAACTAGCCCCGGGCCAAAAAGCATTCATTATAGGTGGGGCTGAAATTTACAAAATTGCACTTGCTTCTGGTTTGGTGCATGAAATGTACCTGACACACATCGATAAAACATACGGGGCAGATACTTTCTTTCCTGATTTTGAAGCTCGGAACTACAAAAAAGAGCAGTTATTTACCCAAGCCATTGATGAAAAACACGAAGCTGCTTTTGCCGCTTATCGTTACGAATTGCTCTGAGAAAAATGCGAAACTGCCAACAATGCAGCCGTCTCTGTTCTTAATCTGAAATCACTCATGCTCACAGCCAGATAACCACTTTCAGTGGCTAATTTTACCTCTGAAACAGAAAAGTCACCTTCAGGGCCAATCAAAAATACAGCATCGTTTGAAATTCCTTTTAAGGGTGTTTTAGTGCCTGGATAGCAATGTCCAAAATAGCCGTTCGGGTAGGTACTTATAAACTTTTCGAATGAAGTTAATTCGGTAATTTCAGGTAAGTAAAAGCGTTTAGATTGCTTCATTGCAGCAATGGCAATCTTGTGCAAGCGTTCCAGATTAACCGACTTTCTTTCATTGTGCTCACAGTGTAGAAAAGTCAATTTACTGATACCAAGCTCTGTGGCTTTTTCTAAGAACCATTCGATGCGGTCCATATTTTTAGTTGGTGCCATTGCGATGTGCAGGGTCTTCGTTGGAGGATGTGCAACTACCTCCTGAACAGCCAACATAGCCCGTTTGGGATGCGGATCTTGAAGTATACATTTGAATTCCAAGCCTTTTCCATTGACCAGCGTAATCAAAGCGCCTTGCCCCAAGCGTAATACTTTGACACAATGCTTCGATTCATCTTCGTTTAATTGATAAAGCGTAGCATCTTGCATTAAATCAGGGGCAAAGAAAACACTCATGTATATAATATTTGGAAAACAAGTTCTTTGAGTAATTCGCCTTGATCCATTGAACTATTGCCAACACCCTTTGACTTGAGGTCGTAGTCGTGTAATAAAGCGATTATTGCCGCTATTTTTTTTGGATCATAGTTCTGTCTGGCATTGAGCAATTCGCCTGCAACAAAAGGATGAACACCTACAGCACTTGCGATGGCTTCTCTGCTTTTGTTGGGTGTAAAATGCACGCGCATCAGTTGAGAAAACAACTTGAATAGTGCTTGAATGACAACGATCAATTCACCCGCTTTTGGGTTGTATTCAAAATACTGAACTATTTTAAATGCTTTTTCGGCCTGCTTGCTAGAGATAGCATTTACTAATTCAAAAACATTGTAATCTTTAGAGATCCCAATATTCTTTTCGATATCTTGCTCTGTAATTGTCTGATTTTGGCCAACCACGATGCTCAATTTATCGAGCTCATTGACAATTCTGCCAAGGTCAGAACCGAGGTATTCAGCCAAAAGCATTGTGGCCTTGGCATTGAGTTGCAAACCTTTTGACCTCACATATTTTGAAATCCAGTCGGGAAGTTGGTAATCTCGGATTTTATCTGATTTGAAGACGTGTCCAAGTTTAGCAAATGGCTTGAGTAACTTTTTTCGGGCATCAAAGGCCTTATTCTTGTAACAAATTACAAAAACTGTGGTCGGAGTTGGGTCTGCTACATAAGCTTCCAACTCTTCAAGTTTTTTGAAATCTTGGGCCTCCTTTAATATAACCAAGCGTCTTTCGGCCATCATAGGATAAGACTTCAACTCACTGATCAAGGCCAGTAAATCGGCATCTTTTCCATAAAGTATGGTTTGGTTGAAGTCTCTTTCATGCTCTTGTAATACACTATTTTGTATGGCTTCAGCCAACATATCAATATAATAGGACTCCTCGCCATGCAAGAAATACAACGGCTTAAACTGCTGTTGCTGGAGTTCTTTGAGAATTAGGCTTGGTTCCATGTGTGTTTTTCCCAGATTTGCACCAGTTCGACGAGCGTGTCAATTGCTTTCTCCATATCCTGAACACTCACGTATTCCAACTTCGAATGAATTGCCATTTCACCAGTAAATATATTTGGACATGGTAAGCCCATAAAAGACAAACGCGAACCGTCTGTGCCACCCCGTATGATGTTGCGCTGTGGCTTAAGACCTGCGCGTTTCATGGCTTGTTCAGCGTAGTCACTGACAAAAGGATAATCAACCAAAATTTCTTTCATGTTGCGGTACTGCTCATGAATTTGGAGCTCAAAACTACTGCCAGGGTGGACGTCAACGATTTCTTGTGCTATTTGGGTTAGCAAATTGGCATATTCGGTTAACAATTGTGTGTCGTGATCTCGAATGATGAGCTGAACAGTTGCTTGTTCTAGCCCTCCATCAATGGATGTAGGATGCACAAAGCCTTCTCGACCTTTAGTAGATTCAGGTGATAAGTGAGTACTTGGTAATTTACTGACAAATGCTGCTGCTAACTTAATGGCGTTGATCATTTTACCTTTAGCATAACCAGGATGGGCACTGATGCCATTAAAGGTAAGTGTGGCAGCATCAGCCGAAAAAGTTTCATCTTCGATGTCACCTAAAGGGCCACCATCTAAGGTATAGCCAAAATCAGCATTGAGTTTTTGCATATCAAGATGCTCTACACCCCGGCCAACTTCTTCATCTGGTGTAAATAAAATACGAATTGGGCCATGCGGTATTTGCGGATTGGCTTGCAAAAAAGCGGCAAGTTCCATGATGATTGCCACGCCCGCTTTGTCATCAGCGCCAAGTAATGTTAAACCACTGGCAGTAATGAGGTCATCACCAATTTTATGTGACAAATAAGGATGTTGCTTCGGACTCAGAACTTGGGTTGAATCATCGGGGAGTGTAATGTCTTGACCTTGATAATTGGTGTGCAGTATTGGTTTTACATTGGTACCGCTGCAATCTGGTGCGGTATCCATGTGCGAGCAAAAACAAATGGTAGGTAGCGGATGCTGTACATTGGACGGTATTGTTGCAAAAACATAAGACCATTCGTCGAGTAAGACATCTTTTAAACCCATTGCTTTTAATTCATTGTACAAAACTTCGGCGAGATCGCGTTGCTTGGCACTTGAAGGGAAGCTTTTTGAGTTTGGGTCTGCGGTGGTATCTATTTGGACATAGCGCATGAAACGCTCTGCTACGTTGTAATTGTTCGACATGCTTTGTTTTAGTCAAAAATACAAAGAAATGTCCAATTGAATTATGGGATTAACGCGCGCAGTTCTTGCAGTTCGTTTACTTTTTGAGCGGCACCTGCTTGCTGAAATGCATAGATCAAATTGGTCAGCATGCGCTTCAAAATAGCAGAATTTGAACAAGGTTCAAAATAACTGCGCTCTGGATTCAGGTGTATACCTTTTAAAAAAGCCTTGATTTCATTCGCGTCAAAAATGCTCCCTTTTGCAAAAGCATTGATGTAGAATAATACACCGTATGCATCTTCATCCATGGAGCGCAATGCCGAATGCTTGCTATCCATGTAAGCCAAAACAAAATGATTGGGTAAATTGACGCCATAAATCGGTAAATCCAAAGATTGAGCAATGACACTATATAGTAAACAAAGACTCAGAGGATTTCCTTTTTTATTCTCGAGCACGACGTTAACCAATGAATGATGAGGAGAAGGCACCTGATGGCTTGCGCCTTGAAAACGATGCATACCGAAGAAAATCCGATTGAATATTTTGACTTGTTCAAATGCCGTTTGGTGGTCATTGAGCTCAAGCCAAATATCGCGTCGAATCATTTGAATTTGGTTGAGGACAGTCTGTTCATCAAGACCAGGATATTGATACTTTGCAATCACTACCGCACCCTTCAATAAATCTTTATCAGCTGATTGCAACCAAGCTTTGAGTTGGTTCTTAACTTCTTCAAATTGAATATCATGGATCAAATTTTCAATGCGATCTTGAAAAAGTAAGCCATAATAATCTTGCTCCCATGAACTTTCAAGTTGAGGGATGATCTCTGTACCCATTTTCATGAGCTCCTGCCTAACTTGCTGAAAAATCAGCTCATCAGGGTCATCCATGAGGCGAACAAGGGCTTGAAGCGTGGTTTTCTGATCCATCTGACACAAAAATAGATGCCGAGGACACACCAGAAAGAAGTGCATCGGATCTTTTTCAAGGGTCAAGTGTTAATTGTATGTAACCCTGTGAAAGAATCAGCGTAGAAAAAGCAACTCAATTAACTTTGCTACAGGTTAATTTTAAAGGGAGGCCAAGTGCCTCTCTTTTTTATTGTATAGCCTTGATGAAATCTCGAAATAAGTAAGTCAAAGCTTTACCAACTATTAAATCATCAGACTCATTTTGAGGTGCCGCCTCTGTTAAATTTAGGTAGGCAATCTGAGGTTTTAAGTGACCAATTTTATATAGTAAACTGCGGATATCATCAAGGCGCCAACCCGATGGGCTTTGAGCCGAACTTGGCATATTGGCGATGGCATCCATGTCAATTTCGATTCCTATTGGTGAACGCTGATGCTGAATAAAATTGGAAATATCTTCTAATAATTGATGGGGTCCTTGAAGGTAATCTTCATAAAAACGACTTGAAACAATTGGGTTTTCTAATTGCTGTCTGATGTATTGGTTGTTAAATGCTTCATGTAAACCAAAAACACCATATGTTCGTAAATGATTTTCGGCAATCGCAGTAGAAAATGAATTGCCACTGTGTCTTTTTTCGGTCGTGCGTAAATCCGCATGGGCATCAATATTGAGCACACTGATTGGAGACTTTCGAGCTGCCCATCTGATTAAAGGCAAGGCGTTGTTGTGTCCGCCGCCTACCACTATTGGAATTTGACCATCCGACAAATGATTGGAAAGCACTTCATATAATAAGGCATCAAGATCTGCTACCATTTCAGCAGCATCTGCTTGATCCAAGGGAGCGGTTTTTTGTGTAATCTTTCCGAGATAAGCTACCTTTTCGAATGTTTGCCCATCATGGACTTGGGAATTTAGACACACTCTCAGAAAAGCATTGAAGGCATTTTCACTTCCTGGTCTTCCTAAATTGGCTTGAGGGCCAGCGTTTTCTTCGATGCCAATCAACACAAACTTGGCATTTTCGAGTTTGCTTTCTTGTAATACAGCACCCATTCTGGTTTCGCCCTGTCTCTGTAAAAAGCTGAGTTTTTTATTTTGCCCATCAAAAAACTTGAATTCAAATGTGCTCATGATTATTGTTGTTTGAGTTGTTCTAAAATAGCAGCAGGTATAGCCATCGGCTTTTGAGTTGCTGCACTTACAAAAACTAGTTCGGTTGTAGCTTCATTAAGTAATTCACCTGTTTCATTAAGCGTGCGATAAGCGAAATGTATGCGCACACCTTTAACTAAGGTGATTTGCGTCTGAATTTCGATTAAATCGTCGTAACGAGCAGGTTGAAAGTAACGAATTTCAAAATGTGTAACTGGAAGTAATATGCCAGATTCTTCTAAAGCACGATATAAAATTCCTTTTTCGCGGAGGGCTTCAACGCGTGCCACCTCAAAAAAACTGGCGTAATTTCCATAATAACAGAAGCCCATTTGGTCGGTTTCAGAATACCTCACTCTCAATTTTGTTGAAAACTTCAAATGTTTACTATCCTGCCTTACTGAATTTGTCATTTTTGATGGCTTTAAAATTTGTAGAATCCTATTCTCTATCGTAAATTTACCAAGGTATCGGGCATTTACGCCATAATTAAAAGAATATTATATACAAGTCTTTTTTTTTTAATAATCAATAGGCAACCGACTTTTTTTTTAACTTTTTTTTGTAAATATTTGTTGTCTCATTATTTCAACCAACATTTCGTGCTCCGCGAAAAACTAACTTACAACTGAGAACAACAAAACTACTATGAATACAAGTCACGAAGGTGCATGGGAATCCTGCTTAAAAGTCATAAAAGACAACATCTCTTTGCAGGCATTTAAAACTTGGTTTGAGCCAATTGTCCCGATTAAATTAGAGGGCCATATTTTGACCATTCAGGTGCCGTCACATTTCTTTTACGAATGGCTTGAACAGCATTACATTACTCTGCTTCGTAAAGTGATCAAAAAAGAACTTGGTCAAGAAGGAACGCTTGAATACAGTATTGTGATGGAAAACAATACACAATCTCGCAATCCATATACTGTAAAACTTCCTACTAGTAATGCTAGTAGTCTGAAAAATGCGCCTGTTAACATGCCTATTAATGTTAACGAAAAGCAAATACGCAATCCTTTTGTCATTCCAGGTCTCAAAAAAGTAAACATTGAATCTAACCTGATTCCTAACTTTACTTTCGAGAACTTTGTTGAAGGAGAGTGCAACCGCTTGGCCAGAGCTTCTGGTTTTGCCGTTGCCAACAAACCTGGCGGCACAGCATTTAACCCACTTTTATTATATGGTGGGGTGGGGTTGGGTAAAACACACCTTGCACACTCAATTGGTATTTCTATCAAAGAGAACTTCCCGAACAAAACTGTACTTTATGTTCAGTCGGAAAAGTTCGCGCACCAATTTATTGATGCCATCAAAAACCAAACAACCAATGACTTCATTCATTTCTATCAAATGATTGATGTCCTAATCATAGACGACGTCCAATTCTTTGCTGGTAAAGAACGTACACAAGATGTATTCTTCAGTATATTCAACCACCTACACCAGAATGGCAAACAAATTGTCTTAACTTCTGATAAAGCACCAGTTGAAATGCAAGGCATGGAACAACGTTTGCTTTCTCGTTTTAAGTGGGGGTTGTCCGCTGATCTTGGTACACCAGACCTCGAGACACGAATCGCTATCCTAGAAAAGAAAATGTATGGCAGCGGTATTGAACTTCCACGTGAAGTAGTTGAATACCTAGCGTATTCCATCAATACTAATGTCAGAGAAATTGAAGGCGCCCTTAATACACTATTAGCGCAAGCTTCGTTGAACAAAAAAGCCATTACGCTTGAACTTGCTAAGCAAATGGTTGATAAATTTGTCAGAAGCACTGCCAGAGAAGTTTCTATTGAATACATTCAAAAAGTTGTTTGTGACTACTTTGATTTACCAATTGAAATGCTCAAATCAAAAACGCGCAAGCGTGAGGTAGTTCAGGCCAGACAAATTTCAATGTATTTCTCGAAGAAAATGACTAAGTCATCTCTTGCGAGTATCGGTGCACATTGCGGAGGAAAAGATCACGCTACTGTTCTGCATGCATGTCGTACGGTTGTCAATCTTTCTGAAACAGATAAACAATTCCGCCACTATCTCGAAGAGTTAGAGAAGAAATTAACTATCCAATAATATCTTGAGTACCCGTGTGTTAATGGTTTGTCTTGGGAATATCTGTCGATCACCCATGGCAGACGGATTACTACGGAAAAAAATTGCCCAACAAAACCTCGATATCAAAGTTGATTCTGCAGGCACTGCCAATTACCACGTTGGTGCCGCTCCAGATCACCGCATGATTAAAACTGGCGCTAAAAACGGCACGCCCATTGACTTCTTACGTGCAAGACAATTCACGCAGCAAGATTTCACAGACTTTGATTTTATTCTTGTGATGGATCAATCAAATTACAAGAATGTTTGTGCTTTGGCTCCTAATTCCGAATCAAAAAACAAAGTAGCTCTTCTTTTAGACTACCTTAATGATACTCATTTACAAGAAGTGCCAGATCCATATTATGGTACAATGGCAGATTTTCAATATGTATATGATTTACTAGATCGTGCTATTGATGCATTTCTAGCTCAACTATAAATACTTTAAAATGTCAAGCAAACAGACAAAAGGCGCTATATACCTTATTCCCAATACATTAGGAGGCGAAAGCACCCATGATATTCTTCCTCAGGAAGTCATTCAGACGGCTACTCAGCTCAGGGTTTTTGCCGTAGAAGAAATCAAAAGTGCCAGACGTTTGCTGAGGAAAATGGACCGTAATTTCCCAATTGACGATTGTACTTTCAGAATTGTCAATAAAAACACCAAAGAATCCGAATTAATGGATTTACTGCTATTCTTGATCAAAGGTGTTGATATCGGAGTTATTTCAGAGGCCGGATGCCCGGGTGTTGCAGACCCAGGAGCAGCTTTGGTTCATTTAGCTCATACACAACAAATCTTGATCAAGCCTTTAGTAGGACCATCCTCAATTTTATTAGCACTTATGGGTAGTGGTTTCAACGGTCAGCAGTTTACATTTCACGGATACCTGCCTAAAGAACGCAAAGAACGCGTTAAAAAATTACGCGATTTTGAAATGGATACAAAACGAAATGGCACAACGCATCTGTTTATGGATACACCATTTAGGAATATGAATGTACTTGAAGATCTTTTAAATGAACTCGGTGATTTAACTGAGCTTTGCATTGCTTCAAATTTAACTTTACCTACCCAATCCATACGAACTATGGCCGTTGTTGACTGGAGAGAAAAAGCTTATGATCTTTCTAAGATTCCTGCAATTTTCGCTATAGGGAAGGGCCAATAAGGGCTCAGATTTAAACCTACATCTTAGGATACTTTACCTCTCAATCATTGAGGGGTATTTTTTTAATATAAGCTCCTGAAAATATGGTGTTTGTTGCAATCAGGAAAAAGTTGTTGCAAAAAAAAAGCCTCACATTTCTGTGAGGCTCTTAAAAATCGGCATCGACTTACTCTCCCACGATCAAAATCGCAGTACCATCAGCGCAAGCAGGCTTAACTTCTCTGTTCG
>JBJTCG010000107.1:0-2668 GCA_046091725.1 Flavobacteriales bacterium | reverse complement strand
ACGTATCAGGATAACATAAACAACCTTGAAACTTGGATAACCCAACGATTGACCTGGATTGATGATAGTTTAGATCAATACAACATGGTTTTTCCAACTCTGCCCAACCTTAACGACACGATCATCTGTGCTGGAGATACTATTAATTATATGTTACCCAATGCTTATAGTTACGATTGTGACCCTGGGCCAAAAAACCAAGTACTGGTTCCCACGGAAAGCGGTTTTTACACCCTAACGGCAACCGATACCTTGGGCTGTTTTTCTAGGCAAACTATTCACATACAGGCCCGAAAACCAAATGTTAATTTTAATATACAACTGGTTGATGGGAATCACGAAGTTAATTGTTTAGCGCTCGACACAACACTTTCATATTATTTTTGGACGATTGGCAATGATACCCTTCCAGGTGGATGGACTCTACCCTATTCCTTTGATCAAAATGGTTTTTACAACATTTCATTGAGCTCAATTGATAGCACTGGTTGTTCTTGGTCCGAAAGTCAAATTCATTGGGTAAATACTGCGATGGTTCCTGAGAACGGGTTTCTAGTGTTTCCAAATCCATGTAAAACTTCCTTTTGGTTGGTTGTCAGCAATGAATTGATTGGGAAACCTTTTGCGATAATTGATGGTTTTGGAAAACTAATATCCCAAGGAATGATTACAAATATTCAGCAACAAATTGATTTTCGATTAGCTTCGGGTTTATACTTTATCAAGGTCGACGATCAATTGAGCCGTTTGGTTGTGGAATAAGCTCAAGTGGGTATCTTCATGTTTTATTACCTCACCGCCTCTTCTAATTTCGCGATGTCAAACTTTGTCATTTGCATAAAAGCATAGGTGGCTTTTGGGGCAGTTTCGGGGTTGGTCATGAGTTTTCCTAAAATACTCGGGACCACCTGCCAAGAAACACCAAATTTATCTTCAAGCCAGCCGCACTGCCCTGCTTGCCCCTCTTGGGTGAAATAATTCCAATAATGGTCAATTTCTTCTTGGGTGTCGACCGTTAACACGAAAGATATCTTTTCATTGAAAGCCATGTTTGGAGCTGCATTGTTCAAGCACATCAGGCGTTTGCTGTTGATCTCAAAAACCACCGCCATCGGGTTTTCAGATATGAGTTTGAAGTCTTTGAAAATAGCTTGGTAATAGTGTGCCATTTGTTTGGCTTCATTGTGCCAAAGACAGATCGAGAATTGCGTGGCCATTGTTTAAAATAATTGGGTTTAATGATTGTTAGGCGCTAGCTTGATTAGCCACTTTCGTGCTGGTTTTTCTATCAAAAAATAAGATGCTGAGGCAACAGCCAACAATATTAATAGGTACGGGAAAAAGATGGTCTCTGGTTTTTGTTCGTTGAACCATGGTAAATATTTCTGGCAAACAACGTAAACTGGAAACTGCAAAATGTAAAGCGCATAGCTCATACTGCCCAAAAATACCATGAATTTGGATGAAAGGATCTTGCCTATTTTACCTTCCGTTAGTGCTAGGCTGTAGATGACCAAAAGATAATAAGGAGATAGCAAACCGTTGTGTTGATCTTCGTGAAAAGCAAAATTTTTATAGGCGGTATAAAGAATTACTACTGAACTGATGAGCGCCGCAATTTGGATGTATTTTTTGGCTTTCTCTTTGAGCCATTGATAATTTCTGACAAATAGAATACCGAAACAGACGCCCGTTAAAAAAGTAGCCAAATGCAATAAAGGGAAAAAATGAAGCAAATTACTAGGGGCGTTTTCTTCCTTTAGGCTCAGAAAAATATAATAGTTGAGTAGCCATGCAATGACGGAAATCCAGAGTAATTTTTTGTTGGATACATCTTTTAAATTCCAGTAAAGCCAAGGAAAAATAAAGTAAAAAAAGGCTTCAACCGACAAAGACCAAGATGGATAATTGACATCAAGGGCCATTTTATACTTCCAGGATTGCAAAAAGAAAAAAGCATGGTACCAAGATTGCGTTTGCCATTTTAACGGAATGCTCGGGTCATATCTAAAAAATAATACAAAGCAAAATATAAGTGCCAATAAGTAGAGCGGTACAATACGAGCTGCCCTACGCCACCAAAACTGTTTACTATTGATACTTATGGGTAATTGCTGGTTTTTGGCAACAGATATAACCAATACAAAACCAGACAGAATAAAAAAGTAGCTCATGGCAGCGATTAAATCACCTCCAAACGGTGATAAAATGGAACTATTCATTGGCCAAGTAAATAGACCAAAGTGCAAGAAAACAATTGAAATTGCCGCTAAAAATCGGGTAAATGTGATTTGTTGGAGTTGCATTTAATCAAAGATAACTTATTTCTGAGATATTACTTTTCTTAATTTTAGGCATGATTAATTGGCAAACCCCTACTCCACCTAAGGCACCTTTTTATGCCTCAATTTTCAATTACTTTTTATCCGATGATCTTGAAGGCTATGAGGCCTATGACTTGCAAACATTAGATTTAGTGCAGCAAATTCCTGGGTTTTTGGGCTACGAAAGTATGAAGCATGATGGACGAGGTACATTTATCAGTTATTGGGAAAGCAAAGAGGCTATCAAAGAATGGGCGGCTCATCCTATTCATCAGCAAGCTAAAGAATTGGGTAGAAACAAATGGTACCGTTATTACCACAGCATGATCGCAGAAGTCAATAGT
>JBJTCG010000106.1:0-17759 GCA_046091725.1 Flavobacteriales bacterium | reverse complement strand
GCGTTTTGTGCAGGCAGTTTATTTGCCATGCAAAGTAACGACAGCAGCAATGTGTATCGTATCTCGCTTGGCGGAACTGAACAAGAAAAAATAAACTTAAACTGGGAACAAAAGCCCATTTTTTTTGATGGCATTGCATCTGAAAAAAACATCCTATTTTTAATAGGAGACCCTGTCAATAATAAGTTTTGCACTTTTCGATCTTTAGACGGCGGTAATCAATGGGAGCCCACACCTGGAAAGATTTCAGCAATGAACGGCGAGGCAGCTTATGCGGCGAGTGGTCAAACCAATCAAATTTTGAACGGAAAATTCTACTTTGTTTCGGGCGGCTTGGCATCAAGACTTTTTCAATCAACGGATTTTGGAGAAACTTGGCAAAATAGTGTCATTCCGTATCCTTCTTGCCCTACTTGCGGCCCCTATGCCATGGCCATTCAAAACGAAAAAGAAATCATGACTGTCGGTGGCAACTACCTTGAACCAAACAACAAACAAAACAATTGTTTTTACAGCACTGATGGTGGCAAAAGCTGGCTTACACCCAAAAAAGGCCCTTCTGGCTATCGCTCTTGTGTGATCACAGCCAACGGAAAATACTACGCTTGCGGCACAAACGGCATAGATATTAGTAAAAACGGTGGTAAAACATGGAAAAAAATCTCTGATCAAAATTGCTTAAGCATGATCATCATCAACAACCAACTAATAGTAAGTCTTGCTAATGGCGGGTATCTCATGATGGAAGATTAAAGCACCAATTGTTCCCCTGGCTTGAGCCTCATCACACTAGCTTCTTGGCTAAACTTTCTTTTGGCAAAAAGCGACACCAAACCTGCTGCTTTTTTATCCTCACTGTGTGTATCAATCAAATATACAGCCTTGAGTTGTTCTTTTAATTGCTGCGCACTTTTCAAACCTAAATTGATAGTACCTCCCAAGAAAAATGGCAATTGATACTGTAAGGAGGTTGCAATGACGGCGTCAACTTGAAGCATTGACTCATTCTTGAGCACAGCTCCGTGTGGCGCATAAACCATTTTACTCTGAGCGCTTTCAATCAAATAAGCCTTATGCACCAATGAGTTTTTAGTTTTTAAAACACTAATTGATATCGGTGCAGCTTCCAAGGGCAGCAACTTTTTGAAATGGCCCCATTTTTTAATCTTTTGAAGTATGGCTGGTAGCGCAATGACCGGAATCTTACTCGAGAACTGCAAGAGTGTTTCTTTGTTGCAGTGATCCGTAAACGGATGTGAAATAAAGATGAAATCTGGCCTTTGCAAAGATTCGACTTTTGGCTGAGGACTTGCATGAAACTGTCGACTGAATAAAGGATGAAAATCAACCTGTGAGGCACTAAACCAAGGATCGACAAGCATATTCAGCCCATCAATATGAAACATCCAGGAGCTATCATCGTTGAGTTTGGTAAGTTGCATAGTGCTAAAATAACAAAAGCCCCGCTTTCGCAAGGCTTTTGAAGTGGAGAAGATGGGATTCGAACCCACGACCTCTTGACTGCCAGTCAAGCGCTCTAGCCAACTGAGCTACATCCCCAAAAATTTATTTCGCTTGTAGCGTGTCTTCCATTGAAGAAGATATGGCTGCTTTGTCAAGTCTAATTTTTGTGCCTTCTGATTGAATAAGGACTGTTGCATCGGAGATTTCAAGAATTTTACCGTGTATACCACCGATAGTAACTACTTTATCGCCTGGTTTCAATGCTTCACGGAATTTTTTCAATTCTTTTTGCTTTTTCATTTGTGGTCTGATCATGAAGAAGTAAAATACTCCTATCATTAAGACGATCATAACTAATTGATTTGCACCAGCTCCCATAGTTTGTTAAATTTTGCCTACAAATGTAGTTATTTTATTCGACCTTTTATTTGTAGTACTGTAATATTCGGCTCAGTGTTGGTCATGAGCGTTACTGCCTTGTGAATGTTATTGGTATGGAGTTCGTCTGTATTGATTTCAGCTTTAATGATGGTAGATTCACCAGGCAAAATTGGTTTTTTTGGTTTGTCTACAACTGTGCAAGAGCAAGATGGCTTGATTTCACCAAATACCAATGGATATGCACCTGTATTGATTACTTTAAATGTAGCTTTGATGCGTTCTCCTTTCATCACAGTTCCAGCCTGAAATACGCGTTGCGGGATTTCCATTGTGGTTGCTTTACCCACCTCAATTTCTGTGTTGTTTTTACAGCCTACGAGCCCTAAAATCAGAAATCCGTTTAACAAAAGCGCTAGCGTAATTTTCATGAGTATTGCTATTTTATGATCATTAATTCAATAACCCTCTACCCGATTTTTGAATGCGTTTTTCGGCAGTAAGTTTCTCGATGGCTTTGTCTAGGATGCCATTGATGAATACATTGCTTTTTGGTGTACTGTAAAACTTGGAAATTTCAATATATTCGTTGAGAGTTACTTTCGTTGGGATACTTGGACATGATTGTAATTCAGTGAGCCCCATCTTCAAAAGCAACATATCCATTTTTGCAATACGATCGAGCTCCCAATTGTCAGCAAGTGCTAAGATATCACTTTCATGAGCGGTATCTTGCTTGATTGTTTCGTGCAATAAGGTCAAGATGTAATCGCGTTCGTCATCGTTTTCTTTGAAAAGAGGTAAAATTTCAAAAGCTGAACCTGACTTCCAAGATTTGATTGTTTTAATGGCCATTGAGGCACACAAGTCGAGGTCATCGGCCCAATAAATCGATTTTTCGTCAAAGAAATTTTGAATTAGGGTAGAATTGGCGATTTCCTGTTTGAAAACCTGAAGCGCAAAGCCCATGTCTTCTTCAATGCCTTCTTGACCGTTATTCATGTGTTCAAAATAAACCTCAGATTCTTGTAAGTTGAGGTGCATCTTTCTAAATATTTCCTGATTTTCAGCACCCAACCAATTGACTTTGCGCTGCTCTGAAATTTTAAAAAGCGCAGAGGCATTTTCTATGGCAGCAACCAAAGCGTTGTCAACCCATTTCATATTAGGATTGAGTTCTTCGGGTGTTGGACGCATTTTTTTCTTTAGCTCAACTTGTCTATTTTGTGCTGCTCGTTTCATTTCGGGCAATGCCAACAACAAGTATAGGTACATATCGTACATTCTTTCAATCGATAGCAAAAGTTCTTTCTCTGCTTTGGAACGATCGGAGTCTGCACTTTGGAAAAAGGCATAAAGCACTTGCAGTACTTTGATTCTTAAATGTCTTCTATTGAGCATAATTAGATGTTAAGACTTCCTTTTGATTGCACACGTTCTTCGGCGATTCGGTTGGCTACTTGATAACTTGGCAAACCTTCTTGTTTAGAACGCACTAAAATGTTGTCTATGGTAGTGTAAATTTCTTCGGCCTTTTGTTTAGCCCATTCAAGCGAAAGGCCTTCTACTTCTGAAAAACAGTTGATTACTCCGCCTGCATTGAGTGCAAAATCTGGTGCGTAAATAATGCCGCGATCCATTAAAATTTGACCATGCTTGGCCTCTTCTTTGAGTTGATTATTGGCCGCCCCGGCAATGACTGCACACTTCAGCTGCCCGAGGGTATCGTCATTAACAGTGGCACCCAACGCACATGGCGCATAAATGTCCATGTCAATGCCATAAATTTGATCAGGGGCTACTACCTGCACGCCATGTTTAGCGCTCAATTTTTGCAGTGCTTCTTGATTGATGTCTGTGATGGTGACAACTGCACCTTCTGCAACAAGATGCTCCACAAGATAGGCTCCCACGTGTCCTATTCCTTGGACGGCTACCTTTTTACCCGCTAAACTATCCGTACCAAATTGATGCTTTGCTGCGGCTTTCATACCCATATAAACGCCAAAAGCAGTAACAGGTGAAGGGTCGCCGCTTTTTCCAGGCAAACCAACAACATAGTTTGTTTCTTTACTGACATGAACCATGTCTTCAGGAGAAATCCCGACATCTTCTGCGGTTATATATGACCCTGCCAAAGCGTTGACGAAACGTCCGAATCTTCTGAATAATGCTTCTGACTTCATTGTTTTGGAGTCGCCAATGATGACAGCCTTTCCACCACCAAGATTTAGATTAGAAATGGCATTTTTATATGTCATGCCTCGAGAGAGACGCAAAACATCAGTAAGCGCTTCTTGTTCGTTTTGATACATCCACATACGCGTACCCCCCAAAGCAGGTCCTAGTACCGTATTATGTACAGCTATAATTGCTTTTAAACCAGTTGCTTTGTCGTTACAAAATAGTATTTGTTCGTGCCCCATGGCTGCCATGGGTTGTAGAATGGGATTCTGGGAGGAATCAACCAACGGAGAGACTGTCAATTCAGACATGTTTTTGAAATGAGTTCGTTCACTAATTCTTATTTGACTTAAATTTGCAAGTCAAATAGCTTGGCAAAAGTAGAAAAAATCCATGAAGTCCCTTCGTTACATCAATAAATACTTTAAGAAGTACAAATGGCGCTTCCTATTCGGCATTCTTTTTACAATCATTAGCAATTATTTCGGCGTGCAAATGCCTGCCTTTTTCAGCGATTCTATCGATCGCTTTCAGAGCAACTTGAGCTTGCAATCGAAAACCGATTACCTCTACCTTGCCCTAGAATTAGGAGCTATTTACATGGGTTTTTCATTACTCAAGGGTTTCTTTTTATTTCTAATGAGACAATCCATAATCGTGATGTCAAGATTTATTGAGTATGACCTCAAGAATGAAATCTATCAAAAATACCAAGAACTCGACCAAAGTTTCTACAAAAAGAACGCCACCGGAGACCTCATGAACCGCATCTCTGAAGATGTTGGCCTCGTTCGCATGTATGCTGGCCCCGGCATTCTGTATACAATTAATCTTGTTGTTTCGTTCATTTTGATTGTTACCAAAATGATTACCATTTCACCAAGCCTTACCTTTTATGTACTGCTGCCCTTGCCAATCATGTCAATTTTGATATACAAGGTTTCTTCGACCATGAATAAAATGAGCCTTGAGGTTCAAAAAGAACAATCGTTTTTAAGTACCCTGGCACAAGAATCTTTTGCTGGCATACGCATCATTAAAGCATATCAGCGCGAGCAACAAGTTGCCGATAAAGTAAGTGAATCTGCTGAACGCTACAAAAAACAAAGCATGCGTTTAGTTTTAGTCAATGCATTTTTTAGCCCAACTATCATCTTTTTAATCGGCCTAAGTTCAATGATCGCCATCTATTATGGTGGCCTTTTAACATTTGAAAAGAAAATGACCGTTGGTGGCATTGTTGCCTTCATCATGTACGTTACCAATCTTACTTGGCCCTTTGCAAGCTTGGGCTGGATTTCTTCCATTATTCAACGTGCGGCTGCCTCACAACAACGCATCAATGAATTTCTGCAAACCAAAGCCAAAATTAAAGATGAACACAATCAAGTGCCAGATTTAGCGAAGGGAATACATTTTGAACATGTTGCTTTTCAATACGAAGATGCCCAGCAACCTGTTTTATTTGACCTTACAGTTAGTGTAAAACCAGGCGAGACACTAGCGATAGTCGGACAAACAGGTAGTGGTAAATCAACGATCTGCAGTTTAGTAGCGCGACATTTCGACCCCTCAAATGGCCAATTAAAAGTTGGCAACAACGATCTAAAAGAAGTCTCGCTCACACAATACCGCAAGCAAATTGCATTAGTACCCCAAGATGTCTTTTTGTTTTCAGATACCATTGCCAATAACCTTAAGTTTGGCTCAGAAAATGCCGACCAACTGCAACTTGATGATCTTAAAGCCGTTTGTAAAAGCGCACACGTTCTTCACAACATTGAAGCATTCGAGCATGGTTTTGATACCATTCTAGGTGAAAGAGGTGTTAATCTAAGTGGTGGTCAGAAGCAACGAATCTCAATTGCACGCGCCCTACTACGCGATCCTAAATTGCTCATTTTAGATGACTGCCTTAGTGCAGTTGACACTGAAACGGAGGAAATCATCTTACAGGAACTCGAACATTTTTCTGCGAATAGAGCCACAATTATAGTTTCTCATCGCATTTCAACCATCAGAAATGCTACAAAAATTATTGTTTTGGAGGCCGGTCGTATCGTTGAGGCAGGATCACATGCAGAACTTTTAGGACAAAAAGGCGCCTATTTTGACATGTATCAATTGCAGCTACAACAAGAGCTAGAGGCAAAAAACAGCATAGCTTAACATCTTATTAACAGTAATTTGTGAATGTTTTTTTGAAACATTGACGCAATCGATTGCGTATATTCGACCAAACCAATAAAACAAACAACTATGAAAAAACTAATGATTTTTGTAGGAGCTTTAACATTGACTGGGTCATTGTTTGCTCAAAAGCCTGCTAGTGATGACGCACGTTATTCATTAGAAGGATTAGCTAACCTGAATACCAGTAATGGTATGAGCTTTACAGCGCCTTCTTTACGCTTGCGCTATTTTGCCACTGACAATATTGCAGCTCGTGTGCAGTTTGGCTTCGGAGGTGACGGATCTTCAGTGGTGAACACCCCTAGTAAGGAATCGCATTCTTATGCAAATCCTACAGCTGGTGGTGAAGCTGGTACTGTTGATATCGCACGTAGTGCCTGGGATTTAAAACTAGGAGCTGAATACCACCTTGCTGGAACTGACAAAATGTCTCCGTACTTTACGGGAAACATTGGCTTTGGTAACGGATCAGAGGAGCAAACTTGGACAAACGTATTCTATAACGGAGCAGGTGATTTAGCTTATGCACAAGGAATGAGCGTTGCGGCATCAGGCGGATACAGTACTTTCAGCTGGGGCTTGGGTGCAGGTTTTGACTACTACGTAGCAGATAACCTTTACCTAGGTTTGGAATTGAATTTAACTAGCACGAATGTTACAAACAACGATGTAGTTCAAGAAATTACTAGCCCACTTGGTACTCAGACCATTACTGAACTTGGTAACACAATGACTTACACCAATATTGGTGCTGCTCATGGATCAGTTCGTATCGGTTGGAGATTCTAAGCACATCCACTAAAGATTAGTAAAGGGGGGCTTCGGCCCCCTTTTTTATTGCTTTATTTATAACTTTGCAACATGGATTTAAGAAAACATGTGGAGGTTTGCTTCACACCCGGAGAATACCCTTATTACAAAGATGAATTTGAGATTGTAGTAGTAATCGATGTACTCAGAGCAACATCTGCGATTTGTGCAGCTTTTGACAACGGCATCAATTCCATTATTCCTGTGCCAACCGTTGAAGAAGCTTGGGCTTACAAACAAAAAGGTTTTTTAGCTGGTGCAGAACGCAAAGGTCAAATTGTCGAAGGATTTGACTTCGGGAATTCTCCTTTCTCCTACATGCGTGAAGAATTCAAAGGGCAAGACGTAGTACTTACCACTACCAATGGCACCAAATCTTTAGATGTTGCCAAAGATGCCGAGGTTGTTGTCGTAGGTTCTTTCTTAAACTTAGATGCACTTTGCAAATGGTTGGCTCAACAAGATAAAAATGTACTTTGCCTATGTTCAGGTTGGCAAGATAAATTCAATTTAGAAGATACCATCTGTGCCGGAGCAATTTGTCAGTATTTAATCGGAACCGGCAACTTTATTTCTGATGAAGATTCATCCATAGCCGCTAAGTATCTTTACCTTTCAGCCAAAGACAATTACTTTGGCTACTTGAAGTCGAGCTCGCACCGCAGACGCCTCAAAAATCTCAACCTCAACGAAGACATCAAGTATTGTCTGACTCCGAATCAAACGGAGGTCATTCCAATACTCAAAGATGGCAAACTTATCAAACACACGCACTAAATACCGAGTAAAACTCCTTTTTATAGGGCTTTTGCTTTCTTTTTCGGGCACCAATAAACAACAAACTCAATGGGGCTTTGCAGGTCACCAGCGCATCAATGAGTTTGCTGTTTACCTATTACCACCTCCTTTACAACTTCTTTTCATAGAGCACCTTCAAGAACTAATTGCACAATCAGTTGCACCTGACCAACGTCGATACATCCAAGAATCAGAGGCTGCAAGGCATTATATCGACCTCGATTTTTATTACAAAAAAGGTGAAAATCCATTTTGGAACTTACCTCAAAATTGGTTAGCAGCAAAAGAATGCCACGGCGAAGACACTTTGTTAGCACATGGCATTGTTCCTTGGCATGTCATCCACATGAAATTTAGACTTCAAAAAGCTTTCGAAGCTCAAAATTTAGCCGCCATTTTAAAAAATGCTGCAGAAATTGGACATTATATTGCAGATGCACATGTGCCGCTGCATACCACCCAAAATTACAATGGACAGCTGACTGGACAATATGGTATACATGGTTTATGGGAGAGCCGGCTTATTGAACTCGAGGCTGAAAATTACAATTATTGGATTGGCTCAGCAAGCTACTTGCCTTCTGTCCAAAAGGCTATTTGGCAAGCTGTTGCAGCCTCTCATGCGGCGTTAGATAGTGTATTTAATTTTGAAATTTTGTGCAGTAACAGAATGAAAGAAAGTGAAAAATACAGCTTTGAACAACACGGCAGCGTCATGACAAAAGTGTATTCTAAAAAATTCTGCCAGGCGTATCATGCACAACTTAATGGGATGGTTGAAAGGCGATTGCGCGCAGCAATTTTAACCGTGAGCAGCGTATGGTTTACTGCTTGGGTAGACGCAGGGCAACCAGATATTAGCCAGGTTAGGGCAAATTATCAGTCAAAAATTGAAGTACAAGAAAAAGACTCTCTACCTGTAATGCTTCATCGTTGGAAACAACGAAGTTGTCATTAACAAACTAAGAAAACTCGCAATGTTCAAGTATTTCAAACGAACACTAACTCAAACTTCTGTAACGGATGCGTTTAGGGCCTGCATCACCTACTCGTTTTTTGCGGTTTTCTTCGTATTCTGAATAGGAACCTTCAAACCAATACACTTGAGAGTCACCTTCAAAAGCCAAAATATGGGTACAGATTCTGTCTAGGAACCAGCGGTCATGGGAAATAACCACTGCACACCCTGCAAAATTTTCAATTCCTTCTTCTAAAGCGCGTAAAGTATTGACATCAATGTCGTTGGTTGGTTCATCTAGCAGCAATACGTTGGCTTCTGTCTTGAGTGTCATGGCTAGGTGTAAGCGGTTTCGTTCTCCGCCGGATAAGACGCCTACCTTTTTATTTTGATCTGAACCGTTGAAATTAAACTTGGATAAATAAGCCCTTGAGTTGATCTTTTGATTACCAACCTCGACAAATTCTAAACCGTTAGAAACAACGTCAAAAACAGTTTTGTCCGGATGAATATCTTTGTGAGATTGGTCTACATATCCAATTTGGACGGTTTCCCCGACTGTGAACTCGCCCTTGTCTGGTGCCAATTCATTCATGATCATTTTGAAAATGGTCGTTTTACCAGCACCATTAGGGCCAATGATACCAACGATTCCAGCAGGAGGTAATTTGAAATTAAGATCATCGTAAAGCAATTTATCTCCAAATGCTTTAGCGACATGAACTGCATCAATGACATTATTACCAAGACGCGGCCCATTCGGAATTGGGATCTCCAAACGCGCTTCTTTCTCTCTGCTATCTTCAGATAGCATTTTATCGTAATTCTGTAAACGTGCCTTACTTTTTGCTTGCCTAGCTTTAGGGTTCATGCGCACCCATTCTAGCTCTCGGGCCAACATTTTTTGGCGCTTAGACTCCATTTTTTCTTCTTCCTGAAGTCGTTTTCCTTTTTGTTCAAGCCAAGAAGTATAGTTTCCTTTCCACGGAATGCCCTCACCTCTGTCGAGCTCGAGAATCCAGCCTGCTACGTTGTCCAAGAAATAGCGGTCGTGGGTAACGGCTATCACTGTTCCTTTGTATTGTTGGAGGTGTTGTTCTAGCCAATCAATAGATTCAGCATCGAGGTGGTTAGTTGGCTCATCGAGGAGCAAGACATCGGGGTTTTGCAACAACAAACGACACAATGCCACACGACGGCGCTCACCACCTGAAAGTGTACCGATGAGCTGGTCATCTGGCGGACAGCGCAAGGCATCCATGGCGCGTTCTAGTTTGGTATCGAGCTCCCAAGCATCCATGGCATCAATTTTATCCTGAACTTCTCCTTGCCTAGCGATCAATTTGTCCATTTGATCTGGATCAGACATCACGGCTTCGTCCATGAAAGCATTATTAATTTCTTCGTATTCAGCCAATACATCTACAATCTCGTGCGCGCCCTCCATTACGATTTCCTTCACAGTTTTGTTAGGGTCAAGCTCAGGTTCTTGGGGTAAATAACCCACTGAGTAGCCCTGAGAAAAAACCACTTCGCCTTGAAAAGATTTATCAAGCCCAGCGATGATTTTCATGACTGTTGATTTACCTGATCCGTTCAGACCGATGATACCAATCTTGGCTCCGTAAAAGAACGATAGGTAAATATTTTTGATGATTTGTTTTCCTTGTGGTGTCACTTTAGAGACACCAACCATTGAAAAAATGATTTTTTTATCGTCTGACATACTTGTTATTTTTCTAACTCAAAATTTTGATAAGACTTGCTTTGTAATACATGAATTGCTTCTTGTAAAATTTCGTTGGTATCGTTGTAAACTTGGAACATTTCGTTGGTTCCCCATAGGTCTTGGGCCAAAACTGATTTCAGTCTGAGTTTCAACAATCTTTCACTGCGTTTGTAATCTTGTTCATCGAAAAGTAAAGTGCTGTCTTCTTGGGCAACATAGGCAAAAAATGCATCCATGAATGCGGCATCACAATTGAAACCTGCTTTGAATTCTCTGATGGTTGGATATTTCTGAAGCAAATCTTTGCGATTGGCATTGACATAGTTAAAAATAAAACTATTGACATGACCTCCTTGAATCAAATTGGCAAAGTAAGTGGTGCTTTCAGTTGTATCTAGGGCTACAAAAACGTCTGGCATGATGCCACCACCTCCATAAACGGTTCTTTTTGTTTTGAGGGTTTTGTACATCAGTGAATCTGGTAGTTTGATTGAATCTTTGAGAAAAAATTCACCATTTAGGTAACGCTGGTTCAAATCTTTGCGGTAAGTTTCGGTATCTTGATAAGGTTTTTGAATGTGTCGGCCAGTTGGGGTATAATAACGTGCAATTGTAAGTCTGATTTCCGAACCGTCACTCAGCGGCATAGGTCGCTGAACCAATCCTTTACCATAGGTGCGGCGTCCGATAATTAGGCCGCGATCCCAGTCTTGGATGGCACCAGATAAAATTTCACTGGCACTTGCAGCATATTCATCTGTTAAAATGACCAATTGCCCTTCTTCAAAAAGTCCTTTTTTAGCCGCTTTGAGGTCGTAGCGAGGCTGTGCCCTACCTTCCGAATAAACAATGAGTTTATCACCAGATAAAAATTCGTCGGCTAATTTGTGGGCAGCATCAAGTAAACCACCACCATTGCTTTGCAGGTCAAAAATGAGACTTTTCATTCCTTGGCTTTTTAAGCTTTGAAGAGCCGATTGCACTTCTTGAACGGTTGTTTTTGAAAAACTATTAAGCTTGATATAGCCTATTTCTTTATCGATCATGTAAGCAGCATCAACGGAGAATACTGGAATTTTGTCTCTTGTAATATTGAAATCAAGGAGTTTGCCTTTGCGGTTTACAGTTACCTTCACTTTTGTGCCGAGGTCTCCCATTAATTTTTGTCTGACTTGATCGTTTTTGATACCAATACCAGCTACGGAAACACCATCGACTTGTACGATTTGATCCCCAGGTAAAATTCCTAATTTTTCAGAAGGACCACCGGGAATAGTAGCGACAACACTGATCGTATCTTTCATGAGTTGGAAACGAACACCAATACCGACAAAACTACCGTTGATGGTCATTTGAGCGTCGTCTAGTTCCTCTTTTGGAATGTAAGTGGAATGTGGATCGAGTTCTTCAAGTAAGGCTACTATTGCGGACTCTGTTAATTTCGGGATATCCGGTTGATCT
Source organism: Flavobacteriales bacterium (assembly GCA_046091725.1). Classification (GTDB taxonomy): domain Bacteria; phylum Bacteroidota; class Bacteroidia; order Flavobacteriales_D; family Crocinitomicaceae; genus UBA952. The sequence goes on along the minus strand of JBJTCG010000106.1, from coordinate 5,784 downwards.
ACGTAAAAGCGCTCCACATTTAAAAGCACTTCAGTGATTTTTTGAGATGCGTTAAGTGAATTGTTGTTTTGTTGTCCGAAAGTGAAAAAACTAAACAGGAATATAGGTAAGAAAAATTTCAGATGCATGGCGTAAATTAACTGAACACAAAAATAAACATCTGCTCTTCACTTGAGCTAATAAGTTTAACTTTGTTTTGAACATATGCAGCAAAAAAAACGCAAATTATATTGGTATCAAAAACGCCGAGTTAGACGAGCTACTAAACGCACTTTCAAGGTAGGTGGCTACATCCTGACATTTTTAGGATCGGCTATCCTGCTTTATGTCATTTGTGCTTTTTTACTCTCAAGAATTAGTGTCGAAGGCAACACAAAGAAAAATGCTCGTATAGAAATTTATCTGATGAAATCTGGCGTTCATACAGACTTCGTTTTACCTGTCAAAAACGACATCAAAGATTGGCACACCGAATTTCCATTAGCCAATACTGCATTTAAAGACAGCCTGAGCACACTTGTATCAATTGGTTGGGGCGATCAAAATTTTTACATGAACACACCCGAATGGTCTGATCTCACTTTCAAAACAGCCGTTACGGTACCTTTCGGAATTGGGCCATCTGCCATCCACGCAACCTATTACCAACAATTGCTCAATGACCGCCCTATTATCAAATTGCGGCTTACGGCACAGCAATACAAAAAATTAGTGCGCTACATTGAAAACTCTTTGGCCCGAACTAAAAGTGGTTGGCAAACAGTTTACATCAAAGCTACCAAACCAGGTGTAGTCACTGGAAATGATGCCTACTATGCTGCCTATGGTCGTTACACCCTGTTTTCAACATGTAATACTTGGGTAAACAATGGTTTAAAAGCGTGTCAACAAAAGGCATGTTATTGGACTGCTTTCGCTGGCGGAATTTTTTATCAATATGGGAAATAAACTGCTCCTTTTTACTTTCTCTACATTATTGCCTGCACTTATGCTTGCTCAAGATTATATTTTATTTATCAATGGCTACAGAGGCCCTAAACACGACGCTGAAATTACCAATAATCAATTTCACGAGAAGGACCCAACCGGCTACTGGTACGCCCTAGACGATTCTATCATCAAAAGATTCCCAAATGCCAAGCCTCTTTATTTGGACGCGCATCATCCCATCACTACCTCAACTCACTTGACCATGACCAAGGCAGTTCGGTCCTATGTTTTTTCTCGTTTTTGCTGGTACAGACGCAAAAGCACCTGGGTCATGAATACCATGCCAAATCCAAATGGATTTGAAATACGTGTAGAAAACGGAATCAAAGCCGCCCAATTACTCAATAAGTATTTTTCTGAGAACCCTCCCGGTAAAATTCACGTTGTTTGTCACAGTATGGGTTACGCTTACTTTTTAGGAATCATTGATGTCCTTTCACCACGTTACACCTTTGGAAAAGCACTTTTTTTGTCTCCAGAAGCAGCCAATTCTGGCACCCGTGATTGGTCTCTCTTTGATGAAGTGTGGCAATACGGCGCTAATGCCGATGTTGCGGCTGCAGACCCAATATGTTTACAAGATGGCATTGCTCCTCAACAAGCGGTGCCTGGTATTGAAAATTTACCCCCCACCACAAAAGGCGGACGCATTTACATTCCAAGCAACTATCCTAAAAGTAAACTTGGCTTTATCAAAAGCCATCATCTTGCTTATTATAATTGGTTTTACTGGATCAAACCATCTGAACGCGGTTATTTCAGCGCTGAGTAGTTTTTCTATTGAATAATGTGTAGCTCAATGCGGCAGCTATAAAAAAGAAACACGCTGCAAACGAGATCGCATAAGACGGGTTATTATCAAGTATATTTTGATACATCCAACCAAAGCTGAGCGTCTGTATGATCATCGGAATCACGATCATCATATTGATGATACCCATATAAACCCCATATTTTTCTTTTGGCAATTCAGGGACAACCATCAAAAATGGAACACCCATGATGCTAGCCCAGGCAATACCTAAGCCAATAATATTGATCATCTGCATTGTTTGGTCCTGAGTAACTGAAAAATTGAGTAAACCAAAAGCGGCAAACAGCAACGAGGCGGCATGCACTTTATGTGCAGCAAACTTCGATAATATGCGCATCAAAAGCAGGGCAACGATAAAAGTGACAATATTGTATCCGGCATTGAGTAACCCCGTAAAACTCACTGCTTTTTCAAAATCTGGATGCGCATTCATTTTTGTACCGAGCGGTATTTTATAAATTGTTTGAGCCACTGAAAGCGCTGCAAATTGCCAATAGATAAACAAAGCATACCACTGAAACAAATACATGATCGCCAATTTCCATAATACTGAAGGCATCCCTTTAATTGCACTGAAAATATCAATGATTGGTGCGAGCAAATTTCGTTTAGTTTCTTTCAATATTTTCAACTCTTCATCCGACGGTGCCACTTCTTTTGTCTTGTACATCGCCCATAAAATAGTTGTTATTGAAGTGATGCCGCCAACAAAAAAGGCTACATAGACCCAATACGGAAGACCATTTTCACTCTTCTGTCCTAGCCACTCGTTTTTTTGAAAAAAATACAAACATAAATTCGCTAAGGTGATTCCGAAGCCAGTGAAAAAACTTTGAATTAAAAATCCACGTCGTTGTTCATGCTCAGGCAAAACATCTGCTACAAACGCCCGATAGGGTTCCATAGCCGTATTGTTTCCGGCGTCTAATATCCAAAGCAAACCGGCGGCCATCCAAATGGTGCTGCTGTATGGAAAAGCAAATAATGCCAAAGAGCAAAGAATGGCACCTATAAGAAAATAAGGCTTACGTCTTCCTAGGCGAGGATGCCAAGTTTTATCGCTCAAAGCGCCAATGAGTGGCTGCACCAGAAGACCCGTCATCGGACCAGCCAAATTCAATAATGGTAATTCATCGGGGTTTGCCCCAAGCAACATATAAATTGGATTAATGGCAGTTTGCTGAAGTCCAAAACTGTATTGAATTCCGAGAAATCCAAAATTCATGTTCCAGAGTTGCCAAAAACTCAAACGTGGGAGTTTAGTAGTCATTTGAGTTGTAATTTAAAATCATAATCAATGAATGCATCTGCTTTACTCGCCTGTTTTTCAATTATTTCATGCTCAATTTTAAGTACGCGTTCTACAAATTCATCTTGCGCCTCATTGCCTCTATTTCTTGCCAATCGAAGTTTAGTCGTTTGGGTAAAGTCTCGGGACATAAACAGATGAAAATCTGAATTTTGTAGAAAGAATGAGTACGTTCCTTCAATGATTAAAACTTGCACAGACCCAAGTTCTAGATTGGATTGCGAAATGCTATTGGCGTAATAATCAACTGTTGGGACCGTAAAATGATTTTCATTTGATTTGAAATCGGCAATCAAAGAATTCAATAGTTCTAAATTGACTTCTTGAGGCCCTACATGAGTTATATCATTGAGTCTTTGCGCGTGATTACTTGCAGGAGGTAAATAGAAAAAATCATCCATATGCAAAATACTAGTGCTGATCGCGTTGGTCTCTAAAGCTTCCTGCAAAGCTGTTGCCATGTGTGTCTTACCACTACCCGATTCACCAGCTATTGCTACCACCACCTTATTCGGCCTATCAAAAAGATCGAAAGACTTGAGTAACTCCTGAGCTGCATCAAGGTTTAACAAGCTATGATTGATTTTTTCTCCTATCATTTTGCAAAAATTGAATTGATTTGTGCAGGTGTTGCGCACATAAAAAGATATCCAGCAGCCGAAAAACACATTTGGGTCTTACCGCCAGGTTGCAGTTCGTTCGTAGAAATGTATTCTGAAAAATTCATTTGGTCTGTATGGTTTAGAAACAGTTCATAGCTAGCCGCCATTTGTGAACTAAGTTGAGGCGCGAAATTTCGAAGCCCCATTGCTAATAAGCCGGACATTACCGGCCATGACCCTCCATTATGAAAATGGTAGGGTTTATTTTTAAAAGCATAATTATATTGATGTTCAAGCAAAGACCACGCCTGATCTTCTTCTTGAATTACAGGCCAAAATGATGGAACAAACAGGCGCTCATTGGCGTCTTGAAATTGTTGAACATAGCTTACCACTCTTGTGCAGTCTAAACCGAGTAAGAGTGCCAAACCATGTGCAGCTGCATCCCATTGCATGACATATTGAGCAGCATCAAAGCATGCTGGCATGTAAGCTGGTTGAGCCTGTTGCATTTCATGATGGATCCGCGGATGAATGGTTAGAGATGTTGATGCTTCTTGATCAATGCTAAAATTGGAAAGAATTGCTGCGCTAACTTTTTGAAGTTTATGCTGAATTTGTAGATCAGATGGCCAACATTGAGCGTATAAGTTTAAGGCCCAAAAGCGCAATAGATTATCGTAAAGGGTATATCCTGACAACACATATTCATCTGCCCAGTTTCCACCCAATGGCGTATATAATAAGTCTCGGGCATTGAATTCCCAAGCATCAAGAAGGCCCAGGACTTTGTCTATTTTGTCTTTGAGCTGCTCCTTTAATTTGAGGTCATTGGTTTTTAAAATAAACAAACAAGACTGGATGACCCACCAAGTCTGGGCATCAACCCTTCCAACTAATGTACCGTAACTTGGCTGTAAATTTCCTTGCTTATCAACAGCGACATTGGATGGTATAATTCCGGTTTGGTTTTGTTGAGATCCGAGGGTTAGAATACTTGCTTTGATACTAGGATACAAATCTTCGTAATCGTGTAGAAATATGGCAAGTGCAGTGATCGCGCTGTCTCTTGACCAAACCCGATTGTAATTCTCGTCTCCAACTGCCGTAGCCAAAAATCCGGCATTGGTGGCGCTGTTTTTTATAACTTGATAAGCTGCTTCTTTGTACATAAGACCCTCTATAAAAAAGAAATGAGGTGTAAAGTTACACCTCATTCCTTTCACTCTAAAACAAAGATTTAAAAACGGTAACGAATGCTAATTGCAGTAGAACGACCTGCAATAGATCGTGCTCTAACATAATTTGTTTGTCCTGCTGTAATTGAACCTTCTTCAGATTCAGTCACGCCGATTGCATTTAATACGTTGTTTGATTGTAGCATCACGCTAAGATTTTCAATTGGAGACCAGCTGATGTAAGGATTCAAGTAAAAATATGCACTCATCACCAATTCGTTGTTGTCTTGTGCAAATGAGCTACCAGTACCAATAAGGTTTGCACCGATTTGGATATCTTTATTGATGTTGTAAACTGGCGTTACAGAGTAGATAAGTGGCGCTTGACGACGTGGTGTTTTACCTACATTACTAGGTGTCACTTCATCGGCAGCAATTTTTGCATTAGTATATGTTAAGTTTCCAGTAATTTGGAAATTCTTAACTGTATAACCTGCCTCTAATTCAAGACCAACAGCGTTGTAGGTGCGGTCAAAGAATTTTTGCGTAGTTGCCTCGAAGTTTTTCTCGTCTGTTTGCGCAAAGAAAGCAGTCGCATTTAAAAGCACCCCATTTTTACGCATTTTGTAACCCAATTCAGCTTGTGAAGTGAAATCTACTACATTGTTAGCAGCAGTTAGACCACCTTGTTGATTCAAATATGTACCAAAAAGTACACGGTCTGCTCCTGCACGACCACCTTTTGAGTAACGTGCAAATACCGCACTTGATTTATCGATTTTGTAGTTTGCACCTACTGAATAAGAAAGATAGTTCCAGTTATAATTAACTACACTTGCGTTGTTGTTATCAATCATTGAAACGCTATTCTCTACAGCAGAAATATTACCG
>JBJTCG010000105.1:0-7502 GCA_046091725.1 Flavobacteriales bacterium | reverse complement strand
GAGTCAATGAGCAGTTGCATAATGCCTGCAAAAAATGCCAGATAAGCCATTAATGGCAAAATCAGATCAAATAAACTGGCCTTTGCGGTCACTAGTAAACCGTCTGATTTTTGAGTCCCTGAATAGACAAGTACCGTTTTTTCTTTGAGCACATATGTTGTATCAGCATCTGCAAGATTCACATTTTTGATGTAAGTGTTGTTCTCTGCCCTGGCCATCTGATCAATGACCTGTGCTGGCAGTTTCCATTTATAAGTTTCACCGATGAGAATGGGGTCATCCTTTTTTCCGTTTAAGACATAATCGATGCTGTAAAACTGTCCAGAGAACACTGCAAACATCACAAATAAAATAGAGCTGATGAAAATAACCAGCCAAAAACGACTCAATACCATAAAACGAAATTGCACATTTTCTGGCAACAAAAAACAACTGACAACAAAAAGAATTAACATGTGTTATTGAATTGAGTGACACATGTGCTGTTACTTTGCAAACAAATAAAGTCATGATAACAGTCTTTCATTCAGAAGCTTCAAGAGGTCATGCCAATCACGGTTGGCTCGACGCTAAGCATTCATTTAGTTTTGCGTCTTGGTACAACCCAGAACGCATTCATTTTGGCATGCTGCGCGTTTTGAATGACGACATCGTGGCACCAGGAATGGGTTTTGGGAAGCACCCTCACGACAACATGGAAATCATTACCATTCCATTGAGTGGAGCCATCAAACACCAAGACAGTATGGGTTTCAGCGAAGTCATTGAAGCAGGAGAAGTTCAAGTGATGTCGGCCGGAACAGGTATTTATCACAGTGAATTCAACCCTAATCATGACCAAGCGCTCAATTTGTTTCAGATTTGGATTTTCCCTAATCAAAAACAAGTTGAACCGCGCTATGCCCAAAGAAAATATACTATTGAAAAAAACTCATTTGTTCCACTAGTTGGTCCACAAAGTAGCGGAATCAGCACTTGGATCCATCAAAATGCCTGGATTTCTATTGGAGAATTTGACCAAAATACAAACCTCAATTATTCTTTGTACGATGTAAATAATGGCATTTATCTGATGCTCATCGAAGGTGAAATCAAGGTGGGCGAACAACTTTTACAAACCAAAGATGCCCTCGGAATTTCTAGTGCCGACGCTGTTCAAATAGAAGTTCAAGCACACTCTAAGATTTTAATCATCGAAGTACCAATGAATTAAGAAGCAATTGCTCATTCATGATTCGCACAGAAATATTGAAGAAGGAAAGATAAAACAAAATGGAAAAAACAATTGAAAATGCGCTCAACTGGCGCTATGCCACCAAGAAATACGACCCCACCTTTCAACTTACCGAAGCGCAAATTGAAGCTCTTGAAAAAAGTTTACAATTATGCCCGAGTAGTTACGGCCTACAACCCCTGCATTATTTTTGGGTCAACGACCCTGAATTGCGTCAACAAGTCAAGGAAATTGCATGGAATCAACAGCAAATCATGGATGCAAGCGCTGTTCTTATATTGTGTTATAAAACAGAACTAGACACCAATTACCTCCACGCACATGCGGATCTCATGAGAGATACACGTGAAATGGAAGAAGCGCAGATTGCAGGCTTTAGGAATCATTTGATTGATGCAATCGGCAAAAAAACGAATGAAGAAATTCAAAATTGGAACAGCAAACAAGCTTACATCGCATTGGGGCAAGTTTTGCATACGAGTGCGCTTCTTGAAATAGATGCCACTCCAATGGAAGGGTTTTCACCAAAAGCACTTGACGAACTCCTTGAACTTCCTCAAAAAGGCCTCAGCAGTGCTTTGATTTGTACTTTCGGAAAACGTGCCGATGATGATCGATACCAACACTTAAAGAAAGTAAGAAGGCCACTAAAATCCCTATTTAGTCGACTGTAACTACTCGAAAATGCTTATATTTGAGGATGCGCATCTTAACAACATTGAGCATCCTTTTATTGCTATCCCTGACTCATTTGTCTTGGGCTGCACCTCAAATAAGTGCAGCTGATCGTTACGAAATTGCTCAAATCCAAAGTCAATTATTGCGCTCTAAAGGAGAAGTTAGCGAATCCCTTATTAAAAATTACCCAATCTACAACATAGATGGTCGTTGGTACTTGTCTATGCTTGCCAGAGCAAACCAATACTTCAATTCTGAAGAGCTCAAGTGGCAGCGCATTTTATTTACCACCCCCGTTCAGCAGCTACTGAGTATCAAAGTTCCGCTTCAAAAACTCTCTGCTCTGCCCGAAATCAAAAGTCTTGACTACATAGAAATTGCAGGTAAAATCAAGCCCAATCTCGACAAAGCCATCAAAGATCTCCATGCCGACTCCGTTCATCATGGCTATGGTTTGCCACAAGGCTATGCCGGAAAAAATGTTTTCATTGGAGTCACCGACTGGGGTTTTGATTACACGCATCCGGTTTTTTACGACACCTTGTTGCAACAAAACCGAATCTATGCTGCCTGGGATCAATTTAAAACAAATGGCCCGGCACCAAATGGGTTCAATTACGGCACCGAATACGACACACCGGCTACCCTATTGGCCGCTGGTTCAGACACTGCTAACATTTACAGCTATGGCACCCATGGCACGCATGTTGCCGGAATAGCGGGTGGCGCTGGCGCAACTACTGCATATCGAGGCGTGGCCTATGATGCGCAGTTCTTATTTGTAACCTTCTTAGTCGATGAAGGCGCTGTTCTGGACGCGTGGCAATGGATGTATCAAAAGGCGCTTGCCGCTGACAAGCGTTTGGTAATCAACATGAGTTGGGGCTTGTATCATTTCGGGACGCTAGACGGCACTTCTTTGCTTAGCCAAGCGATTGACGCCTTTAGCAATTTGGGCGTAGTATTTGTCAATTCAGGCGGCAACAACGGCGCTGTTAATTTCCACATCAAGAAGACCTACAACAACGACCAACTCAAATCTAGAATCGAATTTTACGATTATGCTGCCAACCCCAATATGTGGGGACAAAGCATACACGCTTGGGGAGAACCAGGCCAAGCCTTTTCTAATGGTCTGATCATTACCAATTCAGCCAATCAAATCCTTACCGAGACACCTTATTACAGCACCTCCAATACCAACACTTACATCGATACCTTTATTGTCGTTAATCAAGATACCATTTGGTATAATATTTCAGCCGATGCAGCTCATCCGTTGAACGGCAAACCTCAAATGCGCCTCCGTGTCAAAAACACAAATACCGCGCTAAGGGTACAGTTAAAATCTCAATCTAGTTCCGGAACGGTCCATTACTGGAACGTGACAGAACTTACAAACGACGTTGGTAATTGGGGCATGGATTTCATGGCTGCAGGCACCGGGACAACAGCTGGAGATAACCAGAATGGCATCTCAGAACCTTCTTGCGCTGATCAAGTCATCAGTGTTGCTGCCTACGCCACCCAATACGCGACAACTTCAGGTTCACTTGTTGGTGGAGCCTTAGCCAATTTCTCAAGCCGTGGCCCCCGCTATGACGGCGCTATGAAACCAGACATTGCAGCTCCCGGAGTAGCCATCACATCTGCTATTTCTTCTTTTACGGATGCCAACTTTACATCGGTTGCCAACACTAGCTTCAACAATACAACCTATCATTTTGCCAAGTTTTCAGGAACATCAATGGCCTCTCCAATGGTAGCCGGCGTAGTAGCCTTGATGCTAGAAGCCAATCCTTACCTTTCTGCAAGTCAGGTCAAAGAAATCATCATGACCACAGCACGTCAAGACAACTACACGGGTGCTATTCCAATTGGCGGAAGCCCATTGTGGGGTGCTGGCAAGGTCAATGCCTATGCCGCAGTCAAGCTGGCGCTTCAAACCCTAGGCACCCAAAATCAATTGGTACAGACAGACTGGAATATCTACCCTAATCCGGTTCAACATTACCTACACTTTACCATCGTAGAATTACCAGAATTTGCAGAGATCATTTCCACAGATGGCAAACGCTATGTTTCGCCTATTAGCAATGGAAAAGTTGCCGTTCAGGAACTACCTGCCGGGACCTACTATATCCGCTTAAACCTCAACGGAAAAATTCAGCAAGCACCCTTTGTAAAAAACTAATATGGAAATTCGGCTGGCACAGCAACATGAATTACCCATCCTAGAAAAACTAGCCAGAGCTATTTGGCCCAGTACCTATGCAGAAATCATTAGTGCTGAGCAAATAGAATTCATGCTCACTTGGATGTACAGTACGGCTAAATTACAAGAGCAATATTTGCAAGGCCATGAGTTTTTTTTGCTTTCCGAAAATGGAAAAGACCTCGGCTTTTTAGCGCTTGAATGGATGCATTCAGAAGAACATCCAGCATTGAGTTTGATTAAAATCAATAAACTTTACGTGCTACCCCAATTACAAAAAAAGGGTTTCGGCAGCGCTCTTATTCAAAAGGCAATAACACGCGCACAGCAAACTAATGCCATCAAACTCATTTTACAAGTTAATAAAGCCAATTCTGCTAAAATATTTTACCAAAAACTTGGTTTTCGCATTCAACAAGAAGCGGTTTTTGATATCGGCAATGGTTTTGTCATGGATGACTACATCATGGAATTGTCAGTCTGAGCTTTTTATTATCTTCGTAAATCAAAAAAACACCATGCTAAAAATTGACATGCACAGCCATATTTTGCCCAAAACCATGCCCAACTGGACAGAAAAATTTGGCTATGGCAAATTCATACACTTGGTTCCCCAAGAGGATGGCAAGGCCGATATGATGCAGGGTGGTCAGTTTTTTAGACGCATCGAGGAAAATTGTTGGGATGCCGAATTGCGCATCAAAGAATATCAACCCTACCAGACACAAGTACAGGTGGTTTGTACCATACCGGTTATGTTTTCATACTGGGCAAAAACGGCAGATGCACTAGAGCTGTCGCGCTTTTTAAATGACCACATCGCAGAATTAGTTGCAACTTATCCAAAAAATTACATTGGCCTAGCGACGATCCCAATGCAAGATACCACTTCCGCAATTCAAGAGTTACAACGCGCCAAAGAAATTGGGCTTGTCGGGATCCAAATTGGTTCGAACATCAATGATGAAAATCTCAGTGAAGAAAAGTTCTTCCCTATCTTCGAGGCCTGTGCCCAATTGGGCATGGCTGTCATGATTCATCCATGGCAAATGATGGGCTTTGAAACTATGAAAAAATACTGGCTTCCTTGGTTGGTAGGCATGCCGGCAGAAACCTCAAGGGCAGCTTGTTCTTTGATCTTTGGAGGTGTACTTGAAAAACTTCCTGAGCTGCGCGTTTGTTTTTCTCATGCAGGCGGTTCTTTCCTTCCAACCCTGGGTCGAATTGAACACGGCTTCAATTGCAGACCTGACCTAGTTGCCATTGACAACCCGCACAATCCAAGGACTTATCTCGGAAAATTCTGGGTAGACAGCATTACGCATGATATCGACGCCCTCGAATATATTTTAAAACTACAGGGGTCAAAAAGAGTTTGCTTGGGAAGCGACTACCCTTTTCCACTCGGTGACCTAGAAATTGGTCAGTTCATTGAAAATAGCAACTTAAGCAAAGAAGTAAAAGAAGATATTTTCTGCAACTCAACTTTAGAATGGTTGAAACTGGATAAAAATTTCTTTTTGTAATCAAAACCTTGATAACAATCATTTGTTATCAAGATATGGAAACAAAAAAAATAGCCGTTATTGGCGCTTCAAAAGGTATTGGACTGTCGTTGACGCAACTTTTATTAGAACAGGGGCATGAGATTTATGCCACCTATTCACAAACAAGTCCCGTTTTACAACATCCGAATTTGCATTGGCAACAGTTTGATGTAACAGCCAACCTAGCACTAACAATACCTGAGCAACTCGATGGCTTTGTGTATTGTCCAGGAAATATCGCCTTAAAACCATTTAACCGTTTCTCCGATTCAGATTTCAAAACTGACTACCAATTGCAAGTTTTAGGTGCCGTGTCGAGCCTTCAATCTGCGCTACCAGCTTTGAAAAAATCTGGAAATGCAAGTGTAGTTTTGTTTTCAACAGTTGCCGTACAACAAGGCTTGCCTTTTCACAGTTTGGTCTCCGCATCTAAAGGTGCCATTGAAGGCCTCACCCGAGCCTTAGCTGCTGAATTTGCGCCGGTGATCCGGGTCAATGCGGTTGCTCCGTCGCTTACCAATACACCCCTAGCCGAAAATTTATTAAACTCAGATGCCAAGCGCGAAGCAAATGCAGCCAGACACCCTTTGAGACGAGTTGGTGAAGCCAAAGATATTGCAGCCATGGCAGCCTTTCTACTCAGCGATCAAGCCTCTTGGATCAGTGGGCAAATTATGCACGTCGATGGTGGAATTTCTGCATTGAGGGTATGATTCCACTATTGAATTTAGCTGAATTAGAGGCAAAAATAGATGCCTTTGACCCTGTAGCTTACGCAAAAACACGCAATTACATTGATGGTGGCGTCAGTTATTTATCGCCCTATATTTCTAGAGGTGTTATTGATCTCAAATTTATTGTAGCGCGTTTAAAAAACCGAGGTTTTTCATTGTACGAGATAGAATCTTATGTAATGGAGCTTTGTTGGCGCGAGCATTTTCAGCGTTTGTGGCAACACCATGACCCAACTAGCGCCTTAAGGCAAGAACAGCAAGACGTACTACATCGAGGGCAAATGCCCAAAGCTGTCCTAGAAGCTCAAACTGGAATTGAGGCCATCGATATAGGCATTGAAAAGCTTTTTCAAACTGGTTATATGCACAATCACTTGCGCATGTACACCGCCAGCTTGGTCTGTAATCATTATCAGGTGGCTTGGGAAATTGCCGCACCTTGGCTACATTATCACCTGCTAGATGCCGATATTGCAAGCAATCATTTTAGTTGGCAATGGGTTTGTGGAGCAAATGCCAACAAATTATATTTCGCCAACCAAGAAAACATCAATAAATACGCCAAAACACAACAAAAGCATACCCCTATCGATGTTTCATATGAAGCCATTGCAGCCCTCAAACTGCATGGTGAAATGATTTCGGTCAGCTTCGAATTTTTGTTTTCTACGCAAGCGGGGCAAAACATAAATATTGATCCCAAATTACCAACCTGTATCTATACGCCTTATAATCTTGACCCGCTATGGCATGCTGAAACGAAAGCAAATCGCATTTTATTTTGGGATACCGAATTTTGGCAAAAGTTTCCTGTCTCTGAAAAAGTACAAAATTGGATCAATGAACTTGGCAAGCACAATATTGAAGGCCTACAAATGTACTATGGTAGTTTAGCTGATCTTGAAATACTCACGAAAGAAACAACCACTTTTTGCAAAGAGCATCCAAGTACTAAAAATTATCCTTTCCATTTGGAACCAAGGAATTGGTTACTCCCGGATGTAGAAGCGGTTCCTGTATCGTTTTTTTCATTTTGGAAAAAAGTTCAAAAGCATCTTCAGAAGAATTGGAAGGATTTATAGCATGGACAAAAC
>JBJTCG010000104.1:0-15775 GCA_046091725.1 Flavobacteriales bacterium | reverse complement strand
TAGGCCTGCCGCTAGCGTTCATCCTGAGCCAGGATCAAACTCTCCGTTGTATAATAACTTCGAATTTTAAGAGCTCGAGTATGTTTGTTTTTATTCTTAAAAACGCTGTTTCCTTATTTCTCAATACTTCAAAGAACTTGTTTCTTTTGTCAGTTAACAAAGCCTCCGCCTTAATTAACCCTATTTAAGAACCCCCAACTCTAACAGACCGTTGTCTCAATTGCGGGGTGCAAAGATATGTACTCTTTTTGGTTTCGCAACAATTTTTTGAAAGAAATTTTAAAAAAAATAATTGCTCAGAGACAAGTGGTCTAACGATCAAGCATTTGGAAGGTTTCATTTTTTGGATCTTTTTTGTGGAAACTTAGGTTTTTAGGCATCTTTGTAGCAGATGATCATCAATAAAAGGAAATATTTAAAGGAATTAGAAGACTCTCAAATCTTGGCGCTTTACAAAAAAGAGTCGTGGTCTCTATGTATCGATGAATTATTTCATCGTTACGCCCATCTTTTATACGGTGTCATATTAAAATACACGCAAGACAAAGATGTTGCAGCCGATTTGCTGATGGAGCTCTTTGGTAAACTACCTCAGCTCATTTTGAAACATGAAATCGTTCAGCTCAGGCATTGGTTACATACTGTCGCTAGAAATGAGGCGCTTCAGTATTTAAGAAGCAACAAGAAAGTGCCAAAGGTTACTTTTGATGCCATTTCTCAAGATGTAATACAAAATAAAGGACATGATACTATTACTGAAGACCATCTTCAATTGGAACAACAATTAGTCGCGCTCGAAAAACTCATACCCTTATTAAAACCCCAGCAAGCGCAATGTATCAGACTCTTTTTCTTGGAGCAATTGAGTTACGAGGAAATAATGTCTCAAACGCAACTCAGTTTTAAAGAAGTGAAAAGCCATTTGCAAAATGGCAAGCGAAATCTCAGAATTCTCATGGAACAAAATCAACAACATGAAAGCAAATAAGGAAACGTTCAAGCGGTACTTACTGAATAAACGTCAAAAGGATAAGCATGCTTTTGAAAAGCAGCATCTAGACGATGAGCTAGTGAGCGATGCTATTGAAGGTTTTCAAGCCAATGAAGGCGCCTGGAACCGTTTTGAAAAATTGGAAAAACAATTTGCCGCCAAAAGAAAAAATACATTGAATAAATATTTGCTTTTATCTACACTCGGCGTCCTGTTAGTTGGCGTTTATTATATTGTAAGCAAAGATGATTCAGATGTAAACCGAAATCAAAAATCAAAAACTACTGAAATACATGTCGCAAAAGCACCAATCAAGCTTTACAAGAAACAAGATTTAGTAACACTTCAACCACTCACTCTCAACGAACAAATTACGGCAACAATTGTGGTGGAAGATTTTCATCAAAAGCGCATAGAGAATATTCCTCAAGAAAAATTCGCATCTCCAATGGAACAACTTCCAGTCAACGGCATCAGTATCCAAACCAACAAAAGCAGAAAATTAGAACGCAAGATTGCCCGAGAATTATTGATTCGAAATTTTAAAGTAATCGATTACAGGTATTACAGAAAATCAGATGAACCTAAAAATTTAAAGGTCGAAGAAGCTGATGGGAATGAAATGACACGCATACCGTACATCAATATACTCAGTGAGGCCATCGAAGACTTTTCACAGGGTAATTACAAATTGAGTTTATTAGCATTTGACCAAATATTGTCAAATTTTCCGAATGACGCCAATGCTCTTTTTTACAGCGCTCTCAGTTTGTACAATCTCAATGAATCTGGTGAAACTAAAAATAGACTCGAAAAACTAAGGATAAATGAATTTGCCAATTTTGAAGAAGAAGCTGATTGGTATTTACTTTTGGTATATAAACAGCAAAAAAATGAGGCTGCTTTTGGCAGCCTCAAAAAAGTTATCATCGAAACAAATGGTTTCTATGCCGAAAAAGCAAAGATGATGAATTTATGATTTTATTGCTGAATCAAGACTTTAGTAGAATATGCTTTGTTTCCAACAAAGAAATGCACGACATAGATGCCCCCTTTCAATTGTTTGGTAAGCTCTACCCACACTTTGTTTGATCCGAGGTTTGACAAGCCCATATTTTTTGAAAATACTGATTTGCCGTTAATATCGACCACATTGAGGTGAGTTGGTTCAATAGTAAGTGCGTCGAAAGTAAGGTAAATAGCATTTTTCTCCGCAGAAAAGCCGGCATTAAACTGATTCGTGCTTTGAATTTCTTCAATCTGCGCACCGCTTTCAGCCGTAAAAACATGTTGAGATAAATAAATCACATCTCCGTTGTCGTTGCCATTGTTATTGGCCTTATTCGTTGCAACATAAAAAGTGACATTGCCTTCGTTTGTGGATGGTGCCACCCAAGTCCAGTTCCAAGTTTGAGTAGCAGAAGTATTCGATGAGCTTTTATGCGTTGCATATTTTCGTTGGCCACCTGAAATCGTACTGGTTTTAATCTGTGTATTTGCACCTGCCGTAAAACTACCAGCCATTGCATTTGATGCATTCAGTGCAGTAACTTGAAATCCTTTTTTTGCTGGATTAGATGCCATAGATAAATTCACCGCATATGTTGCTCCAGGTGTATATTGTGTTATGCCAAAACCGATATCATTATTGACAAGCAACAAGTTTTCAGCAGTACCATTTTGAGCTGTTCCACTATGACAACTCGTACAACTTTGCTCGCCAGGCGCACCTGTTTTACCACCTCCGGGGCCATTAGCATCGAGCGGCGCGCTTTGAAAACCACTGAGGTTGCTCGAATTAAAGGAAAATAAGCCAATGCCTGCGACTAAAATGGATAAGGGGAATAATTTTTTGTTCATGGTGTTTGTTAGGTTTAAGAATATGATTTGTTAAAAGGATATAATCGAATACGAATCAATTGTCAAGCTTTCCTTGAGTAATCCAACATTCTAATTTCTGTATGGTGGAATCCGGTAAGGCAGGGCCTCCAATTGGCATCAATTGATAGCCACTACTTTTCATGGAACCTAGAGCTGCACTTGCATTTGCTGAAATTGCAGTATAGGAACTGAAGTCGTAGCCCCCAGAGGCATTGCCTTGATCATGGCAGCCGATACAATTTGCTTGCATGATTGGCATAATGTCGTTTGAAAAAGACACTGTTGTAGTACAATCTAGTGCAGATGGGGTTACTTTATCTTTTGAGCAAGAAATAATGACGATTCCAAGCATTAATAAACTTCCGAAAATGATATTTTTTCTCATGTGCTGCATTATTTACTTTGTGCCGGAATTTCGAAATTGACTTTCATCTGATCAGGAACGGCATCGCTTTTCTTACCTATTTTGAAATCCATGCGGTTTACAAAAAATGATCCTTTCAATGTGATTTTGCTTCCAGATTTGACATAAGCTGCAGGTACCGTATAAGGCTTGGTAATGCCTTTGATGGTAAGGTTACCTACAATGTTGTAATTATTACCCTCTTTTCTTTCGACTTTTGTCGATTTAAATTTGGCGTAAGGGTATTTGACTGCATCAAACCATTCAGGCGTCTGCGATTTTTTGGTCATCATGCCGTTGCCTGTAGAAATAGAACGGACATCGATTTTTAAATCAAAGCTGCATTTAGAAAGGTCCTTTTCATCAAATTCAATTTGGCCTTCCATTTTTTTGAAAGAACCAGATGGGTCTTTGCTTTTAAATTCAATGGAAAAGTCTGGAGTAACTTCGTAATGTTCTAGCGCGATGTAGGTAAATGCACTTAAAGAAAGGCCAGCTAAGGCAGAGAGGAGGAGATTTCTAGTTGTCATGTTGTGTATTTTTAAAATTTCTTATTCAATTACAAATTTCCTGCCAACAGTGAAGCCCAAGCGAAATTGGCCTTGTTGCCATTGTTCAGTAGTATATGGAATGAATTGAGATTCTCCTATTCCACCTGAGTTCGTGATGTTAATTGTAAAATTATGCCCGAAAGTAAACCATTCAAGTGCAATTGCGCCACTATTAGTAAACCCGGTTTGACGAAATGCGGGTCCGTTGAAACAATGATAGTATTCTCCAACAATGGCAAATCTTGACGTTAAACGAAGACGACCCGCCACACCAAGGGCGAATAGATCATTGACATCGGTGTTTGCCACATAATTGCGATGTACGAGGGTTGGCATCAATTGAATAGCGCCGCGGTCACCAAAATGATGTGCTACATTGATTTGAGCAAAGTAATTGAGTCGGTGGATAGCCTTCGGAAAATGACTCACCTCGCCAAGATCTGCTGATGCGGTCATGTAAGTAAAACTAGAGCCGGCAACAGCCGTAATGGAAATTGGTGATTTTTGTTCTGCCTGGGAAATGACCTTGTACTTGACAAAACCATCTACCAAAGATCGATAAGGTGCGCCTGTTCCTTTGGAGCGGCCAAAACCTACCATGAGTTGATCAGTGATGCCGTATTCTAGCGCAATTCGCATGTCCGAGAGGTTATCGAAACCAAACATGTTTTGTATGCCGCCGTTTACACCAGCGATATCGCCAAAACGGTGTTCAATTCTAAATTCATAGGTTCCTTTTGTAAGCGTTTCCACCGAATGACCGTTTACAACACGAGTTGAGGAAAAGGTCGGGACGTTTTCTACGTATTCAGCAGTTTCTTCAGCAGCGTCTGTTGTTTCAGCGGGCTCTTGAGCAAAAACAATGGTTGGTAGTAAAAATAAGAGGTAGTGTAAATTGAATTTCATACGTATAAAGTTAACTACATAACCAATACGTGTGTAATTGTAAATAGTTGGGTATGCCAGTAAGAAATTTATTTACGCTTTTGCCGCTTCTCCAAAAGCCATTTCGGAACCTGAGCTATTGCCTCAGCATTGGGTTCTAATAATTTTTCCAATAAATCAGGACGCTTCGCTTTTTGAAGGCGTTGTCTGATCCAATCTTTATTTTCTTTTTTATACCAAAAGAAATACCGGTTTTGGTTGAGTTTTTCTTCTTTAGTTTTTACGGTACGAACTGGCTTAAGTGTATAAGGGTGTACGCCTGTGTAGTAGATCACTTCAGCGACAGTCATTGGTGTTGGCGTAAAGTCTTGCACTTGTTCGAGTTGAAAGCCCATGTCTTTGGTTTCAGCTGCTAAGTTTGCCATATCCATCTCTTCACAACCTGGGTGTGACGAAATAAAATATGGAACGAGTTGTTGTTTCAAACCGTGCTTAGCAGATAAGCGATC
This sequence comes from Flavobacteriales bacterium, assembly GCA_046091725.1. Lineage (GTDB taxonomy): Bacteria > Bacteroidota > Bacteroidia > Flavobacteriales_D > Crocinitomicaceae > UBA952. The sequence goes on along the minus strand of JBJTCG010000104.1, from coordinate 10,555 downwards.
GTATTTTTCCTTGAATTTATGAAAGTATTGGAAAGACGGTTTGCGCATCACTTTGAGTGTGGCATCTGAGGTGTGTTCTGGTGCTACTTTTAAACGGCCAGAAACGTGTCTGGTAATGACTTGTTCGATGTATTCGTCGTGGTTTCCGTCTTCGTTGTTTTTGTTAAAATCGTCAACAAGCAGATCGTAGCGGATACCGGAGCCTACAAATGCCTTTTTGACACCTGGGAACTTATCTATTTTTCGATACAATTCAGTCATTTGCTTGTGTGAAGTATCGAGGTTATGACAAATAACAGGATGTATACAACTTGGCGACACACATTTAGCACAAATGGCCTCGTCCTTGCCTTTCATGCGATACATATTGGCAGAAGGCCCTCCAATGTCTGAAAGATATCCTTTGAATTCAGGATGTTTGGTTAGTTCTTCAACTTCTTTTAAGATAGAGGCTTCACTGCGCGATGCAATGAACTTTCCTTGATGTGCTGAAATGGTACAAAAACTACAACCTCCAAAACATCCTCTGTGCGTGTTGACCGAAAATTTGATCATGTCGTATGCCGGGATAGCACCACGTTTTTTGTAGCGAGGATGTGGCAACCTTGTGTAAGGCAAATCAAATGAGCCATCCATTTCTTTTTCAGTCATGGTTTTAAATGGCGGATTGATTACTAATGTCTGAGAACCTACCTGTTGAATGATGCGATTTGCGGCCCACTTGTTAGACTCCACTTCGACTATTTTAAAATTGGCAGCATAAGCTAATTTATCCTGAAGACATTTTTCATGACTTGCCAGCTCAACGGTTTCCCAATTTTTATTTTTAGGTAACTCTGAAGCGACATCTTGTAGAAAAGCGACTTGATTGATGGTTTTTGCTTGTGCAAACGGAACACCTCTTTTGAGTAAGCGCAAAAGTGTTCTTAATGGTTGCTCGCCCATGCCATAGACCAATAAATCTGCTTTTGAGTCGACAAGAATAGATGGCATGAGTTGGTCTTTCCAGTAATCGTAGTGGGTGACGCGACGCAGTGAAGCTTCAATGCCGCCCAATAATACAGGTACATCCGGATAAATTTCTTTGAGGATATTACTGTATACGATACTTGCGTAATCTGGTCTGAAACCCGCTTGACCCCCTGGTGTGTAGGCATCTGTGGATCGCAATCTTTTATTAGCTGTATAGTGATTTACCATGGAATCCATGCAGCCAGCCGTGACACCAAAAAAATATTTGGGTTTACCCAATTTTTTAAAGTCGCGGAGGTCGTCTTTCCAGTTGGGCTGTGCCACAATACCTATTCTGAAACCCTCACTTTCAATGATACGACCAATAACAGCAGTTCCAAAACTAGGGTGGTCTACATAAGCATCTCCAGATATGAGAATAACATCAAAAGCATCCCAACCGCGTTTTTCGGCATCTTTTAATGACAAGGGCAACCAATCAGATAATGGGCGTTCAGGGTTCATACTACAAAGATACACCAAGAACAATGCGTCCTGAATTTTGTTGTAATTTTGTCACATCAAAATATTAAAAACTCTTATAATCTATACAAAATGGCTTTTGAATTACCAGCTTTACCCTATGCTTACAACGCATTAGAACCGCACATTGATGCCCGCACAATGGAGATTCACCACAGCAAGCATCACCAAGCGTATACAACTAACTTGAATAATGCAATTGCAGGTACAGAACTTGAAAATTTGTCTATCGAAGAAATTTTGAAAGTTTGTAAAGACAAACCGGCTGTTCGCAATAACGGAGGTGGTTTTTGGAATCACAATTTATTTTGGGAAGTAATGGCACCAAATGCTGGTGGGCATCCAAGCGGAGATCTAGCTGCCGCTATTGATGCAGCTTTTGGTTCATTTGAAAACTTCCAAGATGAATTTACCAAAGCAGCAACTACTCGTTTTGGTTCTGGCTGGGCTTGGTTGTGTGTTACAAACGGCAAACTAGAGGTTTGTTCTACTCCAAACCAAGACAACCCACTCATGGGCGAAGGTTGCAACGGAACACCTATTCTTGCTTTAGACGTTTGGGAACACGCTTATTACTTAAATTATCAAAACCGCAGACCTGATTACATCACTGCTTTCTTTAATGTGATCAATTGGGATGTCGTTGCTGCAAAATTTGCTGCCGCAAAATAAGCTGCCAAAAAAGCACATTCAAAAAAGGGCGGCCCTGCGGGCCGCCCTTTTTTATGTCATCATTTTTAATCTTGTTAGAAATTTAACTGTGCTTGAATGCGCAATAAATTTCCTCTTTGGTAATTTGTCGGATTAACCGCATCCTCAAATCTTCTTGAAGACATGGTGTACATAACAACGAGCTCAAAGTTCTTGTTTGGTTGCCATTCTGCACCAATCTCCAACTCCTTCACCTCATAGCTTCTTGCATCTAGTTCATGCTTTTTGCCGCCGTCGTAGTATTGATAGCGTGTGAAAGGAATCAAAGTTTGTTTTTTGAAATCCAACTTGTAGCTTGCAGTAATATAACCACCCTTCAGTGGGCTTGTAATTACACTGTTTGTAAACTTGTCGTATTCAGGGCCCCGTCCAATATTATATTCAGCCAAAATTCCAAAAGGTTTCGGATACAATACAAAAGTAGCGCCTAAACGTTCATCATCGTACAATTTTTCTTGTAAGGTTGTTACACCTGATGTAGTTGACAACAGCGTGAACTGACCTTTGTATGCTTGAATCCCGGCCTCTACAATTTGGTTTTTGATCTGTACAGGATATGATACTCTGGCCACAATGTGTTTATTGGAATTTAACTCAGGGCGATTTGCTGTTTGTCCATTGTATACTCCAATACCAACAACGCCGTAATCGCCTGAACCTTTTAGTCCTTCACTGACCAACGAGGAGAATAATTTACGTGTTTTGGCAGGTGCCCAATAAAAGAACATTCCAAGATCTCTTTCATTGGTAATGGCACTATTCAAAGCATCTGCTCTATCCAATGGCAATCTATTTTGAGATGATTGCATGTTTTCAAAACCATACGGAATTTTTGATTGACCAATTCTGAATCTGAATTCATTTTTTTCATCTAATCCAACATCAAAGTAAGCATCTCTTAACTGCCCGTAATGCATTGCCGAAGAAGATGGTGAACTTGCAAAATCTGGTTGTATGTAGAAATAAACCCTTGGGCTTACTTGGCCATAAATTATAAGGCGCATACGTCGGATGAAGAAATCATTTTCTCCTCCCCAACTTCTGTCACATTGTTCGCATTGTAGATCTTCATTGGTTTGTAAAAGGCCATTGTACCTTACTTGCAAATAGCCTCTCATTTGCACACTTTCATACCATTTTTTCGTTGGTGCAGGTGTTTTAATCTGCAGACTATCCTTGTTCGTGTTTTGCGCATTCAGTGACCAAGAAACGCACGTAATGATTGATAGAAAAATAATCCTCTTCATAATAAAAATTTTAAATTTAGAATCTGAATTGCATACGGACTGTTAGTACATTGTCCTTTAAATCTTGATCGAATCCACTTATTGTTGAAGTTGTTTCGTTTTTAACAATGTTATAATTGATCATTAATTTACAGTTATTTCGAGGCCAAAATTAATTCCTTCATATTGAGTTAACATAGCTTTCATTTTCATTTAACTTTTAAATAATCTTGGTAACATTTTGTTAACATTAAACATGAAATAGGTTTTTTACGTTTTGTAGAGCTCCCTATTAATCTTGTTAGCTCAAGATGAAATGTTATGTTTACGTTAACAAACTGTTTCAAATTTGAGAGTGGGCATTGAACCACATACATTTGTCAAAAAAAATCTAACATTATGGCCGGAATTTTAAGTTACTTCTTACCTAAAGACAAAGTGTTTTATTCGTTATTCGAAAAAGCCAGTGACAACCTTGAACTCATTGCACAAAAATTATTGCAAGTCGTTCATGAGTCTGATTACAACAAGCGTGCAGCGCTCATTGAAGAAATGCGCGACATCGAACACCAGAATGATAATATTACGCACCAAATCTTCATTGAATTGGGTAAAAATTTTATTACTCCGTTTGACCGCGAAGATATCCACTCATTGGCATCCGCTCTTGATGACATCGCAGATTACATTTACGCTTCAGGTAAAAAAATCAACTTCTATAAAATAGATCCTATTTCTGATCAAGGTATTCAAAAGACAGCTGCAGCTATCAATGACGCCGTTGTAGCAGTAAAAGCAGCTGTGATGGAATTACGCAACCTGAAAAACACACAGAAAATCATCGAGTGTGTGATTAAAATCAATAGCATTGAAAATAATGCTGACAATATCTTTGACATGAGTATCGAGCAACTATTCAATTCAGATGTAGATGCCAAAGAATTGATCAAAAGACGCGAATTGTATATGGTCATGGAAACAGCAACAGACAAATGTGAAGATGCTGGTAACGTGATTGAATCAATTGTTGTTAAATACGCTTAATTAAGGGCGAGCCTAAAACATAAGTTATGTTTACTCTTTTATTAATAGTAATCGGAATTGCCCTGCTTTTTGACCTTGTTAACGGGTTTCACGATGCAGCCAATTCTATTGCAACCGTCGTATCTACTAAAGTTCTTACGCCGTTTCAAGCCGTTCTTTGGGCAGCAATGTTTAATGTCATTGCCTTCTGGGTTTTTGACATGAGTGTCGGAAATACTGTTGCAAAAACTGTAGACAATGGAGCCATAGACCTCTGGGTTATCCTTGCCGGTTTGTTGGCGGCTACTTTTTGGAACTTACTCACTTGGTGGTTTGGTATTCCTTCATCATCTTCTCATACCTTAATTGGAGGTTTTGCAGGTGCTGCAGTAGCACATGCTGGCTTCGGGGTTATTGAAAGTGGTGAAATCATCAAAGTTGCTTTGTTCATTTTTCTTGCACCGATCATCGGAGGTTTCATTGCTTACTTGATTGCTGTGGTAACCATTTCAAGGTCGTTCTGGAAAAAAATGCTGGTCATTCTATTACTTTCAGGTGTTACCATCGCCGTCATGGAATATATGATTGAATTCATCGATATGAAACCAATCATGATGTACATTGTCATTGGCATGATTGCTGTTTTCATTTTGGTTTACATCTGGTTTGAAATTGTTCACGGAACCAAGCGCCCTTCTGCACTTAAGGAAGCTAATATGCACAAGAAACTTCAGTTGCTTTCTTCAGCAGCATTTTCTTTGGGCCATGGTGGTGCTGATTCTCAGAAAGTAATGGGTATTATCTGTGCTGCATTACTTGTCTACGGAAATATGGGGCGTGAAGGAAAACTAGATAAGCCTGTACCGAAAGACTTACGCATCACTGAACTCATGCAAATTGAGTTCAACTCTGCCGACGGTAAAAAAAATAAATTCAAGCCAGAGGTAGCAGAGGTAGATGGCAAAGTTTACTTTGTTGACCACAAGGAAATCATTGATGCGGCAAGTGGACAATCTATTTATGCTGAAGACGGTAAAAAATTGGCGAATGTTCAAGGTGCTGCTGAATTTAAGGTGATTGATGAAGCTCTGGAAAAAGTAGAAATCTTCACGTTTGGCGATGCACTTTGTGATGCCAAAACAAATGATACTATCTTTCTTGAAAAGACCCTCAACAAGAACTACAAGTATGCCGGTGTTTTCGGTGAATATGTAGATGGGTCTACAGGAGAACTCAAAGAGGGTCACAAAATCAAAACCAAGGTACATTCAGACACAATGCCAATGTGGGTGTCGTTTGGATGTTATCTAATGATTGGTTTAGGAACACTGATGGGTGGATGGAAAATTGTCAAAACCATGGGAACTAAGATTACGAAGGTCACGCCATTGGAAGGTGTTTGTGCCGAAACCGCAGGAGCGCTTACCCTGTTTACGGTATCTCAGTTTGGAATCCCGGTTTCGACTACCCACACCATCACGGGTTCTATCATTGGCGTTGGTGCCACAAAACGCCTTAGTGCCGTACGCTGGGGTGTGACAATCAACTTACTTTGGGCTTGGATTCTAACCATTCCTGTAAGTGGATTACTCGCGGCAATTTTCTATTATTTGATCCTTTGGTTTAAATAGAAAAAACATATATTTTTCGATGAAAAAGGGCACATATGTGCCCTTTTTTATTAAATATTCATTTGTATTTGCAAAAAAATCAAAATTCCTTAACTTTATCGCAAATCTAAAAAATCAACTATGAAAAAACTTTTACTAACTATCAGTGCTGTTGCGCTTTCTGCAGCAACATATGCACAGGTCATCGTTGCCGGGATTTCTCCTCAAAGCATCGTTGCCAATTACACTCACACATGGGCAGATCCAGCAGGCGGTTGGGGAACACCTAACTTCAACATCCCAGGAACATATGTTCAAGATACCCTCATGATCGTTGACGATGGTTCTACAGGAACAAACGCTCAGGGTAACCCAATTTCAGCTGAAGGCTGTAACCCACTAATCAACAACCTTACAGGTAAAATTGCGGTTGTATTCCGTAACAGTTGTGAATTTGGTATGAAAGCACTCAACGCACAAAACGCTGGTGCAGTTGGTGTAATCGTAGTAAACCGTAACCCAGGTGAAGTAATTGCAATGGGTGCTGGTGCTTCCGGAGCCAACGTAACCATTCCTGTTGTAATGTTAGACATCAACGATGGTCTATCTTTAATTGCACAAATGGCAAACGGACCAGTTGTAATGTTCCTTGGAAACAAAACAGGTTTATTTCCTAATGATGCAGGTATTTCTGGCAATGCAACTTTGATGCCGCGCCAAGCTATTATTCCATCTCAATTGGCTCAGAACGGAACAGAATTCAATTTTGACTTAGGTGCACGTATTTACAACTACGGTAACCAAGCGCAAAGTAATGTTTCTTTGAACGCAACTATTACAAACCCATCAGGTGCTACAGTTTACAATAACACTGTATCTGGTTTGTCTATCGCTGCTGGTGACTCTACTGACGTTGACCCAAGCCAAGCAAATAACTTACCTAACTTCTCATTGGCTTCATACCCTGTGGGAACTTATACACTTACCTACACAGTAAGTTTAGGTGTTCCAGATAACTACGACGCTGACAACACGCTAACTACAACTTTCACGGTTTCTGATTCATTGTTCGGTTATGCACAGGCAGATGCTACAACGGGAGTTCCAGCTGGTGGCAACTACTACCGTCCATCAAACAATAACCAAACTTTCTCTACTTGCCAAGTCATTGACAACGCAAACGCTAGCCGTTTAAAAGCTACAGGTGTTTGGTTCTCTGCAACTACTTCTGCTGCTTCAGGTGCGGTTCTTACCGGTGAAGAAATGGCATTGTATCTTTACAAGTGGGAAGATGTTTTCGCTGACCTTAACGATGCAAACCTTGCTTTCAATACATTGACTGAAGTTGCTAACGGTTTCTATTACTATCCAGACGATCTTCAAGGAGAAACTGTTTACGGTGCATTCACTACACCAGCTGCTCTTGAAGACAACCAACGCTATTTAGCTTGTGTTCAGACTGTAAACCTTAACCTTTACTTAGGTCATGAAAATGCAACTAACCTTACTTGGAACGAAGCATACTACCTTCAACCAATGACGCCAAACGAAAGTGATGGTTCTTGGTTTGCTGCTGGTTTTGGATCTGACCTACCTAGCTCAATGGCAGTGGCAGTTGCTGAAAACGATGTAAATGTAGCTGAATTAAATACTATTGATGGTAAAGCTTTCCCTAACCCAGCTACAGACGTTGTAACTGTTTCAATTGATGGCGAAGGTGCTGCACAATTAGTAATTACTGATGTTGCTGGTAAAGTAGCAATGTCAAGTGCACTTAACCTTGCTGCTGGTCAAGCTTCAGTTAATCTTGATGCTTTACAAGCTGGTCTTTACATTTTCAATGTAACTCTTGAAAACGGTAAAACTGCACAATTCAATGTTGTGAAAAAATAAGCTTTCTAGCTTTTGATACGAAAAGGGACGGGCAACCGTCCCTTTTTTATTTGCTATCTTTGTCATATGTCAAAAGCATCATATACTGTCACAGCCGCACTTCCTTATGCCAACGGACCCCTTCATTTAGGCCATGTCGCTGGCGTTTATTTACCCGCCGATATTTTTGTGCGCTTCTTGCGCATGAACGGCCATGATGTCGCTTTTATTTGCGGTTCAGATGAACACGGCGCAGCAATCACTTTGCGTGCCAAAAAAGAAGGGCTCAGCCCGAAAGATATCGTCGATAAATACGATGGTATCATCAGAAATGCCTTTCAAGATTTTCAAATTAGTTTTGACATCTTTCACAGAACATCCTCACAATTACACCACGAAACTTCTGCCGCTTTCTTTAAAAAACTCTACGATCAAGGACAGTTCACCGAAGAAGTTTCAGAGCAGTATTTTGACGAACAATACCAACAATTTTTAGCCGACCGCTATATCACTGGAACTTGCCCCAAATGCCAAAATGCCGGCGCCTACGGTGACCAATGTGAAAAATGCGGCTCTGACCTCAGCCCAACTGACCTTATCAATCCTGTATCTACCCTAAGCGGCAGCAAGCCCGTACTGAAAAGCACTTCACATTGGTATTTGCCCATGGATCAGCACGAAACTTGGCTCAAAGACTGGATCCAAGAAGGTCTTTTAGATGGCAAAGTTCAGCACAACCCCAAAGAATGGCGCAATCAAGTGATCGGGCAATGCATGTCTTGGATAAACGGTGGCCTCAAACCGCGCGCCATGACCCGCGACCTCGATTGGGGCGTAAAGGTACCACTACCCGGTGCCGACGGTAAAGTACTTTATGTTTGGCTCGATGCGCCAATTGGCTATATATCTGCCACTAAACAATGGGCACAAGATAACGGCAAAGATTGGGAACAATACTGGATTAAGTCAAAAGCACAAGATCGCAAATTGGTGCATTTTATTGGGAAGGACAACATTGTTTTTCATGCCATCATCTTCCCTATCCTATTGAAAAACCACGGTGACTTCATTTTACCTGACAACGTTCCGGCTTATGAATTTCTTAACCTTGAGGGTGACAAATTTTCTACTTCCAGAAATTGGGCTGTTTGGCTGCATGAATATTTAGCAGCCTACCCTGACAAAACTGACGAGCTCAAATATGTGCTCACTTCCATTGCCCCAGAAACCAAAGACTCCGAATTTACTTGGAAAGAATACCAAACGCGTGTCAACTCAGAGCTTGCCGACATCATGGGAAATTTTGTCAACCGTACTTTGGTACTGACCAATAAATACTATGAGGGTAAAGTTCCGGCTGCACATAATTTTACGCAGGACGATGAACAAATCATTGCTCAAATTAAAGCCATACCAGAGCGCATTTCCAAATTGGCTTACGCCTATAAATTGCGCGAAGCACAAGCTGAAATGATGCAACTCGCTCGTATCGGCAATAAATATTTAGCAGACAACGAACCTTGGAAACTCATTAAAACAGATCCTGAACGCGTCCAAACCATTATGCATTTGGCTTTGCAAATTACAGCAAACTTGCAAATTGCGTGTCAGTTATTTTTACCTGCAACGGCAGTAAAACTTGAAAATATGCTACAAGCCTCATGGTCAAATTACACCGATCTCGGGCGCACCGACTTACTTCCGGCAGGGCATTCTATCGGTGAAGTTCAAATTCTTTTTGCTAAAATCGAAGATTCACTTGTTGAAACAGAAATTAATAAATTAAAGGCTACCGCAGCCCCTACCTCCAAATTCCCACCTATGAAAGACGCTATCGCTTTTGATGACTTCTCAAAAATGGACCTCCGCATGGGCACAATTCTCAGCGCTCAAAAAGTAGAAAAAGCAGACAAACTTTTGCAACTCGCGGTTGACACAGGCATTGATCAGCGCACCATTGTATCCGGTATCGCTGAACACTATGCGCCAGAAGACATCATTGGAAAGACAGTACTTGTATTATTGAACCTCGAACCAAGAAAAATTCGTGGTATTGAATCACAAGGCATGATCTTAATGGCTGAAAACGAGGAAGGTAAACTCAGCTTTTTGGCATCCGAAAAAGAATTTGGTGCTGGCCCAACAGTTCGCTAGTGATTTTTACTAGACTTAATTTGCAGAACTTAAAAAAGTTCGTATCTTTGTAGTCCCAACACGGAAAACAACATCTTTCAAGATATATTGCGGGGTGGAGCAGTTGGTAGCTCGTCGGGCTCATAACCCGAAGGCCATCGGTTCGAGTCCGGTCCCCGCTACTAAAAAACCCGAGTCGTAAGATTCGGGTTTTTTTATGTCAAAAAATAGCGTATCAGGAGTATTTTTATGGATCAAGTCAAAAAGTTGGGGACTAGGCATAAATTTTAGATAAACGAAAAAAAGGGAAAATTCTACAAGTCATATAAATCAATTTTTTAAAAGACTATTTATTTCTCTTTCCAAATTGGACTTATTATTTGGTCCAACACCAGAAGACACAAATTGGATCATTCCATTTTGATCAATAATAATGTTTGTTGGAAAGCTCTTAACACCATATGTTTCTATCACAGAACTTCCATT
>JBJTCG010000103.1:0-67822 GCA_046091725.1 Flavobacteriales bacterium | reverse complement strand
CATCGATCGCCTCCAAATTCGCAATTTATTTCGAAAACAAATGCAGGTTGGCTCGCTCAAAATCCACACCATAGAACGTCATATCAAGGCGATGCCCGAGGTTAAAAAAGTCGAGGTTTTCAAACATATCGGTGATCGCTGGGAAATTCAGCTCGAATTGCGCAAACCAATTGCTCGAATCTTCAATTCAATTGGCCAAAGCTATTACCTTGATCAAGACGGTTTTATGATGTATAGATCAGCCCTTCATACGGCCCGAGTCTTGGTTTTTTCGGGAGCGATACACGATGTCTACAACCCTCGTCTTCACTGTGATTTTATTAACAATGGTACTTTGAAAAGTTCTCAAAAAATCAATCAAATCTACCATATTTCAAATTATGTTTGTAATGATCCACTAATGCACAAATTAATCGGGCAAATTCATCTCCAAAAGAACGGCGATTTTGTCTTAATTCCGTTGCTTGGTGATCAAAAAATCATCTTTGGAGCAGCGCCCACACCTGAACTTGTTCAAGACAAATTCGAAAGGTTAAAGCACTTCTACAAAGAGGCGCTACCGCACGAAGGTTGGAATAAATACAAAGAAATAAGTGTCAAATATGAAGGACAGATCGTTTGCAGAAAAAGATAAAGCGCCAGAAGTAAAGCGTACACGCGTGGTGGTTGGTCTCGATATAGGGACAACTAAAATTGCATGTTTTGTTGGACGCAAAAATGAGCACAACAAAATTGAAATCATCGCCATGGGGAAAAGCGAATCCCTAGGTGTGATGCGCGGTGTAGTATCCAATATCGAACGTACTGTACAATCGATCAACGCTGCAGTGGAGGCAACTCAAAATGCAGTTGAAGGCAACCTCAAAATCAAAAATGTCCATGTCGGAATTGCTGGGCAACACATTAAAAGCAAGCAGCACCGTGGCATTTACACCCGCAGAACTGTAAACGGTGAAATCTCCCAGGCCGACATCGATTCATTTGTCGATGACATGTACCAATTGGTCATGAACCCGGGTGAAGAAATCATTACTGTAATCCCTCAAGAATACATTGTTGACGGCGAACCAGAAATCAAAGATCCTATTGGTATGGGAGGAGTCAGACTTGAGGCTAACTTCCACATTATCAGCGGGCAAGTGACCAATGTCACCAATATTACTCGCTGCATCGAGCGTTCAGGCCTCAGTGTAAAAGACATCATCCTAGAACCAATCGCTTCTGCTGAATCTGTTCTTTCTGAAGAAGAAAAAGAAGCGGGTGTTGTACTTGTTGATATTGGTGGAGGTACCACTGATGTTGCCATTTTCCACGATGGGCTTATCCGTCATACGGCAGTTATTCCATTCGGAGGTAATGTCATTACCCAAGATATCAAAGAAGGTTGCAGAATCATGCAACGCCAAGCAGAAATGCTTAAAGTTAAATTTGGCAGTGCATTGGCCTCTGAAAGCAAAGAAAACGAAGTGGTTTGCATTCCCGGATTAAAAGGTCGCGAACCAAAAGAAATTACGCTTCGCAATTTGGCTAGTATCATTCAAGCCAGAATGGAAGAAATCATCGAATTGGTCAATCTTGAAATCAGAAATTCTGGTTACGAGAAAAAACTGATTGGCGGTATTGTTGTCACCGGAGGAGGATCACAACTGAAGCACCTCACACAACTCATAGAATACCTCACTGGTATGGATGCCCGCATTGGTTACCCAACCGAACACCTCGCCAATACCAACGACCTCGACAAATTGGCGAGCCCAATGTTTGCAACAGGAATTGGATTGGTTTTGAAAGGTTTTGAAACAGTTGAGTCTGCGTTGCCTTGGGAACAACCCACAGAAGCAACGGCACAACCGCTTGATCAAAATCAAACAACACACAAACAAGACAAAACAAAAGGACACTCAAACATCGAGCGTCGCGGGAAGTTTTTCAATAGAATCCTAGATCCTTTGAAGACATTTTTCAACGACGAAGACGATCAAGATATTTAGCAAGCAACTAGAAAAGAAACCGAACAAATGGAAATGGAATTTGACCTACCAAAACACGACAAACCTCAAGCACAATCGATCATCAAAGTAATTGGTGTAGGTGGTGGTGGTTCGAACGCTGTCAATCATATGTACTTGCAAGGCATTGCAGGTGTTGATTTCATCGTTTGTAACACTGACTGTCAAGCGCTTGATATTTCACCTGTACCTTTCAAAATCCAACTTGGTCCAAACCTTACTGAAGGGCGTGGCGCTGGTATGATTCCAGATGTAGGCATGAATGCAGCGATGGAGAACATCCAAGAAATTCGTGAATTGTTGTCAAAAGATACCAAAATGGTATTCGTTACAGCCGGAATGGGTGGTGGAACCGGAACGGGTGCCGCTCCTGTTATTGCTCAAGTTGCTCGTGACCTCGGGATTCTTACCGTAGGTATCGTAACTGTCCCTTTTAATTTTGAGGGTCGTAAAAGACGCCAGCAAGCCGAAGAAGGACTAGAACGCATGCGTCAAAATGTCGATACTTTATTGATCATCAACAACGAGAAATTGCGTGAGTTCGGACGCAATATGTCTTTGTCTGAAGCTTTCTCACATGCCGATGATGTATTGACTGTCGCTGCTAAAGGTATTGCTGAAGTTATTTCAGTTACTGGTTCAATAAACGTTGACTTCAATGATGTCAATACTGTAATGCGCAATTCAGGTCATGCAATTATGGGTAGTGCTATTGCATCAGGTCAAGACCGCGCCCTACAAGCCGTACAAGCTGCATTAAGTTCACCGCTCCTCGATGACGACAACATCAGCGGTGCACGTTATGTACTCTTGAATATCAGCTATGGTGATCAAGAGGTCATGATGGATGAAATCACTGAAATCACTGACTATATCCAAGAAGCTGCAGGTTCAACTGCAGATGTCATCTGGGGCCATGCCAAAGATGCTTCTTTGGGTGATCAGCTCAGCATCACTATCATTGCAACTGGTTTTTCTTCTTCTCCAATGTCAGGAGCACCTAGCCAAGAAAGAACAGTTGTTGTGCTTGAAGAAGACAACAAACAAGAAATTGTTGCACCATTGAGCTCTCCTTTTCAGAGCATAGCTCAAGCTCCAGTTCAAGAAGCACCAGTGCAAGACGAACCTTTTATGAAAGAGGTTCAGCCTGAACCAACTGCTGCTGCACCAATTAATTTCATTCCGTCTGCAGCAGAAAAAACAACTTTTAATCTCTACGATGAGCCAGCCATTGAGCCGGTTTCAGAAGTAGAGCCTGCACAACCTGAACCTGCCATGACTTGGGATGTTTTTGATGTGCAAACAGAAGTTAGCGCTCCGGTTGAAAATCCGTTTGCTGAAGTTCAAAATCCGATTCAAGCTGCACCTGTAGTTAAGCATATTTTAGAAGACGAAGCGATTCAAAAGGTAAATCTAGAGGAGCCAAAAAGAACGCTAAGCCCAGAAGAACAAATGCGTAAGGTTCAAGAACGTGTTGCTAGAATACAAGAGTTCACCTCTAAGCTCAAAAGACCAGAGGGGATAATCGAATTCGAAAACGAACCAGCTTTTGTGCGTCGCAATATCGCTTTGCAACAAACGCAACCAAGTGCCACAGAACAAGTTTCTCGTTTTGGCATTGCTACTGATTCCAATGGTAATTCGGGCCTCCGTAACAATAGCTTTCTTCACGATAACGTAGACTAATCATGAGTTTCACCGAACGCATCAATGCGGACATCAAGAGCGCTATGCTCGCTAGAGAAAAAGAAAAACTAGCAGCTCTCAGAGACATCAAGTCAAAATTGTTACTCGAGGCAACTTCTGGTGGTTCCTCTGAAGTTTCAGACGAAACAGCCATCAAAATTTGCTTAAAATTACACAAACAGCGTATGGAAACATATGCCTTGTACCAAGCTCAAAATCGCGAAGACCTCGCTGCTGAAGAATTATTTCAAGCGCAGGTCATAGAAGCTTATTTGCCGCAAATGCTCACTGAAGAAGAATTGCGATCAGAAGTGCTGGCTGCCAAAGCAAGCACAGGTGCGCAAGGTCCGCAAGACATGGGCAAGCTAATGGGGGTGCTTTCTGCCAAACTAGCTGGAAAGGCAGACGGCAAGGCAATAGCAGCAATGGTTAAAGAAGTTTTGGCCCAATAGCCATGAAAGCAGCTCTTGCACAACTGATCCAAGCGCTGAATCAACGTGGTTGGTCACCGGCTACTTCCACGAACTATTCATTTATTGATGAACACCAACAATGTTGGGTTTCGCGTTCAGGAGTTAATAAGGCCAACTTTACCGAGCACGATTTCATGACCATCGATCAAAACGGACAAGGCATCGGTGCATTTCACGGTATCAAACCCTCGGACGAGACGCAAATTCATCTTTGGATTTATCAAAATTTTCCGACGGCCAAAGTAATTCTGCACAGTCATTCAAAATTTCCGGTTCTGATTTCTCAATTCAATGAGCAATTTTTTAGTGTTCAAGGGTATGAGCTACAAAAAGGCTTTAAAGGTTGCACCTCACATCTTGATACACTTCAAATACCAATAGTCGATAACGATCAAGATATGCAGGTTTTGTGTGCTGGCTTAACAGAACGCAAAGCCGCTATTCAACAGCATTGTTTTATTATAGCTGGTCATGGTACTTATGCTTGGGGTGAAAATCTCTTTGAAGCTCAAAGGCATCTCGAGACTTTAGATTACCTTTGCGAATGTGAATTTTTACTCTAAAAATGGCTATTTTATCTGCTCCAAACACGGGTCTTGAACTCCAAGATCCTATTGCAATTCGAAACTACCTGAACAACTTAGGTGTTCATTTTGAGCAATGGCACTGCGATGTTATTTTTAATGATGACGCCTCGCAAGAAGAAATATTAGCGGCCTATGCCAAAGATTTAGATCCTTTCATGAAAAAAGGTTCTTACCAAACCGCAGATGTCATTTCCATTCATGCTGCTACGCCAAATTATGAAGCCATCAGAGCTAAATTTTTGGCAGAGCATATCCATACCGAGGATGAAATTCGTTTTTTTGTCGATGGCCAAGGACTTTTTTGGTTCAATCTTGATGGCCAAGAGGTATTCAATGTTCTCTGTGAGCGTGGTGATCTCATCAGTGTGCCGGCTGGAACCAAACATTGGTTTGACGCCGGTGAGCACAATCCATTTGTAAAAGCGATCCGTATTTTTACAGATATGTCCGGTTGGACACCACATTATACTGATGCCGGGACCGAACAAAATTTTTCAGATTTTAAAATACCTTCACGTGGATAAACATATCAAATATATCCTTACGGACATCGAAGGAACCACAAGCTCTGTGAGTTTTGTTTATGAAGTACTTTTTCCTTACTTCAAGGATCACATTCAAGATTTACCCAAACTCTCAACAGTCAACGAGGTCAAACAAGCTTTTGCCGAAGTCATAGAAATAGTGGAGCAAGAAGAGCAAAAGCACTTAACCACCACCGAGGAAGTGTTGCATTACTTGCGCATTTGGTCCGAGCAAGACCGCAAAATAACGCCACTAAAAACACTACAGGGTCTCATTTGGAAAAGCGCTTATGAATCGGGAGATATCAAAGGCCATGTATACGAGGACGTACCAACTGCTCTTAATCAATGGCGCGCAGCTGGGCTCAAACTCGGTGTATTTTCCTCGGGCTCTATCGCTGCGCAAAAGCTATTATTTAGATACAGCGAATTCGGTGACCTAACCGCACATTTCTCGAACCACTTTGATACCAATACTGGGTCAAAAAAAGAAAGTACAACTTATAGCAGCATTGCCAATTTTTTGGGTCTTGATCCAAATGAAATACTGTTCCTTTCTGATGTTGTGGCCGAACTAGAGGCAGCCCAAGATGCTGGTATGCAAACTGTACAATTGTTAAGGGCTGATACAAAACCAGAATGGTCAAATTGCGCCAAAAACTTTTTAGATATTTAAGAAAAGCTCGAAATTTAGGAGCATAAAAAAAGCCGCTTGAAAAGCGGCTTTTTTTTATGAATGAACTTCTTAATTATTTGTTGGTGCTCCTGCATTGTTGACAGGCATTCCGCTTTCAGGTGCCGGACCAACTTCACCTTTGATGCGAATCACTTTGTTAGGTTCGTTGATTGCGTTAGAAGTGATAGTAACACTTTTATTGATTGGGCCAGGACGGTTTGTGTCGTATTTAACACGAATGGTTCCTTTTGCACCTGGAGCAATTGGTTCTTTCGGCCACTCTGGAACTGTACAGCCACATGAACCTTTTGCATTTGAAATGATTAAAGGTTCGTCACCAGTGTTTTTAAATTCAAAACTACAGTATGGTTCACCACCATATTTGATGTTCCCGTAGTCGTGAACTTCTTTGTTAAATTCAATTTTAGCACCTTTTTCAATTTGTGCACTAACGTTGTTCAGGCCAAGAATTGCCATGAATACTACGCCAAAAGAAAGCAATAATTTTTTCATGTTTATCAGTTTTACTATTCGAAAGTTAAGGAGCAATCGATTCAAGATTTCTTATTTAACACTTCATTAACATCTATTCGCGTTTGAGCCAACCTCGTTTGATGAAGTAAATTAACATAGCTATGCCAATAAAAATCATGACGCCAATTACGGTATAGTAGCCATGAGGATATGCGAGCTCTGGCATGTATTTAAAGTTCATGCCATAGACTCCCACAATAAAAGTGAGCGGTATAAAAATACTACTGACAACCGTGAGTACCTTCATGATTTCATTCATGCGTTGACCCTGTGCGGCGTAGTAAAGATTGGAAAGGCTATCCAGAATTTGCTTGTGCGCATCGATGTCTTCAAGTAAACTTGTACAGCTGTTTCTGAGATTTTTAAAATAATGTTTGTTAGCGGGTTCAATTAAATGATGCTCCATATTTTCTAACCCCGATAGTAAATCTTTGAGGGGTTGGGTTAGTTTTCTTAGTTCAATTAATTCCCTTTTTTGCATTTCAATTCCGTGCAAAAGTCCGCTCTTGATATTTGAATGAATTCCAGTATCAAGAATGTCAATTTGATCCGACACGTTTTCAGTCTTGACAAAGATTTCATCAATGAGTGCATCCAACAATCTGAACAAAAGGAAATCACTTTTTTGGCCCCGAATTTTACCTTTCGATTTTTCAATTCGTTCGCGTACTTCTGTGAAATGTTTGCCCTGATGATCCTGAAAGGAAAACAAAAAGTTTTTGCCCATTATAAAGGAGAGCTTCTCTGTATCACTCGCGGTATTTGAGTTGTTACTCAGGGTATGAATTTGAAAAAATAAATAATGCGGGTACTCTTCAACCTTTGATCTGCGCAATGGTAAAAAAATACTTTCAATACTTAATTTATCAAGACCGATTTTTTGGCAGAGTAGTTCTAAAGATTCTCGGTCTTCGAGGTGATGAAAATTGAGCCAATAAACATAGTCTGAGTCGAGAGATGCAGGTTCAAATTCAGCACATATTTGTTTGACAGTTTCATTGCGAACCGCAAAAAATTCTTGACTATATTGATAAAGTTGAGCGCTTTTCACAGTTTGTTTATTTGCTCTGGTTCGGTAGACATACCGCAGCTACTACAGCCGTTCTTTTTAGAAAAAAAGTTTTGGTAGAATCTGTAAGACAGATAGCCTATTGCACAAACACAAAAAATGAATACAAGTACGTTTTGCATAATGAAATGTACTAAATTATCTCAAGATAATATTTGAAAGGTACAAAATGCGCAGATATAAGCAATGAAACCCATAAATGCCAATTGGATGAGTGGCCATTTCCATGTTTTAGTCTCCCTTTTTACCACCGCGAGGGTCGCCATACATTGCATGGCAAAAACATAAAACACAAGTAACGACATCCCTGTAGCTAATGAAAACATCGGGGTACCATCTGATTTTTTCTCGTCTTTCAATTTATCGATTAAGCGGTCATTTGAACCTGTTTCACCGACTGAGTAAATTGTTGCCAATGAACCAACGAATACTTCTCGGGCAGCAAAAGAGGTCAATAATGAAATGCCAATTTTCCAATCGTAACCAAGTGGCTCAATAACTGGTTCTATGGTTTTACCAAGTTGCCCCATGTAAGATCCAGACAAAGCCAATGCAGCATATTGTTCTTCTTGCTCAGCAGCGCTTAGGTTTTGAAAGGCATCGCTCTTCTTAAATGCTTGTAATTGAACTTCACGAGAAGCAGGCCCAAACGTAGCTAAGGCCCAAAGTATAATTGAAATAGCAACGATAATTTTACCGGCATCGGTAACGAAAAGCCTGACTTTTTCCAATACCGTAATTCCGATATTACTGATTCTAGGTCCTTTGTATTCAGGTAATTCCATGATATGGAACCCTTTTTTCTCTTTGTTCAGAATAAGGTTGAGAAGAATAGCAGTAAGCAAGGCAAAAATGATCCCTAACGCATAAAGGCCAAACAAAACCAAACCTTGAAGATTGAAAAATCCGAATAGAAAAGTTTTAGGAATCACCAAACTGATCAATAAGGTATAAACAGGAATTCTGGCCGAACAACTCATGAATGGAGCCACCAGTATTGTGATCAGTCTTTCTTTTGGGTCAGCGATGGTCCTAGCAGACATAACGCCTGGAATGGCACAAGCAACACTAGAGAGTAAAGGCACTACACTTTTGCCGTTCAGACCAAAAGGGCGCATGAGTCTGTCCATGATAAAGACCACCCTAGATAAGTATCCGGTTTCTTCTAATAAAGCAATAAAGAAGAAAAGAATTGCAATTTGAGGAATGAAAACTATTACGCCACCAATACCCGGAATTAAACCTTGGGTGATCAGATTGCTCAATAATCCTTGTGGTAAAAGTTGAGCTATATAGTTACTGAAATTGACAAATTGCTCATCAATGAAATCCATTGGCAATGCAGCGAATGTGAAAATCAGTTGAAAAAGAATCAATAGAATACAAGCAAAAATGCCATAACCCCAAATAGGGTGGGTAAGAATTTGATCTAGTTTGTTTGAAAAATTGGGCTGCTCGGATTTTTCAAATGCAACAATTTGAGCATTTCTAATTTTTTCAAGCCTTAGGTTGGCATCAGTTTGTTGCAGTTGTTGCTCTGTTGTTTGCAGATTTTCAGTACCTATAAATTTGGAAATTGGTGCTGCCTGAATTTGTGCTAATTCAGTTAAAATGCGTTCTTTACCGAGTTTTATTCTGGCATTTGTTTGAATCACTTTGGTGCCAGGAAACAGGGCTTGAATTTTGTCGATGTCAATGTGATAACCTTTTGCCATTGCGCGGTCCCACATGTTGAGTAACAAAATAACTGGGATGCCCAGGTCATATACTTGACTGAAGAACAATAAATTGCGTTCAAGCTGAGCAGCATCAGCAACAAACAAGATGAGTTCTGGGTGTGAGCTATGGGCTGGGTTACAAAGCGCTTCTTGAACAATGGCTTCTTCGCTTGATCTAGGGAAAATGCTATAGGTTCCTGGGAAATCAAGGATTTCATGCGTGGCGCCATCTGCTTGTACTGTGCCCTTTCTAAGTTCTACAGTTACCCCTGGGAAATTACCGACTTGCTGACGCAAACCAGTGAGCATGTTAAAAACAGAGCTCTTTCCGGTATTAGGGTTTCCAAGTAACGCGATTTTCATAGGCTTACAAAACTAAGCAAAATTGCGTCATGCAGATTTGACTTCAATGAAGCGCGCTTCTTCTTTTCGCATGGATAACACGTTCCCGTTGCATTCAAAAGCGATAGGATCTCCGAAAGGTGCTTTGAAAAGGGCTTTGATAAATTGACCTTTTGTAAGGCCCATTTCGGTCAATTTAGATGCAAATGGCGACTCAGTAATGGAAGTGATTTCAACGAGTTCGTGCAGCGCAATTGTATCTAGCGTGTTTGGCATGCCCAAATTTACGAAGCAGTTTATAAAATGGCGATACCACTTTTAAGGTATTTTAATTCATTCCAAATAACGGAGTACAAATCGAGCTGTATTTCTGGTCCTTTGTTCTAAAATAATTTCTTTGCCATCAGTCATTTGCGCAATGGTTTGCTGGTCATAGTGTCGAATAGTAACTAATTCGAGGCCTTCATTATACTTGACATGGAACTTCTGCTTAAAAGACTCTTGAAGTGCTGTTAAATTTACTTTTTTGCGGTCTACTAAAATGGAGAAATTCAAAGCTGAATTTTGCATGATATTGATCGATATTTGTAGCTGAGACAAGCGTTCAAATATTTCGCTTAGGTGTTGCTCAGCGATAAACGAAAAATCTTTGGAACTGATCGTAATAAGTAATTGTTCTTTTTTGACAATAAATGACGGAATGCTGGCATCGTGTATTGCAGTTGCAGAGATCGTAGTTCCATGAGCTTCAGGGTCAAGAAAAGACTTTACATAGAGTGGGATATCTTTTTGTTGGAGTGGCTGCACAGTTTTAGGATGTATGACACTAGCGCCATAATAGGAGAGTTCGATTGCCTCTTTAAATGATATATGCTTGAGCAGCTGTGTGTCTTGGAAATACTTCGGGTCAGCATTGAGCATTCCGGGTACGTCTTTCCAAATGGTAACGTCTTTGGCAGCACAACAATAAGCTAAAATTCCGGCTGAGTAGTCAGAACCTTCACGGCCAAGTGTTGTGGTGAAGCCCTCAGATGTATGCCCAATAAAGCCTTGCGTAAGCAAAATGTCATGTTGCTCTAGTAATGGTAAAACAAGCTGTTGACAAAGTTTCGTTGTTTTGTCCCAGTCTACTTGGCCTTCTTGGTATTTATTGTCCGTTCGGATAATCGTTCTGGCATCTAGCCAATGGCTATTCAAACCTTGATCGAGTAAAAAAGCGTTGACAATTCTGCTAGACAATAATTCACCCAATGAAACGATTTGATCATAGGTAAAGGCATGATTGTCAGAATGATTTCTTTGAATTTGAGCTCTTAAGTCGTCAAAAATGTCTTCGAGCAATTCAAAAATATGAAAGTGCTTTTCCGGAAAAAGCCCAGCGGCAATTTCCAAATGATATTGTTGTAATTCGTCTACTAAACCCACAAAAGTTTTTTGGTCTTTGGCGTTGAGCGCGGCAACGATTTCTTCCAACTTATTGGTGGTTTTTCCCATGGCCGATACCACAATAATTATTTTTTGACCGGCGAAGCGCGTTAAAATGGCACTCACATTTTTTATCGAACTGGCATCTTTTACAGAGGCACCTCCAAATTTGAAAACTTTCATTTGACTAAGCGAGTTGATCAGCTAATAATTTCATTTCTACTGCAGGAGAAATTTTTTCGTAAATGATATGATAGACCGCTTGTAAAATGGGCATGTCTACCTGAAATTTCTTATTGATTTCCCACAAACATTTTGTTGCATAATATCCTTCGGCGACCATATTCATTTCTAGTTGGGCAGACTTCACAGAATAACCTTTTCCGATCATAAAACCAAAGGTTCGGTTTCTTGAGAAACTAGAATAGGCAGTTACTAAAAGATCACCGAGATAAGCACTCGTTTTTGTATCGCGGTGCACCGGATGTATGACATCGATGAATTTTTCAATTTCTTGAATGGCATTTGAAATCAAGACTGCCTGAAAATTATCTCCATAACCTAGTCCATGACATATTCCTGCTGCCAAAGCATATACATTTTTTAAAACTGCTGAGAATTCAGTACCAAAAAGGTCATCTGAGGTGGTTGTTTTGATATACCTACAACTGAGTTTGTCGGCCATTAATTGGGCATGAGCAGCATTCTGGCAAGCTAATGTTAGGTAAGATAAGCGCTCCATTGCCACTTCTTCAGCATGACAAGGGCCTGAAATAATTCCGATATTTTCATAAGGAACATCAAAACTTTTGTGAATGAAACGGGCAGGAATTGCATTAAATGCAGGGATGATTCCTTTTACTGCCGAGAAAACAATTTTAGCTTTAACATGAGTGGAATCAATGCCTTCGAAAGCTTCTTGTAGAAAAGCTGCAGGCGTAGCAATAACAATGACATCTGCAGCAGCAAGCACTGCTTTTAAGTTCGAACTCAGTTTTAGTTGCGTGGTACTGAAAGAAACAGATTGCAAGTACTTTGGATTATGACCAAAACGCTCGAGGTGGTCGATGGCTTCTTGACTACGCATCCACCAATGTACCTCATCGTGATTGTTACATAAAATTTTAACGAGTGCTGTTGCCCAGCTTCCACCGCCTATGACGGCTACACGGTTCGTTTGTTCCATTTGGCAAAGTTAAACAATAACTTGGCTTTTACTTAGTTACTATTTTTGTAAAAAAATCTACATGAGAAGCAATCACGAAATAGACTACCAAATCAAGGGTGAAGAAATGCAATTAGTCGAGATTGAACTCGATCCGCAAGAAACAGCAATTGCTGAGGCAGGGGCTTTTATGTACATGGATCAAGCGATCGAGATGCAAACCATATTCGGTGACGGCACAGGCCAAACAGGTTTTATGGGCAAGCTGTTCAGTGCAGGAAAGCGCCTATTGACCGGAGAAAGTCTTTTCATGACCGCCTTTACTAATCAAGGTTTTGGCAAAGCCAGAGTGGCGTTTGCTTCACCTTACCCTGGAAAAATCATCGCACTTGACTTACTCCAATACAACGGGAAAATTATTTGTCAAAAAGATGCATTTCTGTGCGCCGCTAAAGGTGTATCTGTTGGTATTGAATTTCAACGTAAGCTCGGAACTGGTCTGTTCGGAGGTGAGGGGTTTATCATGCAGAAATTAGAAGGTGACGGTTTCGCATTTTGTCATGCGGGTGGCTACATAACGGAAAGAACATTACAACCTGGAGAAGTATTGCGAGTGGATACCGGTTGTATTGTCGCATATACACAAGAAATCAATTACGACATTCAATTTGTTGGCGGCATCAAAAACACCGTGTTCGGTGGTGAAGGTCTCTTTTTTGCCACACTACAAGGCCCGGGTAAAGTTTGGTTACAAAGCCTTCCTATTTCTAGACTTGCCTCCAGAATATTAGCATACGGCACCACTACTCGAAAAGAGGAAGGGAGTATTTTAGGTGGACTCGGAAATTTATTAGACGGAGATGGGCGTTAGGCTCCTTTTTTAGTCAATTGAATTCCCGTTGACTCTATACTGATTCTTTGATGTTTATATAACTTTCCGATGGCTTGTTTGAATGTTTTTTTACTCATCCCAAGCATTGCTTTGATTTCTTCTGGTTCACTTTTGTCATGCAGATAAAGAAAGCCGTCATGTTCTTTGAGCAGGGCTAAAATCTTTTGCTCAGCGGCGTCATAGCGGCTGTCATTGATGATTTCTAAAGTGATATCGAGTTTGCCATCTTCTCGTACTTTGGCTACAAACGCGTCAAGCACCATGCCCGGTTCCAAGATTTGGCTTTGGTTGTTGCGAAAGATAAGCCCTTCGTACTGATTATTGACAATGACATTTCTACCGAGTTTTCCTTCATCTGCAACAAAAATGCTTACCTGTTGACCTTCTAATGTGGCATCTTTGCAAGGAGTAAGCATTTTTCTGATTTTCATACTTCCAAATAGTCGGTCAGTATCGTAGTCGTAGAGTAATGTAAAAAGGTACTTTTCACCTATTTGAAGGGCATGTCGTTGTTCTGCAAAAGGCACAAAAAGATCTTTATCTAGGCCCCAATCGACAAAAGCGCCAAAAGGATTGATTTCTACTACTTCTAAATACGCGAAGTCGCCGAGTAAAATATAAGGTGTTTCTTTGACTGCAACTATTCTATCTGAAGAGTCTTTCATCACAAAAACGTCTACAACACTACCCTCGCTCCAAGATGGGTCGAGGTATTTATTCGGCAATAGCACTTCGTTTTCTTGTGCATCCACCAAATAAGCGCCCGGAGGTGCAAAACGTTGAATGGTGAGTTGATTGATTTTACCGAGTTGCATAATGTATTGTTTTTAGTAGCTTTCAGGATTGTAATTTCGGTTTCTTTTAAACCATTTGCGACGTTCCTTCAAGGGTATTTCTGGAAATTCTTCTGTTGATTGTGCTGGCAACGCGGCCTGATGCTGGCCATTTGCCCGATTGGCTGGGTCGGACGGATTGATCCAGTCTTTGTTCATTTTGCTTTTTTCCACTGCGCCTGTTTTTCGGTTCAGTGAATAAAAGTATTTCTCGCCGACATCAGCTGGGTTTGTTGCGACGACATCTTGTTCGAAAATCCATATTTCTCTATCTGCATCGTAAATGTAGGCGTCATAAGACATATCTGGAAAATAATATGAGGCAACTCCTTCAAGTGCCGGAGACTCAGCAGAAAGATGATCGAAAACAATTCGATTGCGCTTCGGTTCGAACTCCAGCGACAAGGTGGCCATGTTGGAGTATTCCAGTACGACTCTTTTTTTAGTTTGTTTGGGGTCTTTGAAAACTGCTGCACCAAACCTTGCAGTTTGACCACTGAAACTCAGTACATCGAGAATTTTGTAATTGCTCATTGTTGTTCCGGCATCGTAGCCAAAAAGTAGATAACAGGTTTTGCCTTGAAAAGAAAAATCGATGATTTTAAAATAAATGGCACCATACCAAGCTTTGGCATCGATGACCCCTTCTGGTTTTGTACTGTAAGGATCCAGTTGGTCATTGAGTTCTTGTATCAATACCTTTTCGCGCCCTTCTTCTCGCCTCAAAATAAAACCGCCATAACTGTAAGAAAGATCGCTATATTCGATATTCCAGGTGATGAGTCTGACCGTTTGGTCAGCACTAAAAAGGTTGGCAATTTTAAGTTCTTTAAATTCGTAATCAAAGAATCCTTTTGATTTTACAAGATTGTTCATTGCCTTTTTAAAGGACAGATGAGCTGCATCAGTAGCTAAATCATCTTTGGAAGAACGAATTTGATTGAGGATGACTGCAGCTTCATGTTCAAGTTGTGCGAGATCTTGCGCATTTGCGCTCAAGAAATGAATACACACGATAACAATAGCAAGTAGTTGCTTCATAGGGTTTGTTAACGTTAAAAAGCTGATTATGTTACGTTACAATGCTTTTAGCTCAGCAATGGTTTGAACCGGATTTTCTGATCCGAAAACAAAACTTCCGGCTACCAAAGCGTCGGCACCAGCGGCAGCGAGTTGAGCACCCGTATTGAGGTTGACACCGCCATCTACTTCAATAAGAAAATGAGCTTCATGTTGTTCGCGCAGTGTTTTTAAGCGCCCAACTTTGTCTGTAGCTGACTCAATGAATTTTTGCCCGCCAAATCCAGGATTCACGCTCATGATCAAGACGAGGTCAAGTTGCTTAGCTATTTCTGAAAGTACTTCAATTGGGGTGTGGGGGTTCAAAGCCACACCGGCTTTCATGCCCAATTCTTGAATTCTTGTGATGGTGCGGTGTAAATGCGTACAAGATTCGTAATGAACAGTTAGAATGTCAGCACCTGCTTTTTTGAATTCTTCAAGGTAGGCATCCGGATTGGCAATCATGAGATGCACATCAAGCACCTTTTGGGTATGTTTGCGAATGGCCTGTAAAACAGGAAAACCAAAAGAAATATTGGGTACAAATACGCCATCCATTACATCGATATGTAGCCATTCAGCAACAGAACTGTTTAACATTTCGGTGTCGCGTTGGATGTTGGCAAAATCGCAAGATAATACAGATGGGGAAACAATCATTGGTTTTGTTTTTTTTGTAAAATTAGCCATTATTTTCTGTTTGCACGAGACGAATGAATGGCTGATCTTTCTGATAGAGGTCTAGGTGAAAATAGATGCCCTTACGATCGGTCGTAACGCTTTGGTAGCCTACGAAAATTGGTAAGGATTTCAATAATGGAATGCTTTGATGAATTTGCATGTCGATCAAAACTTGGAGTGAATCGGGGCTTACCGGATTTTCTTTCTTTGAAGTTTTATCGAAGTTCAAAATCGCCTTGCCAAGTTCAATAGGCTGGTCACAGCGCATGCATCCGTGCGAAAAACTTCTGTATCGCTGCCCAAAAAGGTAACGGCTCGGGGTGTCATGAACATAAACAGAAAAGTTATTGGCAAATTCAAATTTTATCAGGCCCAAACTATTCCAGGGTCCGGGGTCTTGAATGATTTGATATGGAAAAGTCTTGTCTTTGATTTTTTTCCAGTTGATCGAAGTGGGGTTGACCTCACGTTGCTGGGATTTAAAGATGCGCATGTGTTCTTTGGTAAGATAAGTGGCATTTCGTTTCAAAGCTGGTAGCACTTCATTTTTAGCAATAGAACTGGGTACTTTCCAGTAAGGAAGGCTGATGATACGCGTGATCCTCGATTCGAGTATTGGGGTAGGGTGATCAATTTTCCCGACAATAATTTTATGTTGTGCACGCAAGGTGTCGTCTGACACAAAATTCAAATAAAATGAAGGGATATTGATACTGATATATGACTTAGGTTTGATTTTTTCTTGTCTGAGCCGATCAAGCGCAATCATGGCTCTTGTAAAACGGTCTCTGCCAGATTCTGCAAATGAAATAACAGTAGCCTGACCAACCATTCCATCAGCAATTAATCCATAACTTTTTTGGTAACCCCTGAGTACTTTGCGTATGTTGAGGCTATCTATATTTTCGGTAATCAATCCCTTTGTGAGTAAAGCAAATTTCAGTTTTTCCCAAGCTAACTTTTTATTTTCTTTTTCAGTAATGAGTTCAAAGAAAGTAGTGTCAATTTGTGCGGTATCTCGAAAATGATACAAGTGCTGTGCAAAATACCTGTAGTTGCTATCGGCAGGGCCCCTGGAAAGTAAAACAGAGTCTTTAGAAATTTTTCTGTTGAGGTATTCTTTTGGTAATGCACGCCAATTTCTCTTTTTATATTGCGTGCGCTCAAAATCAATAAAGCCACTATCTAAATCATTCAGCGCTATTCCAATATTGAAATGGAGTAGCAATTCTTGAATTACCAGTTTTGAATTTTTTGAGGAGACGAACCTGTTTTGAGCCAGGCCAAAATATTCATGTTTTTGCAAGGTAGTAATCCAAGAGGTTCCCTCCGCGCTGTAAGTAGAATCATTAGTAAAGATTCTTTGGTAGCCTCTTGCCTTATAAAAGTCCATTAATTGTTTGCGTTCTTCTTGAGATAGCGGCAAGTCGGGATGACCTTCTTCTAATAATCTGATGAATTTTTGTCGCTCACTGATTTGAGCATCATTTAAAAAATCTTGCTTCTTTGTCTCTAGAGACCCATTTTGGCAAGCCCAAAAAAGCAAGCAAAAAAAGGTCACACAGCAGGCAATAATTTTCTGCATTGGATTATTCTTTATTTTCGATGAATGTATAAAATAAATGCGAAAGTGCCATGATTCTATTTTTCCTCATCATTACGGTACTTATTTCATGGCAAGCCTTTCAAAATCAAGCGCTTTTATCAAGGCTTCTATTAGAGCCTTATGCTGTTAAGCACCGCGGCGAATTTTACCGTTTACTGAGTCATGTGCTTGTGCATGCCGATATCACACACTTGGCCTTTAACATGATGACGCTATATTTTATCGGAAGTTATTTAGAGCAAATTTGGCAGTTAGAGTTTGGTCTTACAAATGCACGCATTTATCTAGGTTTATTATATGTTGTTGGAGGCCTGAGTGCCACTCTGTGGCCCATGTTGCGCAATCAAGATAACCCTGCTTACCGAAGTTTAGGTGCTTCAGGTGCCGTGAGCGCCATTTTATTTGCTTTTATCCTTTGGGATCCAACGCAAGCGCTGTATCTGATGTTTATTCCAATTCCAATTCCGGCTTACATTTTTGGGCCTTTGTATTTGGCATTCGAATATTACTCAATGCGCAATGCAAAATCTGGAATAGCACACGATGCCCATATAGGAGGTGCGCTTTTTGGTGTATTATTTGTCTTGTTGATAGCGCCTGAAAAAGGAATGCAATTTGTACATTTGTTTTTGTAAGTCAACCCACGGCCTATGCTTTACGTTAATAACAACGGAAATTTACTTGCAGGCGATGCCCCGACAATTTTGCCTGGTAACCGCGCGCATTTATACGGCGACGGTGTTTTTGAAAGCATTCGAATCATTAATGGCAAACCACTCAATTTAGAAAACCATATCTTGAGGCTTTTGGCAGGTGCCAGAGCCATTCATATGCGCCCTTCTTCCAGCTATACAACTGCTTTTTTTGAAGCCAAAATTTTAGAATTGTGTGAGCAATCTGGCATCACGGAAGGTGGACGTTGCCGTTTGTCATTAGACAGAATTAGTGGAGGTGCTTATTTGCCTGATTCCAACGAAGCAACTTATTACATTGAAGTCTACCCCTATGAGGTCAATCATTATGAGCTCAATGCAAAGGGCTTGGAGCTCGATATATACCAAGATATCAAATTAGAAAAAAACCTACTTTCTAATTACAAAACAAAAATGGGTTTGCCCTACATCATGGCTGCACTTGCTGCCAAAGATAAAGGCCTTGATGACCTCTTTTTGGTTGACCACAAAGGAAGTATCCTCGAAACCTCGTCTTGCAATGTGTTTATTATTAGCAACGGTGTGTTATACACACCAAGTCTAGATGAAGGTTGTTTGGCCGGGACCATGCGCATGCAGATCATCAATTTAGCAATAGCTAATGGCATTAAGGTCTATGAATGTTCCCTGATGCCACAAAATCTTTTGGCAGCCGATGAAGTTTTTTTAACCAATGCCATTCGCGGTATCAACTGGGTTGGTGGTTACCGCACGAAGCGTTACCAAAATAATATTGCCCGACGCTTAGTAGTTTTGCTCAATGCCAATTGGGAACAAGCACTGGCACAATAATAGTTTTCAACAATCGCATTCAGTTGACCAACTAATTTCTATCTTTAGAAGTTCCATTTTCTGCTGCGCATGTACCTCATATTTGATACCGAAACCACGGGTCTACCTCGTGACTTTAACGCCCCAATAACGGACACCGACAACTGGCCGCGTGTGGTTCAGTTGGCTTGGCAATTGCATGACGAAGCCGGCGAACTCATCTCCCAAAAAGACTTCATCATACAGCCTGATGGATACAACATTCCATTCGAATCTGAACGTGTACATGGCATTTCCACAGAGTTAGCTCAGCAAAATGGGGTTCCATTACGTGAGGTGCTTGCTCAATTTAATAAAGATCTATCGAGGTCCAACTTTATGGTTGGCCATAATCTCAAATTTGACATCAATGTTTTGGGTGCAGAATTTATTCGCTTGGGGCAAGAAACACCTTTAGTGAAGCCTGTACTCGATACCTGTACTGAAAAAACAGCAGCGTTGTGTCAGATCCCCGGAGGGAGAGGAGGGCGCTTCAAATTACCGACCCTCACCGAACTTCATGAATTTTTGTTTCAAGAAGCATTTGCTGAGGCACACAACGCAACCGCCGATGTTGAATCTACTACCCGTTGCTTCCTTGAACTGCTGCGCAAAGAACACTACACCCTTGAAGAAATCCTTCAAGAACCCGGCTACTTTGAATCTTTTAAATTGCTCAATCCAAAGCCAATTGAAAAAATTGGTTTACAACATCTCAATTTAAAGGCTGAAAGCGAATTACTAAGGCAAAAAAAGACAGCCCCAATTAATCCACAGCCATCTGTCAACCAAGAGGCGCTCCAAGACCTCGTTTTTGCACATCTCCATAATCACACCCAATTTTCAATATTACAATCTACCGCTGAGGTTACAGGGCTCATACAGAAAGCGGTTGCTTTGGGCCAGCCAGCAGTAGCCCTCACCGATACTGGCAACATGATGGCTGCCTTCCAATTTGAAAAAGCAGCAGCAGCACACAATGCAAAAATAAAGGCAGAAAGAGCGGATGCACTTGAAAAAAACGAGCCTTATTATGGTCAAGAAATACTACCCATTATTGGTTGTGAGTTCAATGTCTGTAGAAATCTTCAAGATAAAACAGTCAAAGACAACGGCTATCAAATTGTTTTTTTAGCCAAAAACAAAAACGGTTACCAAAACCTCATCAAGCTTGCCTCAATCGCCTATACCCAAGGCATGTATTACGTGCCGCGCATAGATAAAGCTGTCATTGAACAATACAAAACAGATCTCATTGTCTTGAGTGGGAACCTCTACGGTGAAATAGCCAACTTACTTCTCAATGTAGGTGAAAAGCAAGCCGAAGAAGCACTACTATGGTGGAAACAACAATTTGGCCCAGATTTCTACATCGAAATTGGCCGTCACGGGCTTGAGGTTGAAGAGCGTGTCAATCCATTGCTCGTAGCATTGGCCAATAAACATCAAGTACAAATTGTTGCCACAAACAACACCTACTATATCGAGCAAAAAGATGCTTTGGCACACGACGTATTGCTTTGCGTCAAAGACAACGAATTAGTAGAAACACCTAAAGGAAGGGGCCGAGGTTTTCGTTATGGTTTAGAAAACGATACCTACTACATGCGCTCCTCTGAGGAGATGATAGCGCTTTTTGCCGACATTCCTCAGGCCATTTCCAGTATTTCTGAAATCATTGAAAAGTGCGAGCACTATGGTTTGGCCCGTGAAGTATTATTGCCTGCCTTTGATATCCCGAGTCAGTTTATTGACCCGCTAGATGCGCAAGATGGCGGTAAAAGAGGTGAGAACGCCTACCTTAAGTACCTCACTTTTGAAGGAGCTAAAAAGCGTTACACTGAAATCAACTCTGAAATACAAGAACGTCTTGATTTCGAACTTGCCACCATTGAAAAAACCGGTTACCCCGGTTATTTCTTGATCGTCCAGGACTTCTGTAATGCGGCACGTCAGATGGGTGTGTCAGTTGGGCCTGGCCGCGGATCTGCTGCAGGTTCGGCAGTTGCCTATTGTATTGGCATCACCAACGTCGACCCTATTAAATACGATCTGCTCTTTGAGCGTTTTCTCAATCCTGACCGTATTTCAATGCCCGATATCGATATCGATTTCGACGACGAAGGCCGCGGCCGTGTCATCGAATACGTCATCAATAAATATGGGGCTAACCAAGTAGCCCAAATCATTACCTACGGAACAATGGCTGCGAAGTCTGCCGTAAGAGATACCTCTAGGGTCATGAATTTGCCATTGCCAGAAGCGGATAGGCTTGCCAAACTGATTCCAGATCTTTCCTTAAAAAAGCTTTTCAATTTACCAGAGCCTGAGCTTATTGATAAATTACGCAACCAAGAGGCCATCACCAATGCCAAAGAGTTACGGCGCATCTATAACGGCTCAGATCTGCAGGCTAAAGTCTTACAAAAGGCTACAGAAATCGAAGGTTCTGTCCGAAATACCGGAATCCATGCTTGTGGTGTCATTATTACCCCAGACGACCTCACCAATTTTGTTCCGGTGGCTACCGCCAAAGATTCCGAAATGGTGTGTACCCAATACGACAACGCCGTAGCCGAGTCAGCGGGTCTACTCAAAATGGACTTCCTTGGCCTAAAAACCCTCACCTTGATCAAAGATGCCGTGCGCTTGATCAAAGAAAACCGCGGCATTGAACTCGATCCGGATGCCTTCCCCATTGACGACGAAGCTACATATGCATTGTTTCAGCGCGGAGAAACTGTTGGTATTTTCCAATATGAATCTCCCGGGATGCAAAAACACCTCAAAGAACTCAAACCAACCGTTTTTGCTGACCTCATTGCCATGAATGCCCTGTACCGACCAGGGCCAATGGAATACATCCCGTCTTATTGTAAACGCAAGCACGGCGAAGAAGAAATTGTCTATGACCTTGCCGATTGTGAAGAATACCTAAAAGAAACTTACGGCATTACTGTGTACCAAGAGCAGGTGATGCTTTTGTCACAAAAATTAGCTCATTTTACGAAGGGTGAGGCAGATACACTGCGCAAGGCCATGGGTAAAAAAGACCGCAAAGTATTGGATAAAATGAAGCCTACCTTCATTGAAAGAGCTTCTGCAAAAGGTCATGCCGAGCCAACACTCGAAAAAATATGGAAAGACTGGGAAGCATTTGCTTCTTATGCTTTTAATAAATCGCACTCAACCTGTTATGCTTGGGTTGCGTATCAAACCGCTTATCTGAAAGCCAATTATCCGGCCGAATACATGGCTTCTGTGCTCAGTAACAACATGAGCGACATCAAACAGGTGTCTTTTTTCATGGAAGAGTGCAGACGCATGGGTATTGAAGTATTGGGGCCTGACATCAATGAATCGGGCTTTACTTTTTCCGTGAATGCAAGCGGGGCCATTCGCTTTGGGCTAGGTGCGATCAAAGGAATGGGAAGCGGCCCAGTTGAGGCCATTTTACAAGAGCGACAAAACGGAGCTTTTTCCGATATTTTCGATGTCACCAAGCGCATTAATCTTAGGTTGTGCAATAAACGAGCTTTTGAAAGTTTGGTTTACGCCGGAGGCTTTGATTCATTTCAAGAAGTGCACCGGGCACAGTATTTTGTCACCGATACGAGCAATCGTACTTTTTTAGAATCAGCTATTCGTTATGGTGCCAGTGTTCAAGAGCAACAACATTCCTCGCAACACAGCATGTTTGGCGAGGCTACCGGCACAACAATGCCTGCACCAACCGTTCCACGCGCCGAAGAATGGCCCGCCATTTACAAACTCAACAGAGAAAAAGAAGTTGTAGGCATCTTTATCTCAGGACACCCACTTGATGATTTCAAAGTTGAGATCACTTCGTTTTGTACCGGAACAGTTACTATGCTCAATGACCCCGCTGCTTATTTAGGCAGAGACCTCCTCATTGCTGCTATTATCTCCAATGCAGAGCATCGTTTTACCAAGCATGGCGATGGTTTCGGATCACTCATCATCGAAGATTACCAAGATTCTTACAAACTCAATTTATTCAAAGAGTCTTACTTGAAATTCAAACATTTCATGGAGCCGGGTACATTCGTTGCCATCAAGGGTCGTATAGAAGTTCCGCGTTACCGTCAAGTCCCTGAGTTTGTAGTGCATCAAATTGAGCTTTTACAAGACCTTCGAGAAAAGCGCGCTAAAATGCTCAAGTTGCGTTTTTCGGCCAAACAACTCGATCAAATCGTTATTGATCAATTACATCAACTATTTGAGGCTAATCCGGGTTCTTGTCAAATACATTTTACTGTTTTTGACCCCTTGGACAACATTGAAGTTACGCTTCCTTCGCGCAGTGTAAAAGTTCAGCCGTCAAGCCAATTATTTAAGGAATTAGCCAAACTCGATATTCAATTTAAATTGAATTGATCTTGCGTTTGAATTCATGAGATGCCGAAATGTTTAGGCATAAAAAAACGCTCCGACTGGAGCGTTTTTTTTAGATTAAAATATATTTTGAATGTGCTAAACTGCTGAGATTATGCCTCAGTAGCTTCTTGCGGAACTAATACTCTGCCGCAGTGTTCACAAACAATAATTTTCTTTTTGGTAACGATGTCAAGTTGGCGTTGCGGTGGGATTTTATTGAAACAGCCACCACATGAACCGCGCATCACTTGCACTACAGCTAAACCATTTTTTGCATTGGTACGCAAACGCTCATAAGCAAAAACCAAACGGTTTTCGATGTTCTTTTTTGCTGATTCAGAGGATTTCATAAGTTTCTCTTCGTCTTTTTGCGTCTCGCTCACGATGGCTTCAAGCTCAGCTTTTTTAGAATCTAGATCTTCTTGCTTCATGGCTACTCGGTCAGTGGCCTCGGCAAGGGTCTCTTTTTTCATTTCAATTTTAAGCTTTGCTTCTTTCGATTTTTTGTCGTGCAATTTGATTTCAAGCTCTTGGAATTCTATTTCTTTAGAAAGAGACTCGAATTCGCGGTTGTTGCGCACGTTGTTTTGTTGTTCTTTGTATTTGGCAATGGCGGCTTCGGCATCTTTAACAGCTAATTTGCGATCTGCAATTTCTGTTTCGATTTCTTTGATTTCGTCATTGATTTTAGAAACGCGCGTATGTAGACCAATGATTTCATCTTCAAGACTTTGCACTTCTAAAGGAAGTTCACCACGAATGGTGCGAATGCGGTCGATTTCAGAGTCGATTTTTTGGAGTTCAAAAAGCGCATCCAATTTTTCTGCGATGGTACCTTCTTTTTTGGTTGCTGCTGCCATGTGCTATAAATAGTTAACGGGATTCGTATTCAACTTAGTTAAACGGATGGCAAAGTTAGGAAAATTTTCTTTAATTATTTCAGTCAAAATTTCACTTGTAAATTGCTCGCTTTCAAAGTGGCCAATATCTGCAATGATGAGCTTAGATTCTGCATCAAAAAACTCGTGGTATTTAAAATCAGCAGAGAGGTATAAATCTGCTTTAGCCCTTATTGCATCAGGTAACAAGAAGCTACCTGAACCTCCGCAAAGTGCAATGGTTTTAATTTGACGATGCACCAAATCGGTATGCTTGATACAGCCGCAATTGAAAATATCCTTTACTTTTTTTAGAAATTCCAAACTTTCAATGGCTTCAGGGAGTTCACCAACCATACCTGCACCTAGTTCTTGGTGCTGATTGAGCAATGCAATCAGTTCGTAAGCTACCTCTTCATAGGGATGGGCTTGCTGCATAGCGCTCAGGACGTCCGCTATCAAATGATTGGAAACAACGTATTCTAGTTTGAGTTCTGCGACTTCTTCGCGTTGATCAATTTTTCCGATGACTGGTGCAGCTCCTTTAAGGGGTGTAAATGTTCCAATACCTTCGGATCTAAAATGACATTCGCTATAATTTCCAATTTGTCCGGCACCAGCACCTAATATGGCATGATCTACTTTTCGAAAGTCCTCTATCGGCACATATACCACAAGCTTTGAAAGTTGGCCGCGCATGGGCTTTAAAATTCGGGTATTAATGAGCCCTAATTTTGCTGCAATTTTTTGATTTACTCCTCGATAATGGTTGTCTAAGTTCGTATGAATGGCGTAAATAGCGATTTGCTGTTGGATACAGCGCTCTACCACACGTTCGATGTACGTCTTTCCATTTATTTTTTTAAGGCCCTTGAAAACAATCGGATGATGCGCAATAATTAGATTACAGCCTGTTTCAATAGCCTCTTCTACAATAGCCTCTGTACTGTCAAGGCAAACCAAAGCACCTGTAATTTCTTGCTCGGGTCTTCCGTATAGCAAGCCCGCATTGTCGTAATCTTCTTGAAGTGAGAGTGGAAATTGCTGTTCAAGAAATTTGATGATCTGTGCTAACTGCATATTATATCTTTTTTGATAACCCAAAATTGTAACAAAAGGCTTTGCTTTTGTGAATGTAATCTTGATAAGGGTCGTATGAATTGGTGAGTTGCTGACGGTATTGTAAACCTACACGAAGACGAAGCGTCGGGTTCAAAGGCAATTCAAAGCCCGCAGAGCAGGTCCAGGCAAATGCAAAACTATTCATCGTATTGTTCACTTTAATTTGGTTGTCGTATTTGGCGCCAAATGGATTGGTCCACTGCTGATCTTGTACATAAGACAAATAGAGGGCTGGAATGAAACCAGCACCAGTGTAAAAAGAAAACTTCTGACCAAAACTACACTTCAATTGAATAGGAAGTGCGAGGTAACGATAGCGTGTTTGGTATGAAAAGCTAGAATCTGTATCCAAAGCCTTCCAAGAATAGCCCTCGCCATTTTGCATATAGGATAGCCCCCCTTCAATTAAAAAGTGTTTGCTTAGCCCTACTTGAATGCCCAGTTGTTGAGACCAAGCATACATCGGAACCTCACGTCCTCTTTCTCCGAGTGGAACCGCCAAAAAGTTTTCATTGGGAAGTAAGCTTCTATAAACTTGAGCCCGAGTGGTTCCAAAAAAGAGTTGTGTTGGATAATTATTTCGAATTTGTTGATTCATGTGTTGGGAATGCCCCGTGAATACTCGAAATAATATAATGCCAAAAACGATAGTTCTCATTTTTCAAAAGTACACTTTTTGCCTATGAGTTAAAAGTCTTAAAGCAGGTCAATGGTTTGGTATGCGTTGAGACGTAATTTTGCATTATAAAAAAGCAGAATTTGCTGGAATTGCAGTTGATTCTTACTGGCTAACTAAAGCCGGAATGACGGTTACTTGTAACGTGATTAAACTCAGTGCTGAGCTTCAATTCATCAAGCAGTAAGTAAGTTTTTCACCACCTTGATGGCTTCTTCAATATGGCCTACAGGGTTGGTTTGAGAATTAAAAATGCCTGCAATTTTTGAGTCGAGGCCAACTACATATGTAACTCGACCAGGAATCAGGCCAAATAAATTACCGGGTACGCCAAATAATTGGCGCACCTTTTTTTGTTGGTCAGATAGTAATGGATAAGGCAGGTTGTGCTTGTTTTGAAAAGCAGCATGGCTATCTGAAGAATCTGATGAAATACCAAAAACTTCGCAGCTTAAATCAAGAAAGTCTGCGTAGGCATCGCGAAAAGCACAAGCCTCTTTGGTGCATCCGGGTGTGTCATCTTTGGGGTAAAAGAAAATGACCAATATTTTTTTTCCGAGATAGCTTGCTATTTCAACCTGCTTTCCTTGACTGTCTGGTAAGTTAAATGCAGGGCAGGTATCCCCAATTTGTAATGCTAGGTTCATTGTAGTGCGGTTTTAAATCGAGTTAAAATGCGTTCTCGTGCAAATTTATGTTCCACGATTGGTTTGGCGTACTGAGCCGTGCCAAATTCAGGGACCCACTTTTTGATATACATAAATTGAGGGTCGAACTTCTTTTGCTGGGCCTCAGGGTTAAAAACTCTAAAATAGGGTGCTGCATCACAGCCACAACCTGCCGCCCATTGCCAACCACCAATATTACTGGCCAATTCAAAATCGAGCAATTTTTCAGCAAAATAGCGCTCGCCCCAACGCCAATCAATCAATAAATGTTTGGTTAAAAAACTGGCTACAACCATGCGTACACGGTTGTGCATAAATCCAGTAGCATTGAGCTCTCTCATACCAGCATCAACAAGCGGATACCCGGTCTGGCCCTTGCACCAAGCGTGGAAATCTTTTTCATTGTTTTCCCAAACTATTTTGTCATAGGCAGGCTTAAAGGCACTGTCTGTTGTTTGCGGAAAATGGAATAAAATCATTTGATAGAAATCTCTCCAGATCAGTTCATTGAGATACTTTTCATTGGTTTGTAATGCTTCTCTTGCCAATTTTCGAATCGAAATAGTGCCAAAACGAAGGTGTAAACTCAGACGTGAAGTTCCGGCAATTGATGGTGTATCTCTTTGCAGGTGGTATTTTTGGAGAATGTCGATTGGTGTATTTGAATTCGGAAAAGTTTGCGTTTGTTCAGCTAAAAATCCCATGGATGCTAAACTCAGCAAAGTGCTTGTTGACTTTTGAGCCAAATGATGGAGGTATTTTTCAGTTGGATACGACTGCAAATAAAAGTCATTGAGTTTTGCCTTCCATTTTTTAGAATAGGGTGTGTAGATGGTGTAGGGTTTGCCATCATCTTTCACCACTTCACTTTTTTCAAATATAACTTGATCCTTCGCTCCTTTGAAATCAATGCTTTTTAGTTGAAGCATTTCGAAAATGTGCTGGTCACGGGCAATTGCGCTTAGCTCATAGTCACGGTTGGCATATACACAACTTACATTGAGTTCTTGGGCAAGTTCAGGGATCAATTTTTTAGGGTCACCGTAAAGTACTGTTAAATCAGAGCCCAATGCCTGATATGCTTTTTGGAGCGCCGCGACTTGCTGGTAGATGAACAGCACGCGTTGGTCATTTTTTGGCAAGTGTTCAAGAATGGTGGTGTCAAAAACAAAGACCACATGAACCACTGAATGATTGCAGAGTGCCTTGTAAAGCCCGGCATTGTCTTGGATGCGTAAATCTCGACGATGCCAAAATAAAGCAGTACTCATTTTCCGTCGTAAATGATGATGTTGTTTTGTGTTTCCCAAAGCTTGATGCTGAGCCCATATTTCTGATCAAGTCTAGCCCTGAGTAGGTCCCAGATGACTACCGCGATATTTTCAGCTGTTGGATTCAATGCTGCAAATTCTGGGCAGTCTAGGTTGAGGTTTTTGTGATCAAAGCGTTCCTGAACTTCTTCATTGATGAGGTCTTTGACTATTTTTAAGTCAATTAAGTAACCAGTTTCAGGGTCGATGTCACCTTCAATCCAAACTTCTAGGGTGTAATTGTGTCCATGAAAATTAGGATTACTGCATTTTCCAAAAATGGAAAAGTTTTTTTCATCGGACCAATCTTTGCGATAAAGCCGATGGGCTGCGTTAAAGGTGGCGCGTCTACAAACTTTCATATGCTGCTTTTGTAATTTCTTCTAAGTGTTGATTTAATAATATTTTGAACCATGCAGTATATGTTTGCGGAAATTGATCTAAATCATTTAGCAGTTCATTCATAGAGATCCATTTATAGTCCTCTACCTCTTCTTTATTGATGACAGGATTTTGATTGGAGTAGCCTATGAGTACGTGATCGAGTTCGTGTTCGGTGAGGCCCTGATCTAGTTTTGCCTTGTAAATAAAGCAGAAAGCCTCTTGAAGTGTTGCTTCCATGCCCATTTCTTCTTTTAACCTCCGATTGGCTGCCTCTAGGCTGCTTTCACCTGGTCGCTGATGTGAACAACATGTGTTCGTCCAAAGTAAAGGTGAATGGTATTTATGCGCTGCTCTTTGCTGTAGTAATAGTTCTCCTTTGTGATTGAATATGAGGATTGAAAAGGCGCGATGCAACAAACCCAAACGATGGGCTTCCATTTTCTCCAGCATACCAATTTCGTGGTCGTGATCGTCAATTAATATTACAGACTCTTCTTGCATCACAGTAAATTTAAGTTGTGACGAACGTAGGAAGTCAAGAGGATACGCATTTTCCTGTAATTTGGAATGCGGATGCGCTCATGTAATACCATTTCAGCTGGGGTGCTTTTGATTTTTTTGAACAACTTGAAGTAATATTTATAGGCCATGTAAACGCCAAATCGGGCTTTTTTAGGTAACAATAAAATTCCTTCGTAACCTTTCTGAAAATCACGTGCGATATCTGCTTCAATCTCTAATTTGAGTTCATTATTAAATTCAGTTAGATTGATGCCAGGGAAATAGGTGCGCCCTAATTCTTGGTAATCAGCTTTGAGATCTCTAAGGAAGTTGATCTTTTGAAACGCCGCCCCAAGTTTCATGGCATAAGGTTTCAACTGTTCATATTGCGCTTCGTCTCCTTCAACAAAAACCTTTAAGCACATCAAGCCAACCACTTCTGCTGATCCTAAAATATAGGTTTCATATTTCCCTTGATCGTAGGTTTGCTTTTGAAGGTCCATCTCCATGGAATCTAGAAAGGTATCGATCAATTCTTGCGGAATTTGATAGCGATTCACGGCCCACTGAAAACTATTTAATATTGGGTTCAAAGAAATGCCCGCTTCAATTGCAGCGTAGGTTTGTGACTTGAAATCGGCAAGTAGGTGTTCTTTGTCGTAACCGTGAAATGTATCTACAATTTCATCTGCGAAGCGCACAAAACCATAGATGGCATAGATTGGCTTTTGAATTCCTTTGTCTAAAAAACTAATTCCTAAAGAGAACGAGGTGCTGTAACGCTTGGTGGTCAGTTCGCTCATTTCATGGCTAATTTGATCAAATAGTGCTTTCATAGGGTTTAGTTTGAAGGGTGTTGAGCAAGTATTAGTTGTGATACAACCTCACCAGAAATGATGGATGGTGGTACACCTGGGCCCGGCACAGTGAGCTGCCCTGTATAGTATAGATTCTTTACGTTTTTATGTTTGATGCGTGGCTTTAAGATAGCTGTTTGTCTGAGCGTATTTGCCAAACCGTATGCATTTCCTTTAAAGGCATTGTAATCTTGCTTGAAATCAGTTACACAAAAACTGCGCTGATAAACAATATGATCTTTGATATCGTTTCCTGTGAGGGTTTTGAGGCGCTCAAGTAATAAATCGAAATAGTGTGCTCGGGTGGCCTCGTCGTCTTTTAAATCAGGAGCCAATGGAATCAAGAAAAACAAATTATCTGAACCAGCTGGTGCCACTGATGGATCTGTCAAAGAAGGCACACTCATATAAAAAAGTGGATTTTGAGGCCAACTTGGATCTTTGTAAATAGTTTTGCCGTGTTCCTCTAAAGATTCATCAAAAAAGAGGTTGTGATGTTCAAGGTTTTCTAATTTTTTATTGACGCCAACATAAAACAAAAGACTCGATGGTGCCATCGTTCGTTTGTCCCAGTATTGATCATTGTAATTAGCATCCTTGCCAAGTAGCGCTTGGTCGGTGTGGGCGTAGTCGGCACCTGAAATAACGATATCGGCATATTCAATTTGGCCATTGACACTTACACCGACTACTTTTCCGTTTTCGACAATGATTTTTTCTACTTTAGCATTCGTTCGAATTTGAGTTCCTTGCTCTTGAGCAATGCGCGCAAAAGCTTTGATGAACTCGTGCATTCCTTTCATGGGGTACCAAGTCCCTAACTGAATATCGGCATAATTCATGAGCGAATAAAGCGCCGGAGTTTCGTTGGGCATGGCACCAAGGAAAAGCACCGGAAATTCTAAAAGCGCAAGTATTTTTGGGTGTTTAAAATACTTGCGAATGAAACCAGAGAAAGAGGAAAAGAGGTGCATTTTGAACAAACCACCGAGTACACGACTGTCAAAAAATTCGGTGAGGCTAAGGCTCGGTTTGTACACGAGATCTTCCATTCCTACTTTGTACTTGTGTGCGGCATCTTTGAGAAATGCTTGTAATTTTCTTGAACTACCTGGTTCCAGAGACTCAAACCATGCTTCAAGTTGAGGCATAGCAGCAGGTACATTCGTATAACTTTGATCAGGCCAGTAGACTCTGTATGAAGGGTCTAGTCTTTTGAGTTCGTAAAAATCTTGAGTTTTGTAACCAAACGATTGATAAAATTTTTCAAAGACATCGGGCATCCAGTACCAAGATGGCCCCATGTCAAAAACAAATCCGTCAACTTCAAACTGACGCGCTCTACCACCAATTGTGTCGTTCTTTTCAAAGATGGTGACGTCATGGCCTGCACGGGCCAAAAATGAAGCAGCGGACAGACTCGAAATCCCGGAGCCAATAATGTGTATTTTTTTTGTCATAAATCAATTTGCCGAAAATGCGAATTCCGGTAAAGCTTCCATTAGCTTTTTTCTAGCGATGAAAATCCGGCTTTTCACGGTTCCGATCGGAATACTCAGTTTGTCTGCGATCTCTTTGTATTTGTAGCCCTGAAAGTGCATTTCAAAGGGCTCTTTGTATTCCTCTCCTAATAAGTCTATTTGCTTGTTGATGTCCTTGACACCTATTTTCTCTATTGCGTTGTCGTCATGGCTTTGGATATTGCCGACCAAAAATAATTCCTTGCTGTGGTCAAAAATAGCACCAGACTTTACCTTCCTTCTGTACTGATTAATGAACAAGTTACGCATAATTGTGAATACCCACGCCTTAAAATTTGTTTGAGGCGTATAATAACTGCGATACGTGATCGCTTTTAACATGGTTTCTTGAGTCAGATCCCTTGCGTCTTCTCGGTTTCTTGTAAAAGAAAGTGCAAAAGATTGAAGGTTGTTTTCAAGGCCAATTAGTGCTTCATTAAATTCAATTGTTGACATGACAAAAAGTTTTGTTTAACGATTACGTTATAAAGATAAACATAATTTGTTTAACAAAACAACAAAAAGAATAAACAAAACAATAAATATTTTTTATTTTTCCTTCAAAGGGATGCTCAAACCTAGCATCCAAAAGCTTTTGAAGGCGATAAAAAATGTCAAGCTTTTACATTTTCAAGCATTACCTTGACCATTGCTTTGGTGTCAAACTGAGCTTTCCAGCCCCAGTCTTTTTGTGCATGGCTGTCGTTAATTGAATTTGGCCAACTATCTGCAATGGCTTGTCTGAAGTCTGTTGCATAACTGATTTCAAAACTTGGTTGTAGTGCTTTGATTTCTTCAGCGAGTTGTGCAGGCGTAAAGCTGCAGCCAGACAAATTATACGCAGATCTGATTTTGATTTGTTCTGCCGGAGCATCCATTAGTTCAAGCGTGCCGCGAATGGCATCGTCCATGAACATCATCGGAAGTGCTGTATCAGCATTAAGAAAACAAGTAAACTTTCCTTCTGATTTGGCTTTGTAAAAAATATCTACTGCGTAATCAGTGGTGCCACCTCCGGGCAAACTTTTATACGAAATAAGCCCAGGGTAACGGATGCTTCGAACATCTATACCGAATTTATTGTGGTAGTACTCACACCAGCGCTCTCCGGCTTGTTTGGATATACCATAAACCGTTGTAGGCTCCATTATGGTATGTTGAGGGGTTTGATCTGCAGGTGTTGTAGGGCCAAAAACGGCAATTGAACTCGGCCAAAATATTTTTTTCAAGTAACCTTCTTTGGCTAAGTCAAGGATTGTAAATAATCCTTCCATATTTAAGCGCCATGCAAAATCAGGGTTTTTTTCAGCTGTTGCCGACAAGAGTGCAGCAAGCAAGTACACTTGGTCAATATGTTGTTCGATCACATATTTTCTAACTTGTTCGCGATCCAGGGCATCTAGTTGAACATAAGGACCGTTAGCCAAAATTTCAGGGCTTTTTTCACGAAGATCTGCGGCAATCACTTGATCGTTACCAAATTTAGATCTGAGGGCCAAAACGAGTTCGGTGCCGATTTGTCCGCAAGAACCAATTACCAAGATTTTTGTCATTGTGTTGTATTGATGTATTGACAAAAATAATGTCTTTTCCCTATTGAAAAATTAAATCAGACATTCAGAGAATTAAAACTGACTAAAATCATATATTGCACTAATACTTTCATTTAGTTTTGTTGTACTAAAACTTTTAAAATGCCATTTTATCAAAAATTAGGTCAGATTCCGCATAAGAGACACACCGTGTTTCGTCAGCCAAATGGTTCAATTTATCACGAGCAGCTTTTCGGAACAATAGGTTTTGACGGTATGTCTACACTGATGTACCACCTTCAACCTCCAACGGTTGTCAAGAAAATTGGCGCTCAGAAAAATATTGCGCCTGAAATTGCCATCGAAAAAAACATGCTGATGCGCAGTTTTAGAGGCTACGATCTCAAACCTGTATCCGATTACGTAGAAAGTCGGGTTCCGGTACTCGTTAATTCGGATGTTTATCTCGAGCTAGCGGCACCAGTTGAATCTATGAAAGAT
Organism: Flavobacteriales bacterium; assembly: GCA_046091725.1. GTDB lineage: Bacteria > Bacteroidota > Bacteroidia > Flavobacteriales_D > Crocinitomicaceae > UBA952. The sequence continues at coordinate 34,670 of JBJTCG010000103.1, read as the reverse complement.
TATTTCTATAAAAATGCCGATGCTGACGAAATTATTTTCATTCACAAAGGCTCGGGTAAATTGAAAACCCAGCTCGGAAATATTGATTTTTCTTATGGCGATTATTTAGTTATCCCACGCGGTATGATCTACCAATTGGCATTCAATGACGACAACAACCGCTTGTTCATTATTCAATCTTTTCATCCGGTTTACACCCCAAAAAGATACCGAAATTGGTTTGGACAACTCCTTGAACACTCGCCATATTGCGAGCGCGATATCCGCACGCCATATGAATTAGAAACACATGACGAAGAAGGAGAATTTCTGATTAAAATTAAAAAGCAAGATGTGCTTTACGATTATACGTATGCGCATCATCCTTTTAATGTGGTTGGCTGGGATGGCTACAATTACCCGTATGCTTTTTCAATCCATGACTTTGAACCTATCACAGGTCGTGTACACCAACCACCTCCTGTTCACCAAACTTTTGAAACTGCTGCTTTTGTAGTGTGTTCTTTTGTACCGCGTCTTTACGATTACCACCCCGACGCAATTCCGGCACCATACAATCACTCCAACATTGATTCCGATGAGGTGCTTTACTATGTGGATGGTGACTTCATGAGCAGAAACAATATTGAAAAAGGTCAAATTACCTTGCATCCTGCTGGTATTCCGCATGGCCCTCATCCAGGAGCCTATGAGCGCAGTATTGGTAAAACGGAAACTGAAGAATTAGCAGTAATGGTAGATACCTTCAAACCACTTTGTCTGACCAAACGAGCGCTTGAGCTTGAATTGCCTGATTACATGTTCTCTTGGCAACATTAACTCGGCTTTAATCCCTAATTTTGACACAAATTCACCTTTATGGCAGAGATTAAAAACTTAAAAGACATTCAAAACTACGACTACAGTCTTGAAAAAATATTCCACGATGCGGAGGATTTCCTACCACTGCTCGGTACAGATTACGTTGAACTTTATGTAGGTAATGCTAAGCAAAGCGCGCATTTTTACAAAACGGCATTTGGCTTTCAGTCAGAGGCATACGCTGGGCTCGAGACTGGCATGAAAGACCGTGTTTCTTATGTCTTGAAACAAGATAAAATTCGTTTGGTCCTCACCACACCACTCACTGAAGGCGGCGAACTCAACGCACACATCGACAAACACGGAGATGGCGTTAAAGTGGTAGCGCTATGGGTCGAAGACGCTACAAAAGCCTTTGAAGAAACCACCAAAAGAGGTGCCAAGCCTTATATGGAACCAACCAAAGAAGAAGATGCCGATGGTTATGTAGTGCGTTCTGGTATTTACACATATGGTGAAACCGTTCACATTTTTGTGGAACGCAAAAATTACCATGGAATCTTTCTTCCGGGCTATAAAAAATGGGAATCTCATTACAACCCTGAACCAGTTGGACTCAAATTCATCGATCACATGGTAGGTAACGTAGGTTGGAACGAAATGAATGATTGGGTCGAATTTTATGGAAAAGTCATGGGTTTTGCCCAAATCGTTTCTTTCGATGACAAAGATATTTCTACAGACTACACTGCCTTGATGTCAAAAGTGATGTCAAATGGTAATGGGCGCATCAAATTCCCGATCAACGAACCAGCCGAAGGCAAGAAAAAATCTCAGATAGAAGAATACATCGATTTTTACAATGGCCCAGGTGTACAACACATTGCTGTAGCCACAAACGATATAGTAGCCACGGTTTCCGCCATGCGCGATCGCGGTGTAGAATTTTTATATGTTCCGGAAACGTATTATGATGATCTACTTGAACGCGTTGGATCAATAGATGAAGATGTTGAACTATTGAAGTCACACGGCATTCTTATTGACCGCGATGACGAAGGTTACCTATTACAGTTATTTACCAAACCAGTTGTGGATCGCCCAACCATGTTCTTTGAAATCATTCAGAGAAAAGGAGCGCAATCTTTTGGTAAGGGAAATTTCAAGGCTTTATTTGAAGCCATCGAGCGCGAACAAGAAAACCGCGGAACGCTTTAAATCTGTTCTAATAAAGATTCAAATTCTGTATAAATGCCGGCCTGTTGGTCGGCATTATATGCTTTTTGGATTTCCTCCACAATTTTGGCAATTTCTGAAACGCCCGCTGCTTTGAGTTGGTTCATGACCTCTTGAATAACCGCAGGCCTTGGCCCCCAAGTAAATATTTCTTTTCCTTCCTGATCAAGACAAATCAATTTTGGTATGGAACGTCCTCCGTTTGTCAGGTAAGCATCCATAACTGTAGGGTGCTCGTCTCGCAGAAGATAAATAGTTTTTATTTCTGAATGTGTTTGTGCAATTTTCTCCAACACGGGCACGCATTGTGCCGCATCTCCACACCAAGGCTCTGACAGCACAACCCATGTCCAGCCGTTCGCCTTTTTATCCAAAAGTGCTTTGAGCCTGCCTGGTATTTCTATTGTTTTATTCAAGCGCTTCATTCTTTGAAGATTCAGTTTGGTATAATAAACATAGGCTTCAGACTGATTAGGCCCGCTTGTTTTGCCTTCCTTCACTAATTGTTCAGTGAGTTCCATGTAGGCATTATAACTCAAGGCTTCAGCTATTATACTTGAATTGATAGGTGTCATTGCTGTTTTGATTGATTGATGTGGGCAAAAGTACAAATAGAAAAAATTAGAATTTAAAAAATTGCATTTTATCATTTGAAGAAGAATATGTATATTTGCACCCACTCAAACGGAGGTTGTAGCTCAGTTGGTTAGAGCGTCGGATTGTGGTTCCGAAGGTCGCGGGTTCGAGACCCGTCTTCCTCCCCAAACAAAAAGCCAGTAGTCATACTGGCTTTTTTTATTTTACAAACATTTTAAAGTCTGGATACATAATTCATGAAGTAGGGGAGGCAAAGTATCGGCATTCCATGGATGTTTGGCACCAAAAACATGATCTGCGCCTTTAATTGTGAACACTTCAACTTGGGCGGCTCTTCCAAGTTCAAAAGCTTCCGAAAGCGGCACAGATTCATCCAAGTCACCATGAAAAATATGTAGTTTTTCTTTGAGCCTTTCAGCAGCAGCTAGGATATCTAAATCTTCGCGATTATCTATGTAGTCCTGATAGAGTTCGATTGATTGGGGTAAATCTTGATTTGTCCGGCCATTTTTAATGTACCTCACACCTTCTTGTTTCCATAACATCAATGCTTTGCCAGCTGGAAATCTGCGCCCAATATCACAAATGGCGGCCCAAGTACAAACCTCACCTAGCTTGCTTAGGCAATGCCAGTGTTTTGCTGCCAAAATAGCCATTCCTCCTCCTCGAGAATGCCCCACCAAATGAATTTGCTCATAGGTTCGGTGTTCGCGTTCTATATGTTGAAGCAGCGCTTGGATATCGAACAATTCTTTACTATAGGTATTAGAACCAAAGGCCTCTAAATCGACGAAATCTTGTGGTGCTTCTTTGCTAGTGCCGTTGTGTGACAAATTGAAACGGCAAAAATCATAACCATCTGCAAAGAAAAAAGCGCTCACTAAATGCCATGCGCCCCAATCCATAAAGCCCATAAAACCATGAATAAATACAATGAGTTCTTTATTGTTTTCGTGCTGAACCAACTCGTATAAACTCTCTTTGTGCTGAGTACCGCTGTATTTACTCCTCATGTATAATCAAATAGATATCTTCTTGTATTCGAAGATAGCCATAATCATAACAGTAGTGGATGGTCTGACCTAATTTCGAAATTTTAGAATGTGTGTGATATTCGAACTGAAATCCTTTGTCATAAAACTTTTGAATGTGATGCCTGTTTCGTTTTTCTTGGTAGAGTGCTAGTAAGATCAGTTTGTTGGCATGCAATATCCTGTTGATTTTTCGATTTTTATAATTGAGCAGTGCATTATTTCGGTTGTTGCATGCATTGCGACAATAGTCGGAACAATATTTTTGATCGCGTCGCCCATGTAAAACATGTCCGCACTCTAGACAAAAACGTTTCTCCTCTGTAAAATTCATAAGAACAAAACGTGTAATGAAGTTTTATAGTCGTGGATGGTATAGTTCGAACGCTTATTTCGTCCTCTATTTATCTTTTTTTATTCGGTGAACTCCGTAAAATATGCAGTAAATCAGGCTTTTTGCTCAAAACATTGTAACGCATGAAAAAAAAATGCGTTGAAGTCGAACCTTTCTGCGTTTTATCAGTACAAGCAAAGGCAATTAAAAATTATGAGGCAGTTAAAAATCGCAAAACAGGTCACCAACAGAGAGACCGCATCCTTAGACAAGTATTTACAAGAAATTGGTCGTGTAGATTTGATTACCGCCGATGAAGAAGTAGAGCTTGCTCGTAAAATCAAAGCAGGAGACCGCATTGCGCTCGAGCGTTTGACAAAAGCAAACCTTCGTTTCGTGGTGTCAGTTGCCAAGCAGTATCAAAATCAAGGTTTGGCTTTGCCTGATTTGATCAATGAAGGAAATTTAGGCCTCATTAAAGCAGCAGAACGCTTTGATGAAACCAGAGGTTTTAAGTTCATTTCATATGCCGTTTGGTGGATTCGTCAGTCAATCTTACAAGCATTGGCAGAACAAGCGCGTATCGTACGTTTGCCTTTGAATAAAATTGGCAATATCAATAAAATCAACAGAGCATACTCTGAACTCGAGCAAAAACTAGAGCGTCCGCCTTCAGCAGACGAATTAGCTGAGTTCTTAAACGTGACTCCTGAGGAGGTCAAGCAAACGCTTTCGCAAAATGGTCGCCATATTTCAATGGATGCACCGCTAATCGAAGGAGATGAATCAACATCTACCATGTATGACGTCATGCAAGGTGATTCACTTCCTGGCCCTGAGGCAAATCTTACACTTGAATCATTGCGTTCAGATATTCGCCGTTCATTAACAAGTCTTACACCACGCGAAAGCGAAGTAATCAGTATGTTCTATGGTCTTGATGGCAAAGCACCGTTATCACTCGAAGAAATTGGTGACAAATTCGACCTCACCCGTGAGCGCGTTCGCCAAATCAAAGAGAAAGCCATCCGCCGCCTCAAACACACTAACAAAAACAAGGTACTCAAGAGCTACCTCGGATAATAAAAAAAGGAACCGCAAGGTTCCTTTTTTGTTTTACATCGGATCTACGTCGATGCTGATTTGAATGCCTTTGAAACGAACGTTTTGATAAAATAAATCGAGGTCTTGCAAAATGCGCGCTTTTACTTTTTTATCAGGTGCACCGCGTTCAATTTTCAGTTTGATTTCTTTGAGGTATTTATTTTGAATGCGTTTCACAATAGGAAACTCTGGCCCTAAAACGCGTTCTTTGAAGATATTTCTGAGATGATCGGCTAAATATTGGGCACCTTCACTGGCCAATTCTTCCTTTTCGTGTTTAAGCGTCAGTTGAACAATTTTGTAAAATGGCGGATAAAAAAAGCGCTCTCGTTCATCGATCTCTACGTCATAGAATCCTGTGAAGTCGTGTGCCATTACGCGCTCGAGTACCCAATGTTCGGCCTGCGCACTTTGAATGATAACTTTGCCTTGTTTTTCTTTGCGACCAGCCCTACCTGCTACCTGAGACATCAATTGATATGCCCGTTCATAAGCCCTGAAATCGGGCCGATTGAGCAACATGTCGGCATCCAGAATGCCAACTAATGATACGTGGTCAAAATCAAGGCCTTTGGTAACCATTTGTGTACCAATTAAAACATCTATGCGGCGTTGCGAAAAATCGTCAATTATTTCCTCATAAGCATGTTTGGATCGGGTACTATCAAGATCCATTCGTTTGAAGATGGCATTCGGAAAAATAAGTTGTAATTCATCTTCAATTTTTTCAGTTCCAAAACCGATCATGCGCAAGCGGTTGCTTCCACAAGCTGTACAGGAACCAATAGGCGGTATGGTATAACTGCAATAATGACACTTGAGCATATTGCTGTGCTTATGGTAGGTCAGGCTGACATCGCAATGCTGACAGCGAGGGGTCCAGGAGCAAACTTCACAGGACCATATTGGCGTGTACCCTCTTCTATTCTGAAACAAAATGATTTGTTCTTTTTTCTCGAGCACATTGCGCATTTCATCCAATAAAAGTGAGGAGAAATGTGATTGCATGTTTTTGAGCTTTTTCTCCCTTTTTAGGTCGGCACAAATCATGGATGGTAATTGCAATCCTTTGTACCGCTCTTGCAACTGAACTAAATGATATTTTTCATGAAGGGCATTATAATAAGACTCAATGGATGGTGTTGCCGAGCCTAACAGCACTTTTGCCTCGTGTAATTTGGCCAAAACAATAGCGGCATCACGGGCGTTGTAGCGCGGTGAAGGGTCATATTGTTTGAAAGATGCCTCGTGTTCTTCGTCTACGATAACCAACCCAAGATCAACAAATGGTAGAAAAACAGAACTTCTGGCACCCACAATTATTCTGAACTTTTGGAGGTCATTGTTCAAGACATGATTCCAAATCTCTACGCGTTCATTTTGGTTAAACCTGCTGTGATATACGCCAACCATCTGCCCAAAGTATTTTTGCAAACGACTGATTAGCTGCGTGGTAAGCGCAATTTCAGGGATGAGAAATAAAACTTGTTTACCGAGGTCGAGGTACTGTTGAATCAGCTGCACATAGACTTCAGTTTTTCCAGATCCGGTGACACCATGAAGCAAACACACGTCTTTTTGCTGGAAACCAGTTTCGATGTTGGTCAGGGCGTCTTGCTGTATTTCGGTTAAGGCTTTGAAAGCAGCTGTGTCTTCAGGTAGGGCATCAAAACGATCGATTTGTAGTCTTTCTACTTCGAATATTCCTTGCTTTTCAAGGGTATTGATAGCTGAGGGGCTAACGTCGTATTTAAGAAGTAAGCTTTTAGAGACAGGCGCGTGTAAACCACCTGCTTCAGCAGCTAACTGAATGAACTGAAGGATGGCCTGTACTTGCTTTTCAGTTCTTGATTTTTGCTCAAATGTATTGAGCAGCGTGCTCAAGGCATCCTCTTGTTGAAAAGCAGTGTTTAGAAAAACGAAAAGTTGTGTTTTTGGGGTATAGCGTTCGCGTACTTCTTCAGAACTCGCGATCAACTTGTATTCTAAGAGGTTTTTAAGATAGGGCTGAATGGTTTTAATGCCTAATGACTCAGAAAGCTCTTTGGCACTGCAATTTTCATTGATATGTAAAATATCGAGTATTTCAAGTTCTCTTTTAGCTAATTGAAACGAGTCTTGATTTGGACGATCAGGGTGTAAACAAAATTTTGATTCGCTCGCTAATTTGAAGTTTGCGGGTAGAGCTGCGTTCATGACATCTCCTAACGGAGCCATATAGTAGGTGCTGATCCAGTCCCAAAAGGCGAGTTGCTTACCTGTAATAATTGGCTGCTCGTCTAGTAAAGTATCGATGTATTTGGCTTGATAACCCTGAGGTACCTGTTGATGTACGTTGGTGATAATTCCGGTAAGAAGTTTGTTTTTACCAAATGGCACCAAAACTCTTAAGCCACTACGGGTCTGTTCATTGAGTTCAAACGGAATACGGTAAGTGAAAACCTGTCTCATCGGGACAGGCAACAAGACATCGGCAAAGAAAGTCTCGCGCTCAGTCATTGTTTTTAATTACAGGCAAAAGATTCTTCTTGCCCTACAACGTTATCTCCGGGATGATTCGAACAAAAGAGTAAATTACCGGTGATGGGGCCGCTGCATAATTCGCGTGTCGTTTTTTTATCGATAGCACGTATGTACGCTTGTTGTGGAGACGTGTAAAATGGCTTGTAATAGGTTACAGTTTGTCTTGAAGAAAAGATACCAACCACACGCCTGCCATTTGTGACATTTAAATTAGTGTAGGTAGGTTTACTCTGTGCCAAGCTCGAACTCGGTTTATTGACGGCCATGTAGTTGTATAAATCTTCAGCGCCACCGGCTATGATAATTCTGAAACCTTGAAAAGTACGCTTATCAATAGTTTGATCGGCAGTAGCGTTGGATTTGATGAGGTCAAAAAATGTTTGCCCTGATGCTGTAAATGTGCGTGAGTTGTAGGGTTCTACATTGGCCTCGCCGAGTTTCCATCGAAATGATTTTTCTGTTTTAAGGGCACCTCGGTGCTCGTTGAACAATACGTCGAGATGTGTACTTGCAATGTAGGCATTGCCTGTATTAGAAATGGCTATGGCACTTGGGATATAAATACCAGGATCCATTGCAAATTTGAGGGTAAAGTTTTGAGAAACAGAAGGGGAGGTCATTCCGTGTACCAAATCGGTTTCTCCACTCACTTCAAATTCTCCGCCATTGATGATGGCCTTGAAACGGTAAGTGGCGGTAGGTTTGAGTGAACTTAGCAGGGGGTTGCTTGAGGTTTGTATGGCTTCAAGAGGCCCTGTAGGTAGTGTTTTGAAGTAATAGGCTTTTTGCTCAGGGCCATAGAAAACACCGTTGGTATCTTTATCCTGAACAATGGTGTCTTGAAGTGTCCAGGTGCGTGTTACCTGACCGTTAACCACTTCAGAAACAGTTGCCTCCACTTGATCAAAATAGCTTGAGTCCGGGATGAGTGCGTTATCTAGCGCTGACCCTGGGCCAATAAATGCTCTAGTGATTTTTATGAAGTGAATTGAATCTGCTTGGTCTAATAGACCATAAACAACTGCAGTTTCAACAAAATCGCCATCGAGTTTGATGTCATCTTCACAAGCGCTAAGGCCAACTACAAACAAAATAAGAAGCGCAAAATATTTGATCATGTGGTTCAAATGTTTAGTGAATTAAGGATTGATACCTTGAGCAGGCAATGGAGTGCTCGGAGCTACTGCTTTTTCAATGGCAATCAATTCCATTTCAAAAACCAATGGAGAATAAGGTTTGATATTGGCTCCTTGCGGAGGGTTTCCGGCATAGCCTAAATCTTGTGGTACAAAAAGCTTGATTTTACTACCAACTTGCATGAGTTGAATGGCTTCTGTCCAACCCGGAATTACTTCGTTGAGGCCAAAGCTCACACCCTCACCTTCTGGTGATTGGTCAAAAATGCTGCCGTCAGGGTTCATGCCTACATATTTCATTTTGACGCGGGCGTCGCGGCCAGGTTTAGGACCCTTTCCAGGGGTCATGACAATGTATTGCAAGCCGCTTGGGGTAGTAATTACACCTGGTTTAGTTTTGTTTTGGGCCATAAAGGCTTCACCTTCTGCTTTAAAGCCAGCGGTAATTTTTTGATATTTTTGATTCATGAGTGCCTCAAAACCAGCCATGATTTTTTTGCGATCTAGGCCTTTAAGCGCTTCAGTTTCCTTTTTATTGAGGCCATCGGCAAATCCCTTTTTAACAAATTCGTTGTTGATCAGGGCGCTTGCATCGAGTTCTTGGAAGTAATGATCGAAACGTTCGCGGTTGATTTTACCGGCGGCAAAAGATCCCTTTTCTTTGAATTTTTCATTGATGGTTTTACCACCTTGACCTAAAACAAGCTCGAGGTCTTTGTAGTAGCGTTCCATTTCACTTTCTTTTACCGGATTTTCAAAGCCAGCAATCATTTGTTCTTTATCGAGTTGATTAAATGGTGCTTGCGTGGTAAAAGGTTTGGCGATTTCTACACCGAGTAGATATGAATAGCGTTCTTTGTCTGTCTTGAAGGTAACAACGTTGTCTCCACAAGAAGCCAAAACTAAAATTAGGGTAAATAATGCTAAAATTCTCATGAGGCAATGTCGATAAGTTCTACGTCAAAAATAAGTGCGCTGTATGGTTGAATGGCTCCGCCTGGATGCGGATTTGCTCCGTATGCGAGGTCTTCGGGAATGCTGAGTCTGTATTTTGCACCAACGTTCATGAGTTGAAGCGCTTCTGTCCAGCCACGAATAACTTGGTTGACGCCAAATGTAGCAGGTGCGCCTCTTTGAATGGAGCTGTCAAAGACCGTTCCGTCGATGAGGGTACCGTGGTAATGTACAGTAACTTGGCTAGTTGGACCTGGTTTTGCACCGTTACCTTCTTGTAAAACTTCAAACTGCAAGCCGCTTTCAGTTGTAGTTACCTCAGGGCGTTGTGCATTTTCATTGAGAAATGCAGCCCCAGCTTGCTTATTTGCTTCGTATTTCAGTGCTTTTTGCGCATTCAGGTATTGTTGAATTTCAATATTGGCTTCTTCAGGGCTGAGTAATGGCTCGGTTCCGCTGAAAATGGCGTTCATGCCTGCCATTACTTGATCGAGGTCAAGTACAGTGAGGTCTTGTTGAGAGAGGCTCTCTGCGATGCTCATGCCTACGCCGTACGAAGCTTTTGCTTTATTAGTATCCATAAAATTGTAAAAGGCGAATTTACCGAAAAAAGCGGGTTTTTTCACCCTTCGAAATAAATAAATTTACTGAAACCAAATAAGCGTTAAGGCGTATAAATGCCTCTATGGATCAAGAGTTTACACTTCGATATAGCGTTGTTTCATCTGAAAAAGAGCTTGATGCCGCTGATCAGCAATTAGTTAGTGCGGCAAAAACGGCAAGATCTCGTGCTTATGCGCCTTATTCTCGCTTTCAAGTGGGTGCAGCTTTGCGCCTTGGGAACGGACAACTCATTGAAGGCAATAATCAAGAGAATATCGCCTATCCTTCGGGTCTTTGTGCCGAAAGGGTAGCATTATTTTATGCCGGTGCTAGTTTTCCTGATCTTGCCATTGAATCCATTTGTATTGTGGTGCAGGGAGATCTTATTGCAGCAGAAAATGCCGTTTCGCCTTGCGGATCTTGCAGACAAGTTATGCTCGAAAGTGAAGCGAGGCAGGCAAGCCCCATTCGGGTATTGTTGGTTCAAAATAACGGCCAAATTTTTATTTTAAATACTTGCAAAGACTTATTGCCTTTTGGCTTCATGAAGTAGCGATTAATTGCTCGAAGCGTGTTATCTTTGTACTCCTAAATTTACACGCATGAACAGTTGGTTTACCGTCAAGGTTAAGTACACAAAACAATTAGAAAACGGAACTTTCAAAAGAGTTTCAGAGCCCTATTTACTAGCAGCCATGACATTTACAGATGCCGAAGCACGTATCTATGAAGAACTCGGGTCGAGCATCAGAGGAGAATTTCAGGTAACAGGCATTGCACGCACAGATCTCCACGATATTTTTCAATACGACGACGCAGAACAATGGTTTAAGTGTAAAGTAACCTATGACCGCATCGATGAAGACGGCGAGAAAGCCAAAACTATTTCTCAGAATTTCCTCGTGGGTGCTGCTCATGTCAAAGAAGCCTACGAGCGCATTGAAGAAAGTTTAGCGACCCTCATGATTGACTTCAATGTGGTATCCATTACAGCTTCTCCAATCGTTGAAATCTTCCCGTACCGTGAAGAAGATGTGCAGTCACCAGCTGCTAAAAAATTACCTATCATCGAGGAAGAACCAATGCATACCCCAATTCGCCAAGTATTCTCGGCTTCAGGCTCTGACTCAGACGAAGACCTCGACGACAATCAAGATTCATCCATCACAGATCATTATTCAGAAAGTGCAGCGGATGAACTCGACGAAGAACTCAACCACGAAGACCAATAAGCGATGAGTGAGTGGCTCAAAGCATACCGAGAAAACCATGCAGATTTCGATCATCCATCCGGAATCGATTCATTAGGCATGGATCCTTTTTTAGCTTTTTCTGCTTGGTTTGACACTGCTGCAACAGCTCAAGAAAAAGAAGCCAATGCTTTTGTACTCAGTACCCTTGGTCAAAATGCTCGCATCAGCTCTAGAATCTTGTACCTTAAGGAGCTACAAGATCAAGCCTTCATTTTTTACACCAATTACCTGAGTCATAAAGGTCAGGACATCAGCCGTCAAGAACAAGTGGCTATGTTGTTTTTTTGGCCAGGTCTCATGCGTCAAATTCGCATTGAGGGCCGCGTTCAAATGATAGATGCCGCAGTGAGTGATGCTTATTTTGCAAGTCGCCCTCGAGAAAGTCAAATTGGTGCTTGGGCTTCTGAACAGTCTAATTTGCTTGCTGATCGTTCTGAGCTCATCAAACGCTTTGAGCATTTCGATCAACTTTATCCAAATGAGGTTCCGCGTCCGCCACATTGGGGAGGATACGCACTTCACCCGACTTATTTTGAATTTTGGCAAGGTCAACCTTCTCGCTTGCACGATCGAAAATCTTTTACTTTGGAACAAGGAACCTGGGAAATTAATTTACTCAATCCATAAATGAGGGCATACCAACCACTTTGTGAAGTCCTTTCAAACGGAACCCGCTTGGTTTACTTGCGTGTGCCTAGTCAGGTGGCACATCTCGGGTTTTTCTTTGCTGCCGGTTCCCGGCACGAAGCACCGCACCAAACGGGCCTAGCCCACTTTCTTGAACATTGCCTTTTCAAGGGTACGACGCGTTTTAAAGCGCTTCAAATTCTTTCCAGAATTGATGCTGTAGGAGGCGAGCTCAATGCTTATACCGCCAAAGAAGAAATGTGTCTGTACGCCTCTTTTTCCAAAGAGCACACCAAAAGAGCAATAGACCTCCTTGCTGATCTTTCCATCAACTCCGTTTTCCCTGAAAAGGAATTGGAACGAGAAAAAGAAGTAATCCTCGATGAAATCAATTCTTACCTAGATTCACCGAGCGACAAAATATTTGATGACTTCGACGATGCGCTCTTTAAAGACCATCCGCTGGGCTTCAATATTCTCGGTACCAAAGAAAGCGTCACCGGTTTTACGCGTGAAGATTTGTTGGCCTACGTTGAACAATATTTTACAGCCGATAACTTGGTTGTTTCTTTTGTTGGCAATATGCCGCTGCCGAAACTCAAAGGATTATTAGAAGCAGCACTCTCTGAACTGCGCAAAACAGCCACCCGAACGCAACCAATAGCTTTTACCCAGTACAAGCCTTTTGATTTGCGCAAGAAAGAAGCGAATTATCAGGCACATGCAGTACTTGGAGGTTTGGCGCCAAGTTACCACAACGAAGAGCGGATTGCGATGTCATTGCTCATTAATATTTTAGGTGGTCCCGCTCTCAATTCGCGCCTAAATTTATCAGTACGTGAACGCTACGGCTACGCGTATGCCATAGAGGCCAATTATCATACATTTGCAGATACTGGCTATTGGCAAATATATTTTGGTTCAGAGGCAAAAAATATTGATAAAACCTTGACACTCATCTACAAAGAATTGGCGCTTTTACGAGAAAAACCACTTTCTGCCATGCAGCTCTTACAAGCAAAAAGACAGTTTAAAGGCCAATTAGCACTCGGTATGGATGTCAATTCTGGCCTCATGCAAGGTTTAGGGAAAAGCATGTTGGCTTTTGGTCAAATAGATACAATCGCTGAAATGCATCAGTCCATTGACAAAATCAGTAGTGAAGAAATGCAAGCGTTGGCGAACAAATACTTCGATGCTAGCCAGATTTCTAAATTGGTATTTGATACCAATGAATGAATTCATGATTGATAAACAGCCTTTCGAAATCAGCGCCCTCCAAAAATAGAGCTTCCAACCCTGATCATAGTACTTCCGGCTTCAATGGCTAATTGGTAGTCTCCGCTCATGCCCATAGATAACTCTTCAAATGAATCTTGCGTTTGAAAATATTTTTCTTTGAGCGTCAAAAATATTTGACGCAAACTTTCAAATTCTTTGCGTATTTGTTGCGCATCATTTGTAAAACTTGCCATCCCCATAACACCGCAAATTTCAATGTTTCGGAGTTCTTGGTAGGCATTGCTTTCTAAAAGTTCAAATGCTTCTTCAAGTTCAAGCCCAAATTTACTTTCTTCCTGAGCAATGTAAAATTGTAACAACACTTTTTGAACTCGGGCGTGCTTTTTAGCTTGTTTGTCTATTTCTATTAAAAGTTTAAGGCTGTCAACGGCATGAATCAAGTGTACAAAACCAGCGGCATATTTCACTTTATTGGTTTGCAAGTGACCAATCAAATGCCATCGAATATCTTTAGGAAGTTCGGCTTGTTTTTCAACTAATTCCTGAACTTTATTTTCACCGAAGTCTCGTTGTCCGGCATCATAAGCTTCTTGGATAGCCGCAACCGGTTTGGTTTTTGAAACTGCAATGAGGCAAACGTTTTTCGGAAGACCAGTTTGAACGGCATGTAGTTTTTCAGCGATCATTTTTCTAACGAGTAAATGGTAAGACCACTCCGAAGTTTAGGTTCTACCCAAGTTGATTTTGGCGGCATGTTGAGCCCAGCATCAGCAACTTTTTTGACTTCGGACATACTTGCAGGATAAAGCAAAAATGCAACTTCTTGTTTATGAAGATCGACGGCCTCTACCATTTTTTCTATCGGCTCATTTCCCGGAACAAAGGTAATTTGGTCAGTCGTCTTGAGATCAGTAATGCCAAAAATAGGCTTTAGGATGAGGTCTGATAATATAAAAGAATCTAGTGTTTCTACAGGGTCTTGGTCATTGATAAAATTCAAATTTGGTTTAAACTTTAACCAAGTTTTCTCCATGTAAATATGAATTTCATGTCGGTTCGACGGCGCACACGCATGGTCAAGCTCTTCTATGGATCCTTCATTTGCCAATATAGCTTTAAATTCAGCTAAATCGAGGCCATTTGTCGATTTAAGCAAGCGATGAAATGGAGCTATATGTACTGTTTTTTCATCGACGAGGTAGCTCAAGAAAAAAGCAGCTGCAGTAGGGATATTTCCATTGTTTTGCTGAAGCTTTTGGGCATATCGAACAGAAGATGCCGAGCGGTGGTGTCCGTCGGCAATGTAAAGCGCATCTATTTCTTCAAATGCAGCACAAACTGCCGCTGAGTCCTCTGAATTCATGAGCCAAACTTCATGCTTAATGCGGTCTGTTGTAGTGAATTCGTATTCAGCTCTGGTTGCTGTATATTGGGTGAGGTAATGCTGAATTGAAGGGCGGTTCTCGTAGGTCATTAATACAGGTTCAGCGTTAAAACCAACGATTTCCAAGTACTTGGTGAAGATGTCTTCACGGGCTGTTAAAGTTTCTTCGTGGATCTTTATTTTACCATCGAGATAGTCTTCAACGCTAACACCAGCAAAAAAACCTGTGAAACTGTGGTTCTTATTGCTCTGTCTGTAAATATAAACATGGGCTTGATCATCTTCGATCAGGATACCTTTCTCTTTGAATAACTCAAATTTTTGGCGCACTTGACGAAATCTATCAATAGAATTGGGTTTAGTCCTGACGCTCGCACCAAATTCTGGATTGATGATATGTAAAAAGGTAAAGGGGTTATCCTCAAGTTTGGCTTTGAGCACATTTTTTTTGTACGAATAATAAGGTCGAGTTGCAACCAAGTGCACCTTATCTCTGACAGGTCGAATGGCTTTAAAAGCCCTTATTTTTGCCATACATTAAAATTTATAACTCATTCCGATACTTGGTAAAATCGGGAACTGATAAATCTTTTGATTGGTAATGCGGTTGACGTAGAAAATATTGTTGCGATTGTAAGCATTTGTAACGCCGGCAACCAATTCAATGTTATTCTTAGCTTTTGTTGTGATTGTATGTTTTACGGTAATGTCTAGGCGATGGTAGTAGGGCAGGCGCTGAGAATTGAAGGTCCCGAGCATCGTGGCAATGGTATTTGGATTATTGGTAACGTAGTCTGTGGTAAGCCCTTCACTGAAATTTTCTAGTTGATAATAACCTGCGGTAGGTGTAAATGGCAATCCAGAGCCTAGGTTCCAGCGTACATTTACTTCTGTGTTTTTCTTTTCGCCAAAAGCATATGATGCCACCAAGTTGAGGTTGTGGCGACGATCAAATACAGGGAAGTAATTATTGAAACCGTCCCAACGGGTATTGTAGCCCCAAGAATAAACTGCCCAGATAAATACTCTATTTTTTGTGTATTTAAATAAGGCATCTACCCCAAATGATTGCCCAGATTCGATGATGAAATCCTTTTTGAAAACATCATCAATGAGTTCAAATTGAGCGATATCGGCATACAATTTATTCGGGTTGATATTGCTGAGTTGGTCAAAATATTTGTAATACCCTTCAATGTTGACATTCCAAAATTTGTTCAAGTCATATTCGAATCCAGCTATAGCATGCCAAGCATATTGCAAACCGTTTTTTATGGTACTAACTTGCTGGTATTCGTTGATAAATTGATCTTGAACATTCGTAGGAGCAGAAAGCAATCCGTTGAATAAATTGACGATGTCTTTGTCTGAGGACGCAGAGGTAAAGTTCTGAGAAAAGCGCCCACCTGAAAATTTAAAACGCAAGCGATCTGTAGCGTTGAATTTAGCCCCAATACGAGGTTCTATTGAAACAGTGTTTAAAGAAGCATAGACTTGCATGCGCAAACCTGTTTGATAAACCCATCTCGGTGTAACTAGTCTGTAATTGACATAGGTGCCAATTTCTGTCGTGAAATTATTTGCTTCTATTTTTCTGGCGAGTTCGTTGTAGGTAACGAATTGGGTGTTGAATCCACTTAGGTTGAATCCGTAGTTGAGTTCGCTTTCGTTTTTCTGAAAGAAGGTGAAGTCAAAACCGAGGTCGAAACCTCCAATTTTGGAGTAACGTGGTTCTTGGCTAGTTTCTTGAAAAGTAGTTTCATAATTACTGCCATTGACATGCCCTCTGATGAAAATTGGTGAACTACTTGGTACGAGTGTAAAATTAATGCCACCGCCAGAAGCATTCCAGTTAAGGTCAGCCACAGAATAATTAACTGAGTCACGGTTATTGAAGCCAAAAGCACTGAATTTGGAGCCTCCTTCACCGTTAAATGTTACTTTTCCATATAAGTCGGTAAAATTAAACGGCAATCCGTTGCCGTCGTTGATACTAGGGTACAACGATTTACTGGTGTAATCTAGTAAAGAGTGTTTTGCAGTAAACATGTAAGAGCCCGCTGCTAAGCCGTCGCGGTTGCGTTTTCCGAGTGGCCCTTCCAATACTGCCTTTGCCATGAAAGGTGAGGCAGAAATTTTACCTCCAAATTTACTGCGGTTTCCGTCACGGTAGGTGATGTCCATAACTGAAGAAATACGACCACCATATTTGGACTCAAAACCACCCGTGTAAATATCTACAGATTTGACTAATTCTGTTTCAAATATGGAATAGAAGCCTATAGAGTGAAATGGATTATAGATGGTCATGCCATCGAGTAACGTTTTGTTTTGAATGGGCGTACCTCCACGTACATATAATTGCCCACCTTGGTCACCGGTGGTTACCACACCCGGTGTTACACTGAGTGCACCAACTACATCGCTTTCAGCACCATACATTGGAATTTTCTCAACAGTTTGCTTGTCCATTTTGACCTCAGACA
The DNA here is from genome assembly GCA_046091725.1 of Flavobacteriales bacterium. Classification (GTDB taxonomy): domain Bacteria; phylum Bacteroidota; class Bacteroidia; order Flavobacteriales_D; family Crocinitomicaceae; genus UBA952. Next base: position 17,359 of record JBJTCG010000103.1, on the reverse strand, counting down.
TGCCAATTTGTTGTCGCTTGTTTTTAGCCTCGCCGGTTACTCTGATGTCTTTGACTTGTAATGAGTTAAGGTTAAGATTCCAAGAGCCTATGTCATAAATTTTCTTTGCAGGAGTGATCTCAACGTTCATGAAAGAACGTTCGTATTTACCTTTTTCTACCTTCAAAATGAAGGAACCCACCTCTAATTTTGGGATAGAAAAAAAACCGGCAAGATTGGTATACCCTACAGCAACAGGTGTGCTATCTTGACGAAGTAATTTAATGCGCTCATCGGAAATAGGCTCTCCGTTTGATGCGTCGTGCAAAAAACCGCGGATGGTATAGTCTTGGGCGGTTGCAGTGGCACAAATTAGTATAAATAAGGATAGAAATAGATGTTTTATCATTGGTCCGAATAAGAGTTCCCGAAGATAACGAAATGTTTTGAAAAATAAAGGGTTCATTCCCCACTTGTATACTTATATGTTGGTCTCTTTTTCAAGAAGGGTTTTTCAATCCTAAAATAAGAAAATCGGGCTGTAATGTAGCTTGCAATTATGATAACAAAAATGAGAAAAATCCTGTAAAGAGGAGGTGCCTGATCGATGTCAAAAAACCATCTAAAAAGACTTACATAAATGTAATGATAGAGATATAACCCATAACTCATTTGCCCAATTTCCTTTATAAGTGGTCGTTCAAGTTGATGTATCATTTTTTGAGTAAAAGCGGAACTTTGAAAGACAACTTTTGCAAGTAGTGCAGCAAATAGTAATGCCAATAAACTGTATTTTAATTGTCCATAGGGACTGATTAAATTGGATTTAAATTTGAATTGATGGATACCCAACATCATTTGATGAAAGAAACCTGTTGTATTTTGTCCATACTTGTAGATTTGGATCAGTAGCAATGACAAGGAGAAAACAATAATTGAGTTAAAAATTAGATTTTTAAGCTGAATTGATTGAACGATTTGGTAATAAGCAATAATGGCAACTAGCCCTCCCATTAAGAAGCTATCTAATCTTGAAATTGTAAAAACACCTTGATAGTAGGTATAAAAATTTGCGAAATAGAAGAAAAATCTCAGGCCGATGATAAAAAAAATAGCACTGACAAAAGTTGCCAACAAGAATCTTGGTCGAAGCAAATAGATGACAATTGGAAAGAATAGATAGAATTGTTCTTCAATAGCAAGTGTCCAAGTGTGTGCAAGACCAGGAAGCCAACCATAATCGATAGCGAAACTATTTTGAAGGTAAATAAGATATGACAGGGGAACATAAAATGGCACTTGATTTCTCCATAAATGAAAACAAACCAACGGAATTACTACAATTGCGTATATCGGAATAATTCTGAGCGCCCTTCGGTAATAGAAAGTCTTGAAATAACCAGAAGAACCTCGGTTTTCGATTAAAATTTTTGTGATAAGGAACCCAGAAATCACAAAAAATAGGTCAACACCTATCCAGCCAAGTTCAAAAATACCCCAATTGCCTGTGGCGTGACTCAGTAAAACAGCCATTGCGGCTATTGCTCTGAGTCCATCAATACCGGGAATGTAATCCTTGTTTTGCAAATGAATCACTGATTAAATTATAATGACCTTTTACAAATCTCGTAATAAATCAACTACTCCGGTCTAAATTTCTATATTGAATGGCTTCACTGAGGTGTTTGACCAATATTTTTGGTTCGTGATCGAGGTCGGCGATTGTTCTGGCAACCTTTAAAATGCGATCATAGGCCCGGGCTGACAATCCTAATTTTTTCATGGCAACTTGAATCAGTTGTGTACCTGCTTCGTCGAGTTGACAAAATTGAACCACGTTTTTTCGGGACATCATGGCATTGGCGTATATTTCCGGTGTTTCTTTGTAACGGTCTGTTTGTAAATTTCGAGCGTCAATCACACGTGCTCTGATTTGTTGTGTGCTTTCGGAGGCTTGTATGATATTTAGTTCTTGATGCTTTACCGGACTAACTTCAACATGCATATCAATCCGGTCAAGCAAGGGGCCAGAAATGCGTTGGAGGTAACGTTGTATGGCATTTGGGTGGCAGCTGCATGTTTTTTCTGGATGATTATGAAAGCCACAAGGACAAGGATTCATGGCGGCAACAAGCATAAAGTTGGCCGGAAAATCAATGGAAAAGCGTGCGCGTGAAATATTCACCTCTCGGTCTTCAAGGGGTTGTCGCAAAACCTCTAATACGTGTCTTTTGTATTCAGGTAACTCATCTAAAAATAGTACGCCATTATGAGCTAAAGAAATTTCACCCGGCTGAGGATAAGCGCCACCTCCAATCAGACCAACATCAGATATGGTGTGGTGTGGCTTTCTAAAAGGCCGTTGTGAAACAATGCCAGTTTGACGATTTTTACCTGCTACACTATGAATTTTCGTTGTTTCGAGCGCTTCATCAAGCGACATAGGAGGCAAAATACCTGAAAGCCGCTTGGCCATCATTGATTTACCTGCACCTGGGGGGCCAATTAGAATGAGGTTGTGCCCACCAGCAGCAGCGATTTCAAAAGCTCTTTTAACGTGAAGCTGACCTTTTACATCCGAGAAATCTGGGTGTGTGTGCTGCCGCTCTTGTTGAATATCTTCCATTCGAATGGTAGCGATTTGTAGCTGGTTCTTTTTCCCATTTAAAATGAGCATGACGTCTCGGATGTTATGAACGCCATAAATTTCCAATCCACTTACAATGGCTGCTTCTGCTGCATTTTCAGCGGGGACAATGAGCCCTTTAAAACCTTCTGCCTTTGCTTGCAAAGCAATTGCTAGAACACCTCTTGTTTTTTGAATGGTACCATCAAGAGATAATTCGCCTAAAAGAAGAAACTCATGTAATTTACTTGTTTTAACTTGATCGGTGACGGCTAAAATTCCGATAGCAATAGGAAGATCGTAGACAGAACCCTCTTTTCTAATGTCTGCAGGCGACATATTGATGGTGACTTCTTTGCCAGGAAAATGTAATTTGTTGTTTTTGAAGGCTGCTTTAATGCGCTGATGGCTTTCGCGCACAGCTACGTCAGGCAAACCAACTAAATGAAAGTTGATACCGATATCGATGTTGACTTCAACTTGAATGGTGGTGGCACTGATGCCAAAGACGGCGCTAGAGTAGGTTTTAATGAACATGGGCTTGAATTTGCCTCAAAGTTCTTCATTAGCACCCCAGTTTCATTCAGTAAAAATCCTGAAATGCTGACCGCATTTTAATTCTTTGTTTATTCTATCAGTAATTTTTGACGCAAACCGTCATTGATTGTGAAAAAATAATAGCCTCTTGGCAAATGGCTTAGGTCCATATTCACTGAACTTGATTCCAAACGCAATACTTCAACAATTTGGCCGTAGACATTGTAAAAACGCACAAGCGATCCAATCGGCATTGACGTCATATTGAATTTTCCATCATTTGGGTTAGGAAATACTTGAATCACTGACTCAGCTTTTTGCGATGCGTTACTTGTGACACATTCCCCATCGTAAAATGAACTCACTCCGAAATAATTCAGAGCAATACAACCATTTTGATACGTAATTGAATCACAACCACAAACAGGGTATATTACGTCTGGGCAAAAAATACTTGGATCTATTAAATTAGAATCTATACAACCAAGCGTGACCAAAGTATCTTGTATGCAAGCACTATTACATTGGTATGAAGAACTAAAAAAAGAACTGGTGTAATCAACTCCATCGCTGCCAATCCAACCGCAGCCAGATAACACTACGCATCCAGAATCTGTCAGAGCCCAACCAAGATACATTGCACACAATCCGAAATCAACACCTAAAGGAATGACATCACAGGTGTCATTGAAATCTTTGGTACTCGGCCAATCTTTGGTTCCTTTTATTGGCCAATCTTGAGCATTGTAAAAAAAGGAAACGAGGAGGGTGGTAACAAGTAAGAGTAGACTTTTCATTTCGATGAATTTGGTAATTATTTAACCCAATACTTTTTCAACTGAAGCCACAACTGCGGCAATTACGGTTTGGACTTGTTGATCATTGAGGTCGTAATAAACCGGTAACGAAATTTCAGAAGCGTAGTTGCTATAGGCTTGCGGAAAATCTTCTATTTGATAGCCTAAATTCTTGTAAGCACTTAACAAGGGTAGCGGTTGAAAATGTACATTTACAGCAACATCATGTTCAAAGATTTCTTGGATAATTGCATCGCGTTGTGCTTCGCTAATATCTAAAATCCTCAATTGGTAAAGGTGATATGAGCTCGTTCTATTTTGATCCATATAGTTTGGAGTAAGCGCCCATTTGAATTTTTTGAATGCGGCATCATATTGCGAAAAAATAGTTTTTCTACGGTCTAAATTTTCTTGATAACGCGCCAGTTCTATTAAACCAATTGCTGCCTGAATATCTGTCATGTTGCATTTGAAACCAGGTTCAAGAACATCGTAGCGCCAAGCCCCTTTCTGCGTTTTAGCCAAAGCGTCTTTCGATTGGCCGTGCAATATTTTGATATTAAAAAGTTTATAGATTTCGTCGTGGTCAAAATTTTCAGGTAAATTGAAACTGATGGCTCCTCCTTCAGCAGTAGTAAGGTTTTTAACGGCATGAAATGAAAAAACGGTCACATCGGCAAGTGCACCTACTTTTTGCCCGTTGTAGAATGCCCCAAAACTATGCGCGGCATCGGCAGCCAATAATATTCTTCCCAAACGCTCTTGTTCAGGGCTATTTGGCTGAAATAAATCTCGTTTTTCTTCAATGAGGCGATACAATTCTTGGTAATCGCAGGGTAGCCCCCCGAGATCTACAGGCATGATTACTTTTGTTCGCGACGTAATTTTTTGAGCAACTTCAGAAAGTGCTAAATTAAAATCTTGCGCATTGATATCGACAAACACAACAGTTGCGCCGGTGTGTATGACTACATTGGCACTTGCGCAATAGGTATATACAGGAACGATGACTTCGTCCCCCGGACCAACACCCCACCAGCGCAATAAAACCTCCATGCCGGTCGTCCAGGAACTAACTGCGATGGTTGTTTTGGCATCACAATAGGCCGTGATTTCTTTTTCAAATTGTTTGGTTCTCGGGCCTGTGGTAATCCAGCCACTTTTCAAAGCAGCCGATACTTCATCAATGACAGCTTGGTCAATTCTAGGTGGAGAAAATGGGATCATTTATTCGATTTTAACGTGAAAGTTCTTTTTGTTTATTACTCGGCTTCTTTTTGCAAATTAAAAAGTCAAAAATACCAAGAAGATATCCCAAACCATAACTAAGGTGTAAGAGTGGGAATAGCATTGTGGTTTGAATAAAAAGTTTTGGCTTTGCTATTTGTAAACCAAAAAAAATAAGCCCAGAAATATAAAGCCCCAAAGGAAAAAGGTATAAGATTTGAAGGATACTCGGCAGTATAAATACAAAGCACAAAGAGCACAAATAGGCTACAAATAACGGCGGAAAAAGTTGTCGGATAGTGGTCATGTTGCCATGTTTTTGATTGACAAAAACTTTCCAATAACCGTATTGAAAATATTGTTTTCGGAGGCCTGCTAGTGTAGCTCTTACGTAGTACTTCAACGAAATGTGATGGATTAAATAAAGCTTTCCGCCTGCTTTAGAAATTCGAAAATTGAAGTCATCGTCTTGATTTCTGATGAGCATTTCATCGAAAAATCCGACTTTTTCAAAAACCCAATAAGGATACATTGGGCTAGTAACAGTGTCTGTGAAGCCCGATGCTGACATCGTTCTGAAATTCCCCAGTCCCACGCCAAAGCTTGAGGACATCACCGCCGATATCCGATGTCCGACGTCGTTTACCGACACATTTTGTATTTGACCGCCTACGCCCCAAACTGTATGATCAGTCTGAAGTTTCTCGATACATTCAGTAAGGTAATTTTTACTGATGATATGGCGCGCACCGATAATTTGTACGTAATCAACGGCTCCACCAGCATGAATACCTAGATTGAATGCAAAGGGTGTCAGTTGACGGGTGTTATCGATGAGTTTTAAATTTGGATAATGAAGTTGGCAAGCTTCAATAACAGCTCTTGTGCCGTCGTCACTCATGCCATCTACAACAAAAACTTGCATTTCGCAGTCTTGGGGTAAAGCTGCTTGGTAAAGCGCACTGAGGCATTCCTCTATAAAAGGACGTTCATTTCGACAGGGGATGACTACTGTTAGCTTCAAGCTTTTAGGGGCTTTGGTGGGTTGATTATTGCAATGAAAGCACTCAAAAATAATAAGTAAAATACAATCCCCGACTGTCTCTGCAGCATACTTTCAAAAAGACAATTGATGGCGAAACTAGCGATGAGAAAACAAAATATCAAATCCTTTCTTTGCCAAGCCAACCGACCTAAGGCGAAAATAATAGCTAACAACCAAATCAAAGCGAACCAGCCAAGCTCAGCAGTAATTTGTAGGTATTGATTGTGCGGGTTCCAGTGTTTTGCTGCCAATTCGTGGAAACCTAAATGATGCAGTTTTTTGGACATTTCGATATCAAGACCTGTGATGCCAACACCAAATGGATGTTCGGAAATGATTTGAGCACTCGTTGTCCATAGAATAAGTCTGGCCTGATTCCCGGACATTTTTTGAGGACAATTGCTGATGAATTTTTGTGGATCTGTGGTGTAGGTGATCGTAGATTGAAGGGTATTTTGTAAATCGGTTCGGAGCCCTGGTTGAAAACTTAGAAAACTGATGACAAAAGCGATACAAGCCATGACGCTTGCAAGAAATAACTTTTTGGTCAGTCGTTGGCTAGTCCAGCGGATGAAATAATACAAGAAAATGCTTCCTAAAATCAGGATACCTGCCATGCTTTCAAGCGGAAAATGGAGTAAACTTAGAAATAGAATGAGCAGAACAACTCCCATTTTATTTTTCCCCTCCAACTTTTCTAAAGTTTCGAGTAAATAAAAAATAGCCAAAGAAAAAAAGGCTGCAGCATAGCTCGGATGATGATTGTAAGCAAACCAAGATGAATGGAAACTTTGGGTTTGCCCGGTCGTAACAAAAAGGTAAAAAGCCCGAATTACGTATAACAATCCAAGTACAGTGCAAGCAATCACAAAGGTATTGAGTATATTTTGGCGCTCGATTTTTTGTTTAGGTTGAAAACTAAACAACAAAGGAAATATCACAAATGACAATTTGAACTCTAAAAAAGGGAGATCGGATTTTAAATTTGAACGCTGCCAAACTGAAATAGCATAAAGCAGGTACAAAACAATAAAACCCAAAAACAAGGGTTTGACTTCAAATTTCAGTTCCTGCTTCGCAACTCCATAGATGACTACACAAGCAAACAAAGCGATTCCAATACCGCCCAACTGCGGAAATGGAATCCAGAGCGCACTGAGTAGCAAAAAGGCAAATTGATAAATTTTATCAAAGGTCATGATGCAAGTACTTTTTGATAAAAAGCAAGCAGTTTTTTTTCTTCTGCGCTCCAATTAAAGATATTTTGAACCATTTTTTTGCCATTGGCACCCATGCGTTTGGCTTCTTCTGGGTTTGTAATCAAATATTGGATAGCGCTGGCAATTTCTGCCGAATTGGTTGGGTCGACACAAATGCCACAATACTTGTCTTCGATGAGGTTACGCCATAAAGGAAAATGAGAGCCAATAACGGGTAAGCCAGCAGACATGTATTCAAAAATCTTGTTGGGTTGTGCATTGACATGATTGGGCAAGGGCAAGAAGGTGACGATTCCAGCAAGCGCTTTTTGTTTGAGCCCTACAGCTTGTTGTCTGTCAATAAAACCAAGTTCTTGTACGTTTTTCCAACCTTTGCTTTGCTGCAAAGAAGCTTTGAATTCAGGTTCAATTTTGCCCGCTAGCGCTAATTTTGTTTCGCCAGTTTCAAAGGCATCTACCAATGTTTGAAGCCCACGTGAGGGCCAGATACCACCTATATAGCAAACAAAATTCTCTTTTTCTTGAGTGGCATCTTCAATGAGTTCAATTTCAGTCGCAAGCGGATAATTATTGATATCTAAGGTGTTGGCATTGATTTTTTTGAAGCGTTCTGCAATGAATGGTGTTGCGGTGATTACGCCACTTACTCGTTTTGCGAAATAATTTTCGATGTGTTCTATGAGTTTAGACAACAGTTGCTTGGCGGGTAAGCCTGAATTTCCAATGAACTGACGTGGCAGGTCTTCATGGGCATCATAAATAACTTTCTTGCCTTTTTTTTTGAATTTCAAACTGAGTCGTAAAAGCTCTGGGTCATGAAGATGATAACAGACCCCATCTAGTTCAAGTGCTTTTTTAAAAACCTGATTGACGGTCAAATACATTCTGTGAAACTTGGATTTCCCCCTTGGACCAGAACTATGGATATGAACGCCATCTTCTATACGCGCAGCAACACCGGGTAAAATTAGGTGCACTTCATGATCGGGAAAAAGCACTGCCAATGACTTACATTCTTTTAAAAAGATGCGAACATCGCGGTCGTAATGCGCACTACTAAGATGAACAATTTTTGGCTTGGCTAGTGGTGCTGTGTTGGTCATTTTAATGAATCGCTTCAAAGCAAAAGTACTCAATATATGCTTGTTTTTGATAACTTCGCTTGCAATCGAAAGGCATGCATTACAAAAACGGAATCATTCAGAAAATTTTAAGGCGCTTTTTCTTGTCGTTTAAACCAGCCATGAATCAGCGAATTTACGACAACCAAGGTAAGCGCATTGCCCAAACTCGCATATCTAATACCACCTTTATTGATCATCCTCAAAATCTCGTTTTAGGCGAAAATGTGTACATAGGCCATTATAATTTTATTGAAGCCAGTCAAGGAATTACTATTGAAGAGGGTTGTCAGCTCACTACTTTTATCAACATGACTTCCCACTCAAGTCATATGGCCATTCGGATTTACGGCAAACAATACCATCAGCCCCAGCATCAAGTCTATGAACGTGGGGCTATTCATATCGGAAAATTTACATTTGTCGGTCCGCATTCTACCATTATGCCGAAAACTACGGTTGGTAAAGGTTGCCTCATTGCGGCTTACAGTTATCTCAAAGGTACGTATCCTGATTTTTCTATTATCAGCGGAAATCCGGCCAAAGTAATTGGAGATACACGAAGATTAGACGAGCGTCAGCTCAGACAATACCCAGAACTCAGCGCATATTATGATGAATGGGCTAAGTAATAAATTCCCTACCATTCTTAGCGGTTTTTTACTTTTTGCTTCGCTATGTTTGCCGGCAATAAATTTAGGTGATCAACTTCCTTCCATTCATTGGGTAGATATTTTCTTTCCAGTGCTTGTCATTTTCATTGGTTTGAATTGGCCCAAATTGAAACGCTCCACTTTTCATTTTTTGCCATTTGTGATGGCTGGTTTTGTTTATTTTACAATTGCGATTCAAGGGCATTCAAGTACCATTTCTGATTATTTTGAAATTTATAAGTGGCTCAAGATCGGTGTACTGCTGTTATTTCTTGGGTTAATAGATTTTAGCCTATTGCGAAAATACTTACCCTATCTATTTTTACTTCTCGTTGTACTTAATCTTTTACACTTTTATAATTTTCCTGGCATCAATCAACTCTTAGAGGAGCACTACAATGGTGGGTTGCAAATTCAATTTTTTGGAAAAAACTCGCTTGGCGAGCCCGCAGTTAAACGCATGGTTGGCACTATGGGAAATCCGAACATCAATGCCCTGCTTTTTATTTTTTTCAGCATATTATTTCTACCCAAGCAATTCAATAAAAAGCAACTCGGCCTTTTCTTCATAGCCCTGACAATGGTTTTTCTCTGTCAGTCCAGAACTTCCATAATTGTTATTCTCGCGTTATTTCTTTTTATGGGTATTTTTCATTCCAAAATTTGGACCCGTAAGCAATGGTTAATCGTCATTGCCGGGCTCATTTTAACCTACTTATTCGCCTTAATGCTAGCGACTTCTTTTTTTAAGTATTCGGCTTACAGTTCGAGTTTACTCGATGGAACTGCATTGTACAGTGGTTCTGTTAGGGGTCGGTTCGAAACTTGGGCCTTGTTGGGTCAGCAAATTCTCGAATATCCAATTTTTGGACATGGCCCGTACAAACACTATTTTTATACCAATAGGCTTTATTCTGAAAATGAATACATCCTCATGACTTGGCGCTATGGACTATTTGGTTTGTTGATTTATATACTCTTGTATTTCATTCCTTTTATGCAACTGTATCGCACAAAAAGTGCTCATTATTTGCCATTTATTCTAGTTATTTTGCTGATGAGCATCAGCGCACTTACCAATAATCCCCTCACTGAGCGCAATATCGAATTGCTATTTTGTCTAGCTTTGGCATGGGCTTTTGAACGATTAATGACAACTGATGCGAGGTTCAACATATAAAAAATTATTGCTAATTGGTAGCAGCAAGGGTAATGCCCATTTGTTGAACTTTAAGTCTTTAATAGCGCCCTATTTTGATGAAATATTATTGGTTTCTGGACACGCCATTGAGGGTCACCAGGCGGTACAACTAGATTTTAGCCTCAGGCAACCATTTCGGATCTATAAAAACATTAAGGCACTCCGAAAAATAATTCAGGACTTCAATCCGGATATTATTCATGTACACCAGGCCAACTCCTATGGGTTGATATCTACGCTTGCAAATGCACATTTCAAACCCCTTGTTCTCACTACATGGGGTAGCGATGTACTTGTGTTGCCCAATAAGAATTGGTTTTACAAAGCAATGGTGCGTTTTGTCTTGAAACGCGCTCAAAGAATCACCGCGGATGCGCAATATATGGCTACCGCCATCCAAAAATTAGCGCCCGAAAAAAAGGTTGTAGTAGCCAATTTTGGGGTTGAAATAAACGCTCAAATAGCCCCACAAAAAAAAGAGAAATTCATCTATTCCAATCGAATGCATGAAAATCTGTACCGGATTGATGAGCTCATCATTCAAAGCGTTCCATTTTTAAAAGCGCATCCGGACTGGAAGTTAATCATTGGGGCAAGTGGTAGTCAGACCGCGATTTTAAAGCAATTAGCTGCAGTTCATTTACCTGCTGAAGCATATGAATTTGTAGGGTTTTTGAAACCTGAGGACAACAATGATTATTACGCTAAGGCACATATCTATATTTCGATACCGGAGTCTGATGGTACTGCGATTAGCTTATTAGAGGCAATGGCCCACGGTTGTATTCCAATTGTATCGAATCTGCCAGCCAATAAAGAATGGATCAATTCAGGCGAGAATGGCCTGATTTATCATTCAGATTTGAGTGCTGATATAGAAGCGGCAATCTGCCTAGACGCTAAAAAAGTAGCAACAGAAAATAAAAAACTGATAGCGGAAAAAGCCAGTAAGAGCGTCAATCAGGAGCACTTTTTTAAGCTATATGACCAGCTGCTTGATCAGCGCGTTGCGCATAATAATAGAGCAAGCCAATAGTAAAAATTAGCCATAATGCTTGCGAATACGAAACGATTTGTAAACTCAGCAAAAATACAGATGCTGAATTTCCATAAGCCCAGTGGAGCGCCCAATAGGGCAGAACTTGGATGATTGAACTCCCTATACCTAACAAAAAGAAAATGTTTTGTTTTTTCAAAATCATTGGAAGTGCGGCTATCGGGGTAAGGATAAAATTCACCATTAGCCAAACAGACATCGTTTCAGAGTAAGCACCGGCAATTAGCCAATTGGAGCCAAAGACAAAGCCGAAAATTTCGGTCCCATAAAAATAGAGCAAGCCGAATGGCACTAAAGAAAGTAGCACCAACCCTAACAACATTTTCTGGATCAATGGAATCATTGCTTTTTGTTGATTGTAAAGCTCAGACGCTCGGTTGTAAAAAATTTGCCCTAGAGAAACTCCAATGAGAGAAAGTGGTAGCCTGAGCATGGTATAGGAATGGTTGTAAGAACCGTAAATCATGTCCGAATAAAAGCCAAAAATAAAAGTGGCTATCAGCATTTCACGGGCGTTATCTACAAAGACATGCGGTAAGCTGACAATCGGAAAATCTTTGTGCTCGCGCATGAGCGCCGCGGTTTTCTTTTTAGAAATGTAATGATTAAAACGGCGGTGAATTTTTTTGAAATCAAAGAGGAATTCTAAGGAAGAAGCGAAGTAACCTAAGAAAGTTGCTAAAATGAGACCAAAGGTTTGTAGCTGAAAAAAAGAGAAAATCCACTTTAGCAAATTGGAAAGGCTTGAATTGATGATTTTCTGTCGAGAAATCATACCGTATTTTCCAATTCGAACAGACCAGTTGGTTCCGATATTGATGATGACAATACAAGCAGAACCCATAATAGTGAGTAAGAAAAACCACCATGAAAATGGAATGCCGATACCTGCTTTTAATACAAAAATTAAAACTAGCGCACTGACTGCTAATACGATTATTGAAATACGGTAGGCGAGTCGGTATAACAAAAAAGAATGTGCGTCTTGTTTTGGTAGTGGAAGTGCAGCTTCATAACGCAAAGTTGCAATGGCTGAAATAAAACCCGTGAGCCTCATGTAAAAACCGAGCTCTCCCATCTGAGCGGGTGTATACAAGCGAGACAACAGCGGGGCAAAAAGCAGTGCAATGAGTTGTGAAATGACGGTTCCTGACATTAAAATGACCAGAGAACTTAAGAACTTCGTTTTGAAAGTATTGCCTTTGATTTTAAAACTCATCTGAAACAAAGATACAAGGATTCCTGTGTTTTTTTAGTGTAGTTGCATGAGGTACCTTATATTTGTCCAAATTTCAAAAACATGAAAAACGTAGCAGTAATTGGAGCAGGCACAATGGGTAATGGCATCGCACATGTCTTTGCTCAGTTTGGTTATCAAGTGAATCTTATTGATGTATCTGAAGCCGCGCTAGAGCGAGCAATGGCAACTATTGGCAAAAACCTTGATCGCCAAGTGGCAAAGGGTGGTTTGACAGAAGAACAAAAGGCCCAAACACTTCAAAACCTACATACTTTTTCTGACATGTCTCAAGGTGTCAAAGGAGTAGAGTTAGTTGTAGAGGCTGCTACTGAAAATGTAGACTTGAAATTAAAAATCTTTAAAGATTTAGATGCACTTACCTCACCTGAGGTCATTCTTGCCACAAACACTTCTTCAATTTCGATTACTAAAATTGCAGCGGTCACAAACCGTCCAGAAAAAGTAATTGGTATGCATTTCATGAATCCGGTCCCGGTAATGAAGCTTGTAGAAATCATCAGGGGTTATTCAACAAGTGATGAAGTGACTCAACTGATTATGGAAACTTCCCGAAGCTTGGCTAAGGTTCCGGTAGAGGTCAATGATTATCCGGGCTTTGTTGCCAACCGCATTTTAATGCCTATGATCAACGAAGCTATTTACACCTTGTTTGAAGGTGTAGCTGGTGTAGAAGAAATTGACACGGTCATGAAGTTAGGAATGGCACATCCGATGGGCCCACTTCAATTAGCTGACTTCATCGGATTAGATGTTTGCTTGGCTATTCTAGAAGTTTTACACGATGGTTTTGGCAATCCCAAATATGCGCCATGTCCGTTGTTGGTCAATATGGTTACCGCTGGTAAAAAAGGAGTGAAGAGTGGCGAAGGATTCTATTCTTGGACCCACGGCACCAAAGACCTTGTTGTAGCTTCGAATTTCAAGAAATAAGCATTAAATATTTTATTGAAAATTCCTTTACTAAGCTCCTTTTATAAAGAGAGCCCATATTCTTTTTGAAATTTCTCAAGTACAATTCGGTCAATCGGAAAAGTAAGATCAGAAGATTCAAGCTCACTTAGCACTACCCAACGTTGCTTTTCTTGTTCTTCAAAAAATGGGATTTCATAGGGCACTGATGAAAGGGGCACTTCTTTTTTCTGGATGGAAACTCGGTAATAAAAGGCAACTAAATTACTGTTGTCAAATGCGGAAGCCTGGTGAAATTCATTGAAATAAAAGAACTGGGGTTCGGGGTAATCCGTCAGATTCAGTTCTTCACTAAGTTCTCGTTTGAGCGCTGCGAGAATTCCTTCTCCGTTTTCGACACCACCTCCTGGAAATTTGGTAAAAAATTTTCCAAAACGACATTCGTCTGAAACGAGAATCTCGTTATGTTCGTTGATTATGAGTGCGTAAACGCGAAGATTAAAACGAGACAACTAGCGAATGTACTTGAAATTCTTGCCAGGATATACGGCTGCTTCTTCCAATTCTTCTTCAATGCGCAATAATTGGTTGTATTTTGCCATACGGTCTGAACGCGATGCGGAACCCGTTTTGATTTGCCCACAATTAAGCGCTACTGCAAGATCAGCAATCGTGTTGTCTTCAGTTTCACCACTGCGGTGACTCATGACTGAAGTATAGCCATTGCGAGTTGCTAAATTAACCGCTTCTATGGTTTCAGTAAGTGTACCAATTTGGTTGACTTTCACAAGAATTGAATTGGCGATTCCTTTAGAAATACCTTGTTGCAATCTTTTGGTATTTGTAACAAATAAGTCATCACCAACTAACTGCACTTTAGAACCAAGTTTTTCTGTTGCAAGTTTCCAGCCGTCCCAATCGTCTTCGGCGAGGCCATCTTCAATGGAAATGATCGGAAAGCGCTCACACCAATCTTGCCAGAAAGCAACCATCTCGGCTGAGCTACGGCGTTCACCAGTAGATGCAAAAACATATTGGCCGCTTGCTGCGTCATAAAATTCAGAGGAGGCGGCATCTAGCGCAATATACATGTCTACACCCGGTTTGAAACCGGCTTTTTCAATGGCTTCAATGACTACTTGAATGGCTTCTTCATTGGAACCAAGACTAGGAGCAAAACCTCCTTCGTCACCCACATTGGTTGACATGCCTTTCGATTTTAAAACAGCTTTGAGATGGTGAAATACTTGGGTCCCCCAGCGTAATCCTTCTGAGAAACTTTTGGCACCAAAAGGCATCACCATAAACTCTTGGATATCGATGAGGTTGTCAGCATGTGAACCACCATTTAAAATATTCATCATGGGTACAGGCATCGTGACTGCACCAACACCACCAATATATTGGTAAAGACTTAGGCCAGCTTCTTGAGCTGCAGCTTTGGCAACGGCAAGAGAGGTACCAAGTATAGCATTAGCGCCTAATTTTGATTTATTGTCGGTGCCATCAAGTTCGAGCAAGAGGTAATCTATTTTTTTCTGCTCGAATACATCCATTCCTACGAGTGCTTCTTCGATAATGGTGTTGACATGGTTCACTGCTTTTAATACACCTTTGCCCAAATAAAATGATGGATCGTTGTCACGGAGCTCAACAGCTTCATGAACCCCAGTTGATGCACCAGAAGGCACGGCTGCACGCCCAAGGATGCCATTTTCTGTGATGACATCGACTTCGATTGTAGGATTTCCGCGTGAATCTAAAATTTGTCGGGCAAAAATGGAGGCAATCAAACTCATGTTTATGATTTAAAGTTATGCATGTTCTGAATAAATTCATCAAAGAGGTAACGTGAATCGTGTGGACCTGCTGATGCTTCTGGGTGGTATTGTACTGAAAATACGGGTTTGTTAATCAGTCGGATACCTGCAATTGTTTTGTCATTGAGATGTTCGTGAGTTACTTCGATGTCTGCATTTGCTGCAACTGAATCTTTGGAGATGACAAAACCGTGATTTTGTGAGGTGATTTCACCCTTTCCTGTTTTGAGATTGAGAATAGGGTGATTGATGCCGCGGTGACCGTTGAACATTTTTTCGGTACGAAGACCTTGACTAAGGCCTAAAATTTGGTGTCCGAGACAAATTCCGAAAATAGGTCTTCCGTCAGCCACAAGTGACTTGACTAATTGGATGCTTTCGTTCATGACGGATGGATCTCCGGGGCCGTTAGATAGCATGTAACCATCTGGATTAAATGCGTCTAATTCAGTTTTGGAGGCATGCATCGGAAATACTTTGACATGACAGCCACGATCTACTAAACAACGAACGATGTTCTTTTTGACACCGAAGTCTAGTAATGACACTTTATATTTTGGATCCGGTGGACAAACTTCATAAGCCTCTTGAGTAGTAACACGAGATGAGAGTTCTAAGCCATCCATAGAAGGGACTTCCTTGAGTTTGGCCTTGAGTTGATCAACATCTAGAATCTCGGAGGAAATAATGGCGTTCATGGCACCCTTATTGCGAATGTGTCTGACCAAAGCACGGGTATCGATATCAGAAATCCCAACGGTTTGATTAGTCTCCATAAGGTGCTGTAAAGAATCTGCTGCAGCTGCGCGCGAAAAACCATTTGAGAATTTCTTAGTAATGAGCCCTGCAATTTTGATTGATTCAGATTCAATTTCTTTTTCGTGAATACCATAATTGCCAATGTGAGCGGTAGTCATGATCAAGATTTGACCAAGGTAGGAGGGATCAGTGAAAACTTCTTGATAGCCGGTCATGCCGGTGTTAAAAGCAATTTCACCTCCTGTTGTTCCTATTTTACCGATGGCGACGCCTTTGAATAAAGTTCCGTCTTCAAGTAGTAAGTAGGCTGGTTGATTTTGCTGCATCGAATAATTTTCTCCAAAATTACGGACTTTGTTAAAAATGGGAACCCTTAAAAACAAAAAAGGCGGACTTTGTCCGCCTTTTTTATCAACATATTGTTGAATTATTCTTCAGTTTTTTCTTCTTCAGTAGAAGATGCTTCTTCAGTTGTGTCTGCAGCTGGTGCTTCGTCAGCAACTTCAGCAGCAGGTGTTTCAGCTTCAACTTCAACAGCTGCTTCTTCAACTACTTCTGCAGCAGTTGCTTCTTCAACTACTTCTGTAGCTTCTACAACAGGTGTTTCTTCAACAACTTCTGCAGTTTCTACTGCTGTTGCTACAACTTCGTCAGCTTTCTTACCACCACGACGTGAACGGCGTGTTGTTTTCTTGCTAGCGTTATTGTAAAGTTCGTTGAAGTCAACTAATTCGATCATACACATTTCAGCATTGTCACCAAGACGGTAACCTGTGCGAATAATGCGTGTGTAACCACCTTCACGGTTTGCAATTTTTGGAGCAACTTCTCTGAATAATTCAGTAACTGCTTCTTTGCTTTGAAGGTAAGAGAAAACAACACGACGTGAGTGTGTAGAATCTGATTTTGCTTTTGTAAGGATAGGCTCAACAAATACACGCAAAGTTTTTGCTTTTGCGATTGTAGTTGTGATGCGCTTATGCTCGATCAAAGAACAAGCCATATTGGTAAGCATCGCTTTGCGGTGGCCAGTCTTTTTTCCTAAATGGTTGATTTTATTTCCGTGTCTCATGACTTAATTCTTAATCTCTGTCTAGTTTATATTTAGCGACATTCATTCCAAAAGTCAAGCCTTTGCTATCAACTA
>JBJTCG010000102.1:0-10964 GCA_046091725.1 Flavobacteriales bacterium | reverse complement strand
CCAATTGCATTCCCGCACGCAGCGCATGCCGGCATCAACGGTATTGATTGTAAGTACTGTCACAATTCGGTAACAAAGTCTAAGTCTGCATCAATTCCTTCAGTCAATGTTTGTATGAACTGTCATAAACAAATTGATGGTGAAGGCAAGCCGTTTGCTGGCGAAATCAAAAAGATTTACGCAGCTGCTGGTTGGGACAAAGCAGGTATGAAATATACCGGCAAAACCAAGCCAATTGTCTGGAACAAAGTGCATGTACTTCCTGAGCACGTTTACTTCAACCACTCACAGCACGTTGTTGTTGGAGGCCTTGATTGTAAGCAATGTCACGGCGACATGACTCAAATGACTGAAACTGTTAAGGTACAACCAGTTGAAGATCTGAACAAAATTGAAGGCAACATCCAATTGACACGCAAAACACTTACTATGGGTTGGTGTATTGAGTGTCACGGTAAAAAAGATGTGGCTATCGGTAATGGTAAAAACGCTTACTACGACGAAATTCACCGTCGTTTGAAAAAAGATCCTAAGCTTTATGCTCAATACCTCAATGATGACGGTAAAGTAACCGTTAACGAACTTGGAGGCTGGGAGTGTGCTAAGTGTCACTATTAATAAGAGTATTTAACGTTCTTGTCGAATTAAGACTATGGAAATGACAAAAAAATATTGGAAAGGTATTGACGAACTCAACCAAACGCCTGAGTTTATCAAGCACAAAGAGCAAGAATTTCCAAACCAACAATCTGTTGAAGATTTCTTGGCTGATGAAAATTTAGCTGAGTCTTCTACAGCGCGTCGCGACTTCTTGAAGTTCTTAGGATTCTCTGTTGCAGCAGCAACATTAGCTGCCTGTGAAGCGCCAGTTACAAAAGTGGTTCCTTACGCAGTTAAGCCTGAAAACGTAACACCTGGTATGCCTACTTGGTATGCAAGCACCTATTATGATGGCGCTTCTTACGCAAGCATCATGGTGAAAACACGCGAAGGCCGTCCGATCTTTATCAAAGGAAACAAAGACTTTGGTTTCACTCAAGGTGGCACCAACCCGCAAATCATTGCCTCTGTTCTTGGTCTCTATGACTCAGAGCGTTTAACAGATCCACAAGCCAACGGAAGTAATGCTTCTTGGGCAACTGTTGATGCTGCTATTTCAAAAGCAATTGCAGGTGCTAAAAAAGTAACTTTACTTTCAAATACAATTATTTCTCCATCGATCAAACGTGCCATTGCTGAAATGGCCACAAAATTGAACGGAGAGGCAGGAGCTAAGTTTGAGCACGTTCAATACGACGCTGTTTCTTACGCAGGTATGCGCGAGGCTAACTTATCGAATTTTGGTGCACGCATCATCCCTAGCTACGATTTTTCAAAAGCAAAAACAATTGTCAGTGTTGGTGCCGATTTCTTGAGCACTTGGTTATTGCCAACTGAATTTGCTGTTCAATACGGTACACGCCGCAACCCAGAAGGGGAGTGGATGTCAAAACATTTCCAATTTGAATCAGTACTTTCTGTAACAGGTTCAAATGCCGACGTTCGTGGCATGATCAAACCATCTGAAGAGGCTGCAGTTCTTTCATACATGATTGCTGCTCTTCAAGGTAAATCTGCAGCTGCGGGCTCTTGGAAAGCTGCTGCTGACAAAGCTGTTGCGGCGCTTAAGAAATCTAAAAAAGAATCTGTAGTTGTTGCAGGATCTAACCATATAGGTGTTCAACAATTGGCTAACCAATTGAACAATATCCTCGGAGCCTACGGTTCTACTATTGACCTCGCTAACACGATTAACCTACACCAATCTGAAGATGCTAAGGCACTCAAATTGGCAGCAGATGTTGCAGCGGGCAAAGGTCCAGAAGTACTCATCATGATGGGTGTCAACCCTGTTTACAGCATGCCGAATGGTGCTGAATTCGCGAAGGGCCTCAAATCAATCAAAACTTCAGTAGCTATTTCTTCTTATGCAGACGAAACAGCTAGCCTTTGTACTTATATCTGTCCTGATCATCACCAACTAGAAAATTGGACCGATCACGAAGCAAAAGCAAGCGAATACGCAGTTGGCCAGCCAACTATTCGTCCTTTGCACAACACAGCAAGCGCACTTGAATCATTATTGGTTTGGAACGGTGCTGCAAGCCGTGGCGGACAAGATTCGGCAGTTGCCTATGACTACATCAAAGCTACTTTCGCTTTGTTGTCCCCAATTGGCGATTTCGCTTACCTTACACACAACAGCTGCATCCAGAAACCAGTTGCACCAGCAGCGCTTACTTTCACTGCTGCAAGCATTAAAGATTTACCAAAAGCAAACGGTACTGAGGTAGTTTTCTATCAAAAACCAGCTATTGGTAACGGAGCTTTTGCTAATAACCCTTGGTTACAAGAGTTACCAGACCCAATTACTAAAGTAACTTGGGATAACTACATCACCATGAATCCGGTCGAAATGAAAGGCAAATACGCCACTACCTACGACCAAGAACATGGCCTCAATTTAGCAAAAGTTACTGTCAATGGTAAATCAGTTACATTACCAGTTTATCCACTACCTGGTCAAGCGCCTGGCACCATCGGTATCGCACTTGGTTATGGTCGTGGTGCAAATGGCGAAAAAATCGGAAAAGCTGCTTACCAGACTAAAGAATACGGCGGACACGCTACGCAAGAAAACGGACAACCTACACCAATTGGTGCCAATGTCTTTGGCTTGCTTTCAGCTGCTGCTACTATTTCTTACGCTGCAAATGCAACAGTTAGTCCTGTAGAAGGAACTTACCCAATTGCAGCAACACAAATTCACCACACCGTGATGGGCCGCGACTCCATTGTTCGTGAAACCACACTTTCTATTTTCAAAAACCACGAAAAAGAAGCTTACAACGAAGCTCACAAGCTTCAAAAGCTCGACAAACACGGTGACCACGTAGAAGCCCCTGTCTCTGAGTTCGACCTCTGGGCAGCACATCCGGTAGAAAAAATCGGTCACCGATGGGGTATCTCCATTGACCTTTCTTCTTGTATTGGTTGTGGATCATGTCTCATTGCATGTCAGTCTGAAAACAACGTACCTGTTGTTGGTAAAGACGAAGTGCGTCGTGGTCGTGAAATGCATTGGTTGCGCATTGACCGCTACTTTGCTTCAGATGAAGAGGCTGCGGTTGGTACCAAAAAAGACAAAGAAACATTTAGCTACGACAACGCTGAAATCGCTGCCTTGAACCCAGCTGTGGTTCACATGCCATTAATGTGTCACCACTGTAACCACGCTCCTTGTGAGACAGTTTGTCCGGTAGCTGCAACTACGCACTCAAACGAAGGTCTCAACCAAATGGCCTACAACCGTTGTATCGGAACACGCTATTGTGCAAACAACTGTCCATACAAAGTACGACGTTTCAACTGGTTTAACTACCCTTCATACAAGAAGTTTACAGAAGTGAACCCTGCACAAGACGACCTCGGCCGTATGGTGCTCAACCCTGACGTTACTGTTCGTACGCGTGGTGTCATGGAGAAATGTTCACTTTGTGTACAACGTATTCAAGCGACTAAGTTGGTTGCCAAAAAAGAGGCAAGAGTTGTTGCTGACGGCGAATTCGCTACAGCATGTTCAGACGCTTGTCCTACAAACGCAATCGTTGTCGGAGACTGGAATGACCTCAAATCTATGATTCGCGAGAAGTCAGAAGGTGTTCGTGCATACCAAGCGCTTGAAGAAGTTGGTGTGAAGCCAAATGTTTGGTACCAAGTTAAGGTTCGCAACGAAGACAATTCTTTACTCGATCATATTCAAGTAGCAGAAGCTCATCATTAATCATTCAATTAAACTACTGCAATGCAAAAGGAAGCAGCAATCAGAGAGCCCCTCATATTAGGTCACAAGACCTATCATGACGTAACAGAAGATGTATGTCGTCCAATTGAGGACAAGGCGCCAAAAATGTGGTATATCCTCTTCGGAATTGCCCTAGTGATAGGTCTTTACGGAGTAGGTAGTATCATGTATCTCTTGGGCACCGGTATCGGTGTTTGGGGTCTGAACAAAACAATTGGTTGGGCATGGGATATCACCAACTTCGTTTGGTGGGTAGGTATTGGTCACGCCGGTACGCTTATCTCTGCCGTACTTTTATTGTTCCGTCAAAAATGGCGTATGGCAATCAACCGTTCAGCGGAGGCCATGACCATCTTTGCCGTATTCATGGCAGGTACTTTCCCGCTCATTCACATGGGTCGTTTGTGGGTTGGTTACTGGGTAATGCCTATTCCGAACCAATTTGGTTCTTTGTGGGTGAACTTTAACTCGCCACTTCTCTGGGACGTATTCGCAATTTCTACTTACTTATCTGTTTCATTGGTATTCTGGTACATCGGGCTTATCCCTGACTTCGCTACCATCCGCGATCGCGCTAAAAAACCATTGGCTAAAAAGATGTACAGCATCCTTTCATTTGGTTGGTCTGGTCGTGCAAAACACTGGAATCGTTTTGAACTTGTTTCATTGGTATTAGCTGGCTTGGCGACACCTCTCGTATTCTCGGTTCACTCTATTGTATCCTTTGACTTCGCCACTTCAGTAATTCCAGGATGGCACACCACTATTTTCCCTCCATACTTCGTAGCAGGAGCTGTATTCTCTGGTTTTGCCATGGTACAAACACTTTTGCTCATCATGCGCAAGGCAATGGGGCTTGAGGCTTATATCCACACCAAGCACGTAGAATACATGAACATCGTTATCATGGTAACCGGTTCAATTGTTGGTACGGCTTACATCACCGAGTTGTTTATTTCTTGGTATTCAGGTGTAGAATACGAATCATACGCGTTCATCAACCGTGCTACCGGACCATACTGGTGGGCATACTGGTCCATGATGACTTGTAACGTAATTTCTCCACAGCTCATGTGGATCCGCCGCTTGCGTCGCAGCCTCTTGTTTACATTCTTTATTTCTATCGTTGTAAACATCGGTATGTGGTTTGAGCGCTACGTAATTATCGTTACATCTATTCACCGTGACTACATTCCAGCTGCTTGGAGTATGCACTTCCCAAGCCATATCGATATCGCGGTATATTTAGGTACAATCGGTTTATTCTTTGTGTTCTTCTTGTTGTTTGCTCGTTACTTCCCAGTACTTGCATTGAACGAAGTTAAAACCATCCTTAAAGGCTCCGGTCAATCTTACAAAGAATCACCGGATTATCACAAACATCATTAAGCAAAGGCTATGTCAGATAAAGTTCTATACGTAATGTATGACGACGACGAAGTGCTCAAGCACAGCGCTAAACAGCTCGTCTCAAAAGGTGTAAAAATCTCAGAGGTTTTTTCTCCATTCCCAATTCACGGTATTGACCCGATCATCGGTGTTAAAAATACACGTCTCGGAATCATGGCTTTCTTATATGGTCTTATTGGACTAACCTTAGCTACTATCGGGATGCGTTTCTTCATGGTAGTAGACTGGCCGATGAACATCGGGGGTAAGCCAAACTTCTCTTATTTGGAGAACATGTTGGCTTTCGTTCCAATTAGTTTTGAGTTCACGGTAATGTGTGCTGCACACGGTATGGCAATTACCTACCTACTGCGCAACAAAACCTTGCCAGGAATGCCGGCTCAGAATCCTGATCCGCGTACCACAGACGACAAATTCGTTATGGAAATTCGTTTGAGCGAGAACCACAATGTAACTGAAGCAGAGCTTGACGGCATGTTGCAAGAAATCGGTTACCTCGAACTCGATAAAAAAGAAATTAAATAAGTACAGGGTCACATGAAAAAGATCGTTTACACAGCATTTAGTGGAGCAGCCTTGACACTGTCATTGCTTTTGAACTCTTGTGTGTCTAATGCAGACAGCCCAGGGTTGGAATATGCACCAGACATGTACCGCACACCAGGTATTGAAACTTACGTTGATTACGGAGAAGTTCGCGGCAGAATTGACGAAACCAAAAAAGGTCGTCTGACAGCCATGACACCACCGCGCAACACCATTCCTTTCTATGGAACTGACTCCACAGAAGTAAAATTAATGTTGCCTTACTTCCGTAAGCCAAATGTCGCTTTCCGTGAAACACATGGTCTTTACGGTTGGGATTACTCTGCAGCGGACGAATATACATTGGCAGTAGCAGACAAAAATCCATTATTGATCAACGCCAGCAATGCTGAAGCGGTTATCACTAAAGGAAAAGAACTCTTCACGGCAATGTGTCAGCACTGCCACGGTGAAAAAGGTGATGGCAACGGCCCAATGGTAGCTAGTGGCGCTTACTCAGGCGTACCAAACTACGTTGGAATTGCAGCTACAGAAGGACAAATGTTTTATTCAATCTACTACGGAAAAGGCATGATGGGTGCACATGGTTCTATCTTGAACAAGAAAGAAATCTGGACAATCATTCATTACATTCATCGCCTACAAGATGCCAACTACGGTAAATTTGATGCCTCAGGCGCTGCTGTAGGAGCAACCGTTTCAGACACCACTAACGCGAAATAATCAACAGAGCAATGGAATTTCAAATAACCAAAAAAGCGAAAAACGTAGCATTCGGACTCATGGGAGTTGGTTTGTTGCTGACAATAATTGGTGCCGCTATTGCCGCGGGTGATCATCATTTCTTTACCCGCTTCATGGCTTCAGCCCTTATCAGCGGATTCTTTTTCTTTGCCATCGGCCTTGGCGCCTTGTTTTTCCTTGCATTGAAATATGCAACTGAAACAGGTTGGTACGCTGCTGTAAAGCGCGTCATAGAGGCTGTTGCTGGTTTCTTACCAGTAGGTATTATCATCTTAGGAGTAGTTTTGTTGGTCATTACAATAGCTGACGGTGCTCATATCTATTCTTGGATGGATCCTGAAGTACAAGCACACGATGAAATAGTGCGTCACAAAGCAGCTTATTTAAACCCTGTGTTTTTCTGGATCAGAACAATTGCTTACTTCACAACTTACTTCTTGTTTTGGAGAGGTTTCAAACGCCGCTCGCTTGAAGAAGATAAAGTAGGTGGTACGGAATTACACTTTAAAAACTACAAGCGCGGTGCGTTGTTCCTTGTTTTCTTTGCTGTATTTAGTTCTACCTCTGCTTGGGACTGGATCATGTCTATCGATGTACACTGGTTCTCTACCTTATTTGGATGGTACACTTTCGCAGGTATGTGGTGTTCAACTATGGTTGTTTTAGTCTTAACCACACTTTATCTTAAAAAGTTAGGCCATCTTGAAAAAGTGAACGACTCGCATATCCATGACCTTGGTAAATGGACATTCGCAACGTCTTTCCTTTGGTCTTACATGTGGTTCTCACAGTTCATGCTCATTTGGTATGCAAACATTGGTGAAGAAGTAATCTATTTCCAAACGCGCATTGCTCATTTCAAGTTTTTATACTTCGGAATGTTTATCATCAACTTTGCTTTCCCTATGTTGATCCTTATGTCAAGAGATGCGAAACGCAATGCTGGTATCCTTACTGCAGTTGGCTTGACAATTTTGGCCGGTCACTGGCTAGATGTTTACATCATGGTTTCTGCTGGGGCAATGGGTCAAAACGCAAATATCGGTGCACTAGAAATTGGCATGGCATTGTTAATGGCTGGTACGTTCATTTACGTCATCTTACGCAACTTGAGCAAAGCGCCACTTACGCCAGTTAATCACCCATTCTTGGATGAATCTAATCACCACGAAATTTAATCTAACAAGACATTATCTATAAGTCATGGAAAATAAATTGATAGTTTTACTTGTCATTGTTTTAGGCGCCATCGCCATCGCACAGCTCGTGCGTGTTTATGAAATTTCCTCGAAACTTCGAAAGAATCAAGAGCATGAAATTTCTAACCGAGACAACAACCTGAACGGACGCATGATGTTCGGTTTCATGATAGCGTTGTTTGCTTTCTTCATTTACCTAATGTCTGCATATGGTTGGACAGGCCGTGGATCAGCAGCTTCAGAAGAAGGTGTAGAGATGGACTGGTTATTAAACCTGAACTTCGTCATCATCATCGCAATATTCTTTTTCACCAACTTTTTACTTTTCTTCTTTACCTGGAGATACGTAAGAAAGCCAGGTGTACCCGCGTTCTATTATCCGCACAACAATAAACTAGAAATGCTATGGACAGTAGTCCCTGCTGTGGTGTTAGCCGTTATCATCATTCTTGGTTTACAGACTTGGGGTCACTTAACCGGTGAATCTAAGCCAGAAGCGGTTAAAATTGAATTATTCTCTAAGCAATTCGACTGGACAGCTCGTTATTCTGGTGCCGACAACACACTTGGTTTGTACGATTACAAATTGACGCTAGACAACAATGAACTAGCTTTGTTGACCTCTAATACCATAGATTCTTCATTGAATAACATGCTCAATGGTTCTACAGGTATCAAGTCTTTGCAAATGTTACTCAATAACCGCGATACCGTATTGAGCGATTCAACAGTTTCAGTGTTACGCACCGATTTATCAAGAAAAGAGCGACTATATCGTTTCGTGACTCAAATGAAGCAAAATCACAACAAAAAATTGGATGCTTCTGCATGGGATGACATCATTCAAAAAGATACGCTTTACCTTTGCAAAGGTCAACAATATGAAATTGCTTTGCGTGCAAAAGACGTGATCCACTCAGCTTACTTCCCACATTTCCGTGCTCAAATGAATGCGGTACCCGGTATGGCAACGCGCATGAAGTTTACACCAACCAAAACAACAGCTGAAATGCGTCAAGAGAAAAACGATGCCTCTTTCAACTACATTTTGATGTGTAACAAAATTTGTGGTGGCGCTCACTACAAAATGAAAATGGTTGTTGTTGTTCTTGATAAGTCTGCCTATAACAAATGGATGGCTGGCAAGAAAAAACAAACATTTAAAGATCAATATTTCCCTGTAGCAGCTGCACCGGCAACTCCAGCCCCAGCAGACACTACTGCAGTAACGATGAATTAATTAAGCAACGATAAAAAAATAAAAGATGGCTTCACACGACGCACACGCACACGGACATCATGATGATCACCACCATCATGAGGAGCATTTTGTCTCTAAATACATCTTCTCTCAAGACCACAAAATGATTGGTAAGCAGTTTTTAATGACTGCAGTTTTCATGGGCTTGGTTGCTATGATGTTATCAATCTTATTCCGAATTCAATTGGCTTGGCCAGGCGAAAGTTCAGATTTTCTTTCTTTCTTTTTAGGTGAAAAATGGGCTCCAAACGGCGTATTGAAAGAAGACATGTACCTCGGTTTGGTGACCATACATGGTACTATCATGGTATTCTTCTTATTAACAGGAGGTTTATCTGGCACATTCTCTAATATTTTGATTCCATTGCAGCTCGGTGCCCGTGATATGGCTTCTGGCTTCATGAACATGCTCTCCTATTGGTTGTTTGCATTGTCGTCAATTCTCATGTTGGTATCCTTGTTTGTTGAGTCAGGGCCAGCTATGGCCGGATGGACAGTCTATCCACCACTTTCGGCTTTGCCGCAAGCAGTTTCTGGATCAGGTTTAGGAATGACGCTTTGGTTGTTCTCAATGGCAATCTTCATTGCTTCTTCTTTACTTGGTTCATTGAACTACATTGTAACGATCATCAACTTGCGTACACAAGGTATGACCATGACACGCATGCCATTGACAATTTGGGCGTTCTTCGTAACTGCAATATTAGGGGTGCTTTCATTCCCGGTTTTATTATCAGCTGCATTGCTTTTGATCATGGACCGTTTAATGGGTACATCTTTCTACCTTTCTGACATCATTGTCGGTGGTGAAATGTTAACCAACCACGGTGGTTCACCAATTCTTTACCAACACTTGTTCTGGTTCTTGGGTCACCCTGAAGTATACATCGTATTACTACCAGCACTTGGTTTGTCTTCAGAAATCATCGCAACAAATGCACGTAAACCAATCTTTGGTTACAAAGCAATGATCGGTTCTATCCTCGCAATTGGTTTCCTCTCGTTTATTGTATGGGGGCACCACATGTTTGTTACAGGTATGAACCCGTTCTTAGGAAGTGTGTTCGTATTTACAACTCTCTTAATTGCTATTCCATCTGCTGTGAAAGTATTCAACTACCTCACTACACTTTGGAAAGGATCTTTGGTGCTTACTCCGGCAATGTTGTTTGCAATCGGTTTGGTATCAACATTTATTACAGGTGGTGTTACAGGCATCATCCTTGCTGACTCCGCTTTGGATATCATGCTGCACGACACCTATTTCGTAGTTGCTCACTTCCACATTGTAATGGGTATGTCAGCAGTATTCGGAATGTTTGGTGGTGTTTATCACTGGTTCCCTAAAATGTTTGGTCGCATGATGAACACTCGTTTGGGTTACGCGCATTTCTGGGTAACATTGATCGGTGCCTATGGCGTGTTCTTCCCAATGCACTTTGTTGGTTTAGCAGGCGCTCCACGTCGTTATTACGACTACTCTGCCTACAGTGAATTTGACAAAGGATCTTTCGAACTCATGGTGGACCTCAACGAAGTCATTACCATCTTTGCAATCTTTGCAGCGTTGGGTCAAGCATTGTTCTTATTCAATTTCTTCTATAGTATTTTCAGAGGTCCGGCTGCGCCACAAAACCCTTGGAGATCAAATACACTTGAATGGACAACTCCTGTAGAGCGTATTCACGGAAACTGGCATGGTGCACTTCCTGTAGTTCACCGTTGGCCATACGATTACTCTAAGCCTGGTGCTAGCGAGGATTTCATTCCGCAAACTACGCCGCTAGAAGCTGGAGAAGAAGAGCATTAATATTTTGCTATAAACAAACTACAAAAAAGGCCCGAATTCATTCGGGCCTTTTTCTGTTATTGATCGTTTAATTCTTTTGCAACTGTTTCTAATTCTTCAAAAAACGCTGGGCCAAATGCTCTGATAAGAGTCTCTTTTAAAAATTTATAG
>JBJTCG010000101.1:0-8518 GCA_046091725.1 Flavobacteriales bacterium | reverse complement strand
GCTACTGTGAGCATCACGGTAACGCCTGTCAACGATGCACCAGTTGCAGTCAATGACATCGCTTCTACCAATGAAGATGCACCTGTAACCATCAACGTATTGGCTAATGACACAGATGTAGAAGGTCTAAATATTGCTTCGGTAACCGTAACTGTTCCTTCTGCGAATGGTACCACTACCGTTAACCCAACTACAGGTGCTATTACCTTCACACCTGCGGCTAACTTCTTCGGAACAGCAACTTTCACTTACCAAGTTTGTGACAACGGTACTCCTGCACTTTGTGCAACTGCCGTGGTTACAGTAACTGTCAACCCAATCAACGATGCGCCGGTTGCCAACAACGATGCTGCCACAACCAATGAAGATACGCCGGTTGTCGTGAATGTTTTAGGTAACGATACAGACATTGAAGGACTCAATATTGGCTCAGTAGCAATAACAGTACAGCCTGGTTCAGGAAGTGTAAGTGTAAACCCTACAACAGGTGCAATTACGTATACTCCTGCTGCTAATTACTTTGGAACAGTAAGCTTTACTTATCAAGTTTGTGACAACGGTACTCCGATTTTATGCGATGATGCCATTGTTACTATTACTGTTGCTCCTGTCAATGATGCACCTATTGCAAACAATGACAATGCAAGTACAAATGAGGATACACCTATCAATGTGAGCGTACTTACTAATGACATTGATATTGATGGAACTTTAGTGAATACAACTATTGACTTAAATCCATCAGTACCTGGAATTCAAACTTCCGTCACAAACGGTATGGGAGCTTGGACAGTTGTTGGTTCTCAGGTACAATATGTACCAGCGGCTAACTTCAATGGTACGGCCTTCCAACCATATGTCGTGAATGACAACGGAGGCCTTACTTCTAATATTGCCATGATCAGCATTACCGTGAATGCCGTAAATGATGCGCCAGTTGTAGATAACGATGTAGCCAACTGTGCCTACAACACATCTATTACAGGAGACCTCATAGACGCTGGTGATTTTGATATTGATGGAACCACACTAGAAGCCAATATAAACCCTGTATCAGGGCCTAGTCACGGTACAATTGTTATTAACCCTGACGGAACCTATACATACATCCCGAATAATAACTATGTCGGAACCGATGTTGTAGTTGTTTCAATCTGTGACCAAGGTTTACCGTTACCAGGAATTTGTATCAATGATACTTTGGTAATTACCGTGAATCCTTGTACAGCTAATGACCCTATTCAAGACTGCGACAACGACGGCCTCACCAATGCGCAAGAATTGGCTCTTGGTACAGATCCATTTAACCCTGACTCTGACGGCGATGGTGTACTTGACGGAACCGAAGTTGCAGATGGAACAAACCCGAATAACCCATGTTCTTTAGTTTTGGCAAGTCAAACACTTACGCCAACAAATGCTTGGACAAATCTTGATTGTGACAACGACGGCCTCACAAATGGTCAAGAATTGGCTCTTGGTACTGATCCATTCAACCCTGACTCTGACGGAGATGGCGTACTTGACGGTACAGAGGTAGCAGACGGCACTAACCCGAACAACCCTTGTTCATTGGTTTATGCAAGTCAGACACTTACCCCTAGCAATGCATGGCTCAACCAAGATTGCGACAACGATGGTTTGAGTAATGGTACAGAACAGCAATTAGGAACAGATCCATTCAACCCTGACTCTGACGGAGATGGCGTACTTGACGGAACCGAAGTTGCAGACGGAACTAACCCTACTGACCCTTGTTCATTGATCCTTGCAAGTCAATCAGTTGCTCCTAGCACAACCTGGGGTGGTCTTGATTGTGACAACGATGGTTTGACAAATGATCAAGAAATTACTGCTGGTACCAATCCGTTTAATCCTGATTCAGACGGCGATGGTGTAACAGACGGCACCGAAGTTGCAGACGGCACCAACCCAACAGACCCT
The DNA here is from genome assembly GCA_046091725.1 of Flavobacteriales bacterium. Classification (GTDB taxonomy): domain Bacteria; phylum Bacteroidota; class Bacteroidia; order Flavobacteriales_D; family Crocinitomicaceae; genus UBA952. Next base: position 6,574 of record JBJTCG010000101.1, on the reverse strand, counting down.
TGTTCGTTGATTTTTGCAAGTCAAAACACAACACCAACAACTGCATGGGCTAACCTTGACTGTGACAACGACGGCCTTACAAACGGCACCGAAGTCAATTTAGGTTCTGATCCGAATAACCCAGATACAGATGGAGATGGCGTTCCGGATAACACAGAAGTTCAAGAAGGTACCAACCCTGCCAATCCTTGTGATTACAACGCGGCAAGTCAATCCATGACGCCAAGTTCAGCTTGGGCAAGTTTAGACTGTGATGGCGATGGTGTAGATAATGGCACAGAAACTTCAAATGGTAATGACCCAACTGATCCTTGTGATCCGTTTGTTGAAGGAGGTAACTGTGACCCAATTATAGAAGTTCCTGAAGCATTCTCCCCTGATGGCGATGGCATCAACGATACTTTTGTAATTGAGGGAATTGAAAATATCCCGGGTCAATCAATCATCATCTTTAACCGTTGGGGTAACCAAGTATTCAGTGCAAGCCCATACCAAAATGACTGGAATGGGAACTCGCAAAGTAGCATGAATGTTGGTGGAGATCAGCTTCCTACAGGTACTTATTTCTATATTCTAGATACACAAACAACTAAATATGGAGTGCTTAAAGGTTATATATACCTCAAACGATAATCCATTTTAACAGATTTAGCTATGAAAAATAAAATCATATATATCATCCTTGCAAGTGCTTGTGTTTTTAATGCCAAAGCTCAGCAAGAGGCTCATTTTACTCAATTTGCCGATAATCAATTGTTTGTAAACCCTGCATATGCCGGAAGTAATGAGATTTTAAATGCCACAGTATTGCATCGCCAACAATGGGTTGGATTTACTGGCGCACCTCAAACCTCAACTTTTAGCATGCATTCTCCTCTGTCTTACGAGAGTGTCGGTTTGGGTCTTACAATGGTAAGCGACCAAATTGGGCCACTGAGCCAAAACATGATTTACGGCGATTTTTCGTACACGCTTAAATTCAACAATCAAAGCAAATTAGCTTTCGGTGTCAAAGCGGGTATGAATGTCATTAATATCAATTCAAGTGAGCTCAACACCACTACTCAAAATGATCCTAATCTCATGAAAGATGTCAGAAACCAAGTGAATCCTAACCTTGGTTTTGGTGTTTATTATCATACTAAAAATTGGTTTTTTGGAGCAAGTACTCCGAAAATATTTGAGAGTAGTTATGACCAAACATCGTTGAATATAGAGCAAAGACACTTTTTTGTAAATGCTGGTACTGTGCTTACTGCTGGTTCGAATCTAAAGTTAAGACCAATGGTACAAGCCAAATTTACCGAAGGGGCGCCTTTGAGTTTGGACGCGGCAATAACAGGAATCATCCAAGAAAAGTTTTTCGTAGGTGCCATGTATCGTCTAAATGCCGCGGGTGGTATTTTTATTCAATATCAATTGGCTCCTACCTTCAGAATAGGTGTTGGATCTGAAATTGGACTCACCGAAATTAGAAAGTACAACGATGGTACTTTTGAATTGATGCTCAGTTATGACCTTGCGCGTAGTAAAGCAGGTATTAAATCACCAAGATATTTTTAAGTAACGCCATGAAATTTACACTCATACTTCTTGTTATTTTCCAAACAGGCTTGGCTTTTGCTCAAAGCGGGCAACTCGCCAAAGGAAACTACTATTTTGACCAACAAGGATATTTTCAAGCTTTAAACTCTTATGAACGTGTTTTGGGTTCTGAATTTGATAGCCCAGAAATGCAGCAAAAACTAGCTTTTTGCTACAACTTTTGCGGCGAATTTTCTAAAGCCGAGGCACTCTACAAAAAATTGCTTGCTAAAAAATCAGATGCACAGTTACTCTATGATCTTGCCTACAGTTTGGCCCGTCAGAATAAACACGATGAAGCAAATACTTACTTTGAACAGTTCGCAAATGCCAAGCCTTCTGACAATCGTGCGCAACTTTTCTTAAAAGATCCGGCTTATTTAGCCAAATTAATGGCTCAAGAACCTCACTTTAAAATTGGTAAAACTGCTTTAAACACTGACCACGCAGACTTCGGGGTATACCCTATACCCGGAAAAAATCAAGCCATGATCGTGAGTTCAAGACGTTTTTCCTATTGGGGAAATCCGAAATGGGCCGGTGACAACGAACAATTCTTAGATCTTTATGCGATTGAACTTGTGAAAGACAAAACGGACAATGCGCCTCAATACTTGCAAAAACCTTTGAATTCAGGTATGCACGAAGGGCCCGCTTGCTTTAGCCCAGATGGTCAAGTGATGTACTTTACAGCCGATGACAGAAAAGCAAATGCCAATGGAATGGTCAACCTAAAAATTTACCGCGCGTTCTGGAAGAATGGTATATGGTCAGATCAACAAGAACTTTCTATCAATAGCAATGCTTTTTCTACTGGGCACCCTGTAATAAGCGCTGATGGGAAAATACTTTATTTTGTATCTGACAGACCAGGTGGCTTCGGAGGATCAGATATTTATAGCTGTGCAATTGATGCAAACGGTAAGTGTAGCGCAATAAAAAACTTAGGCGCCAACGTAAATACTGAAGGTAATGAAATGTTCCCGTGGGTTAACGGTGACCTCTTCTTCTTTGCAAGTAACGGCCGCCCAGGTTTTGGTGGGCACGACGTTTTTGTGGCACCAATAGGTTTTGAAGTTGCTGCTGTCAATGCAGGAACTGTCATCAATACACAAGCTGATGATTTTGCAGTGACATTCTTTGAAAACTCCAATTTGGGCTTCGTGGCATCTAACCGCGTTGGGGGTCTTGGAGGAGACGACATTTATGGTATTGAACTCGTGAAGCCATTTGTTTTCCCGATTTCATTTAAAGGCACTGCTATCGACGGACAAAGTGGGGCAATCATGGCTGGTGCTACAATCGTAATCAAAGATGAAGCCGGACAAATCATTGCAACACTCACGGCAGACAACAAAGGGCAGTTCAATACTACCCTTGATCCAGGAAAGTCTTACGTGATTGAAGTGAACAAAGAAGGATTTAGTGGTAGTAGCAAGAACGTTGCAATTGCTGAAAAGGCGAAGTCTTATCAAGAGGTATTTAAATTAGATAAGAAACCTTCATTTATGCTTGAGCTCTTGTTGACGAATGCACAAACAAAAGGTGTCATTTCAGGAGCACAAATTTTGATCAAAGACTTGAAAACCAAAGCAGTGATATTTTCAAATACTACTGATCAAGCTGGTATGTGGCAACAAGCATTGGAGAATATGAAAGTTGGCAATCAATTGGCCTATGAAATTACCCTCACATGTAATGGTTACCTTTCAAAAACGGTTACATACCAAGAAGTGATCAATCAGGAAGGAGTAATTGCTTTGCATGAGAAATTAAATGTTGCGTTGACACCTGTAAGCGTAGGCGGTGACCTCGCTAAAACCTTAGGTATCAAACCTATTTATTTCGATTTAGGAAAATACAACATCAGAAAAGATGCGGCTGTTGAACTCGATAAAATCGTGAAAGTAATGAACGAAAATCCTACTATGGTCATCGAACTAGGTTCACATACCGATTGCCGTAGTAGTGTGAAATTCAATGAAACGCTTTCTGCCAATCGCGCAAAGGCTTCTGCCGCTTATATTAAACAGCGCATCAGTAATCCAGAGCGCATTTATGGAAAAGGCTACGGCGAATCTCGCCTCCTCAATGACTGCGGTTGTGAAGGAACGGTAAAATCAACCTGTACTGAAGCTGAACATCAATTGAACAGAAGAACAGAGTTTATCATCATTAAGATGTAAACACTCCGAGTTTATATGAAAAGCCCTCTATTTCTTGGAGGGCTTTTTTATTTCAGTAAATTTTCCAGTTGTGACTGTATAATTTTCGCGCTACTTAATTCAATGCGCAAGAGTAGCGAGCATTCGGAATCTAAATTTTGTTCTAAGATTTCGACATTTGCTTTTTTAAGCAGGTCCATCACCATATACAATTTCTCGTACGGAAATTGAACGGAAAATTGAATTTCCTCTTCTTTTTCGATGATCTGGGCTACGTCCAATGCTTCTTTGGCGGCAGTACGATAAGCTGAAATTAGCCCTCCTACTCCTAAATTGGTACCGCCATAATATCGTACAACCGCAATCAAAATATTGGTTAAGTCGTAAGCTTGAATTTGACCAAGAATGGGTGGGCCGGCTGAATTGGAGGGTTCGCCGTCATCGGATGCGCGGTATATTTTTTTGTCCGCACCTAATCTAAAAGCCGAACATACATGGACCGCTAAATGATGCTCTTTTCTTTTTTCCGCAATGAATGCTTTGACCTCTGCCTCACTTTGAACAGGAACGGCAAAAGCCAAAAACTTGGAACCTTTTTCTTTGTAGAATCCTTCTGATATTGCTTTTATTGTCCGATAACTGGCCACTTCGTAAAATTACGGGCATTATCCTTAATTTAGTGCTATGCTAAAGAAATTCATCGGAATTTTACGCTTGCCCCTTATACTTACAGAATTTATTCCATGAATTAATTTCAATTCAAATGAGAAACCTATTTGTTTTATTGCTTTTACTGATACTTCCATTGTTTTCAACTGCTCAAAAATCAAAAAAACAAGCTGTAGTTTACGATGTGGTTGAGCTTAAAAATGGAAAAGTGCTTTACGGAAAAATGATTGCCCTGGATAACAATTATGTATTGACTTTTCGAGACGAATATAACCGCATGTATTATTTATCCAAAGAGATGTACAACTACATTGAAGAGGACCGTACCTTTCAAAAAAGAGTTCGACACTATGATAGTATTGTCAAGCCAAGAAAAGTAGACGAGTTTGACTTTCATGTTGGTATTAGCACACAATTTGCAGGTATCGACAACGGTTTTATAGCCGATGACTATTATGTATCGAGCAATAGCTACGGAATGTTCTTTGAAACTCCAGTCTGCCTTAATTTAGGTATTGGGAAATACTTTAAGCAACAACATTATTTTGGCGTTGAGCTCAATCTAAAAGCAATTGGTGGGCCACAAAAATTCAATCAGGCAGCACTGCAATATCAATTCATCTATGACCCCATGAAAACCGATATTGCAAGATATATCCCGATCAATATTGGCTTGCAAAGCTTCAGCACAATTGAGACATTTCAGGTGCCCGATATGACAATGCCGCCCCTCCCAAATTATATCAATAAAGACTTTTCCATAGACGTTCAAAGCTTGAACCTCGGTATTGGACATGGGTGGGCTTTTATTGGAAAAGATAAGCACTTTTGGAACCTTGAATTGCTATTTTACAAAGGAATATGGTCCAAGTATTTATTGATTACCAATGAACTAACTGACCCTAAACTAAATTTTCAAACTGCTGGACTACAGTTCAAACTTGGGTATCATTTTTAAACATGCTATACATGGTTCGCCTTTTATTGATTTTATTGTTAGTGTCTCCCTCCTACTTTGCACAAGATATTTTTGAAATAGCTCGAAAAGGTAATCGGGTTGAAATGGAAAAATTCCTCAAAAAACACCCGCAAAAGATCAATGAAATTTCTGCTCAAGGAGCCAGTGCTTTTTTATTAGCTGCTTATCACGGCAATAATGAAGTTGCCAGTTTACTCATTGAAAAAGGTGCTGATCTGAAGAATTGTTACCCTCAAGGGTCCGTTGTTTACGCGCTCATTTACAAAAACAATTTAGCGCTATTAGAAGAAATACTAAAAAAAGGAGTGAATCCAAACGATACTTGCCAATTTGAACAAATGGGTTACCCCTTGCACTTTGCCATGACCTTACAACGTTATGAGGTCATACAATTACTATTGAAATATCAAGTACATTTGGAAGTTCTGGATCAACAAGGAAGATCTATTCAACAATTACTTGTACTCTATGGAGATCCAAAACTCAACGAAATACTAAACCCGCATGAAAAATAAATTCTTATTACTCTCTTTGTTCTTGTTACTTGCTACGGCATTTAATGCTCAGAGCTATACAACTGGTGTAGTTAATATCACAACAACTAGTGGACTAGCTATGTCTGTCAAAATAGACATCAGCACAAATGTAACTTTAACACTAACAGGGCCATCCGGACGCTGGTTTGCACTTGGTTTTAATGCCAATAGCATGACAAATGGCACCGACGTGGTGGGTGTGCATAGCGCCACAACACTCAATGCTTTTGATGCGAAATTAACTGGTTTTGGCGCGCCCGTTACTGATTCTCAACAAGACTGGACAATTACCTCAGATGTTGTCAACGCAGGTGTTCGTACAATCATTGCTACACGCGCATTAAACACCTTTGATCCTAACGATTACACTTTTAGTGCAACGCCTACAACGCTAGGGTTGATTTGGGCAAGGTCAGCATCAGCAAGTTTTACTTATAGTAACCATGGATCGACAAATCGTGGAACTGCACTAGTTAGTTTTACCTATGTCCCCCCTCCAGCTCCTCCAGCTGCCCCAACCGGATCAGCCAATCAAACTTTTTGTAGTGGGGCAACTCTTGCCCAATTGAGTGCAACCGGAACTGCCGTCCAATGGTATGCGACACCGACCGGAGGTAGTGCTTTGCCGAGCAACACCGTTC
>JBJTCG010000100.1:0-10862 GCA_046091725.1 Flavobacteriales bacterium | reverse complement strand
AGTTCTTTCATGAGATTGATTTGATGTTATTGGGCAAGGCAAAATTACCAATATTTACAGTTTGAGGAGTTTTCTTTGGTAATCAAGAAGGGTTCCAGTGCACAATTGCTCACTTGCACCTGTAACACTTGCGATTGTTGTGGCTTGGTTCCGAATAAAGCGGGCACCCAAGAAAGCAAAAATAAGCGCTTCTTTAAACGCAATAATCTTGTCATCCGGAATAACTAACATTCCTGTAAATTTTTGTTGCAGTAGTTCAATGAGCAACGAATTAAATGCTCCACCTCCGGTGACCATCACCTTTTGAAGCCCTAGTTTTTGACATTCTTGTGCAGTTAAAATACTAAGGATTTCTATATGAGTCCGGAGTTTGTCAGCCAAATCGAGTCCTTCAAAATGTGCAAGATAATGGGAGTGCATCCATTCGGTGCCTAAAGATTTTGGGCCTTCCTGCGTAAAGTAATTTAATTTCAAGAGTTGCCCGACTATGTTTTCATGCACTTTTCCGTTTCTGGCGACTGTTCCATTTTCGTCAAATTCTTTACCTATTTCTCGCATCCACAAGTTGAGCGGCAAATTTGCCGGCGCTATGTCATAGGCTTGGTGGATTCCATTGATTTGTGTAGAAATATTTGCAAAACCTCCTAGGTTGAGAAAGCCATCGGCTTGCCCAGCAAAAAGTAAAGCATCGCCAATTGGCACTAATGGTGCACCTTGTCCTCCTGCAACTACATCTAAGGTCCGAAAATCGTTTATGACGGGTATTTTTGTGTGGTAGTTGAGCGTAACCCCACAGCCTAATTGGGTCGTGAATCCAAGCGCAGGTTGATGAAAAATAGTTTGCCCATGACTTGCAACGGCTGTAATCTTATCGGTGTCAATATTGAATTTGTTGCAAAAAGTATGGATGCATTCGGCGTAATATAAACCGAGGTCGTGGTTCAGTTTAAAAAGTTGTTCTCCTGGAAGGGTAGTGGCAATTTTTAAAACATCGAGCAACGGTGTTGGGTAGTTGAAAGTAATAGCATTAACAATCAGAAAATCAGTATGTTGACCTTCGTTAAATTCAAACTCAACCAAGGCGATATCAAGGCCATCAAGAGAGGTCCCTGACATCAGACCAAGCACCTGCATTTTATTCGAGTCTTTTGCTTTCAAGAATAGGGGAATTCGTTTATTTTTGTCAAAATTAAAATTATAAATCAGTCAACATGAATTTTGAACTCACCGAAGAACATCTAGCCGTTAAGGAAGCAGCCCGCGATTTTGCGCAAAACGTCCTTAAACCTGGCGTGATAGAAAGAGATAACCTACAAAAATTCCCAGCTGAAGAAATCAAGCAACTTGGTGAGCTTGGTTTTATGGGCATGATGGTAGATCCCAAATATGGTGGAAGCGGGATGGATACACTTTCGTACGTTTTAGCCATGGAAGAAATTTCCAAAGTTGACGCCTCTGCTTCTGTTTGTATGTCGGTCAACAACTCATTGGTTTGTTGGGGCCTTGAACAGTTTGGTACTGAAGAACAAAAACAAAAATACCTCGTTCCGTTAGCTAAAGGAGAGAAAATCGGTGCCTTTTGTTTGTCAGAACCAGAGGCTGGTTCTGATGCAACCTCACAGCGCACTACAGCCGTTGACATGGGTGACTACTACTTATTAAACGGAACCAAAAACTGGATCACAAACGGGTCGTCCGCCTCAATTTATCTTGTCATTGCTCAAACCAATCCTGAACTAGGCCATAAGGGTATCAACGCTTTGATCGTTGAACGCGGTATGGACGGTTTTGTAGTGGGTGCCAAAGAAGACAAAATGGGTATCCGTGGTAGCGATACACATACCCTTTTATTTAATGATGTCAAGGTACCAAAAGAAAACCGCATTGGTGAAGACGGTTTCGGCTTCAAATTTGCCATGAAGACACTTTCTGGTGGGCGCATCGGAATTGCATCACAAGCATTAGGTATAGCCGCAGGTGCGTTTGAACTTGCCACTGCCTATTCCAAAGAGCGTCAAGCCTTCGGAAAAGAAATTTACAAGCACCAAGCAATTTCTTTCAAATTAGCCGATATGGCAACCGAAATTGAAGCAGCTCGCTTGTTAGTTTACAAAGCAGCCCAAGACAAAGATGCAGGCCGCAACTACGATCAATCTGGTGCAATGGCTAAATTGTATGCTTCGAAAGTAGCCATGGAACAAACAGTTGAAGCTGTTCAAATCCATGGTGGCTATGGTTTCGTAAAAGAATATCACGTTGAACGCATGATGCGCGATGCAAAAATTACCCAGATCTACGAAGGAACCTCTGAAGTGCAAAAAATTGTCATTTCAAGAGGTATTCTCAACGCCTAACCTTAATGCTTATGTTGGCACCTTTCAATCTTCAAAAATGGATCGATGAAAATCGAGACCTTCTCAAGCCACCGGTATCTAACAAAAACTTGTACAAAGAAGCCGGTGACTTCATCGTAATGGTTGTTGCTGGTCCAAATGCCCGCAAAGACTACCACTATAATGAAAGTGAAGAGCTTTTTTACCAGATTGAAGGTGACATCAATGTGCGCATCCAACAAGATGGTCAGGCCAAAGACATCATTGTCAAAGAAGGTGAAATGTTTTTGTTGCCTGCCAACACGCCGCACTCTCCATCCAGAGGAGAAAATACAGTAGGTTTGGTCATTGAACGTGTCAGAACAGGAAGCAATCTGCAAGATGGCCTTATGTGGTTCTGTGAAAAATGCAACCATCATTTGCACACCTATCGTTTTCATCTCGAAAACATTGAAAAGGATTTCATACCACGTTTCAAAGAGTTCTATGGCTCAGAGGAACTAAGAACCTGTAAGGCATGTGGTCACATCATGGAAACTGACCCAAAATTTGTATAGCATACAAATAGGAGATAAAAAAAATGCCTTTCAAACGAAAGGCATTTTTTTGTGAATGTTTTAATTACTGCTGGATAAAAGTAACGCGGTGCGTTGATCCAGTTTGAAAAACTTCTTCTTCTAATACCATGCGTTTGCTGCGCAATTCTTTGACCGTATATTCATGGACAGGATTGATAGTTGTGGTATCCTCGTACATGTATAAAATGGTAGAATCCCCTCCAAATTTCCAGGTTCCATGGCTGTAAGTCCCTTGGATTTGACCGAGCTCATTGCTGAAATTCGATGTTGAATAAGTACCATCTTTGTCAATGCTCATTTTTGAAGTGATTGTTGCATCAAAAATGTTGTTGCCATTCAGTACGTAGTCAGCGAGTTTCCAGTCGTTGCAAAGTCGTGCTTTCTTGGTTTGCAAAGAAAAATTTGGACCCTCTGAGAATTTCGAACAGGCACTCAGGCCAAGAGTTACCAAAGAAAAAGTGAAAAGTAAACGCTTCATATTGAATTAGTTTTGAGGAACGTAAGTCATGGCAGTGACACTGTTGTTGCTACCAATCTTTTCAAATTTGATTTCGTCTTTTGCCAATTTGATGATGTTCCAAGTGTTGTTGCCATTGATGGTAAAGGCTGTGTTTGTACCTGTAGAGGTGAAAACAACTTGCATTTTGTCTTCAGAAAAACTCCAAGTTCCAGCAACTGGACCAGTGTAGTTAAAGCCTAAATAGCTAATTCTAGCTGTATCTTGAAAAGAACCATCTTTTCCAATAATGAGCGTTTCTGAATAGCCATTATCTACGGCATTGACACCATTTAACGTTTTTGCAGAAAGCACCCAAGTGCCGGCAAGACGCGAAGTTTTAGAAGAAAGCGCCAATTTAGGGCCTTCTGTGTATTTGCCACAAGAGCTAAGTGTTCCAGCACCAATGAATAAGGCGCCCATTGCAATAAAAAATAGTTTTTTCATGATTTCAAGTTTGAACAAATCTACACATTCACTTGAACTTATTCAAGAACTCGGTTAATTTTGTAGCATGAAATACGTTATTCCTTTCTTTTTAGGCTTATTAATGTGGTCCTGTGGTGCAAAAAATGAGCAAGCAACTCCTACAAAGCAACCAAAAGTTTGTCGTGCAGTTCAAGCAAATACAACCATTGAACTTGGTGTAAAAGGAATGGTTTGTCAGATGGGCTGTGGCGGAAGTATTCGCAAAGCTTTGAAAGAAACTTGTGCTGTAGCGCGTGTAGAGGTAAATTACCAAGACAGTTTGGAAGAACAAAGTGTTAAAGTGCACTATGACCGCAAACAAATTGCTCCTGAGCAAATGATTCAATTGCTGTCGTCAATCAATGATCGGCAATTTACTGTCAGAACGCTTGGTGCTGCACAATCTATCCAATGAAGCTCGCATACAAACAACTTGGCGAAGGCAAGCCTTTAGTGATCTTGCATGGGCTATTTGGCTTTTCAGATAATTGGCAAAGCCATGCCAAAAAATTAGCTGAATATTTTCAAGTGACATTAGTTGATCTCAGAAACCACGGTCATTCTGAGTGGTCCCATGATTTCAGTTACGACCTAATGGTTCAAGACCTCCAAGAGCTGTTCTCTGATCTTCAAATCAACAAGCCCATTTTATTAGGCCATTCCATGGGTGGTAAGTTGGCTATGCATTTTGATGGAAAATATCCAAATACAATTGAAAAATTGATAGTTGTAGATATGGGCATTAAAGCTTATGCACCGCATCACGAGCACATTTTAGCAGCATTTCATGCCATTGACTTGAGTCAATTGTCGGCCAGAAGCCAAGCAGAAGCCATTTTAAAAACTTTCATTGATTCTGACGGTGTAAGACAATTTTTACTGAAAAATCTATACTGGGAAGACAAAGGAAAATTAGCATGGAGAGTCAATTTTCCGGTTCTAGAGGCCAGCATGCCTGAAATCCTGAAGGCCTTGCCCGAATTCGAATCTTTTACCCCGACTTTATTTATTCGTGGTCTTCTTTCTAACTATATTTTGGATGAAGATATTTATGCAATAGAAACGCAATATCCGGATATGCAGTTGGTGTCTGTAGCCAATGCAGGGCATTGGGTTCATGCCGAAGCGCCTGATGCTTTTTTAGATGCCGTGTTGGCCTTTAGCTTGCGGTAATTATTTCAATAAAAAAGGGAGCCCTCGGGCTCCCTTTTCATTTCTAGTATTTTGAATTCGCTTATTTGCGGATTGCTAATTTTTTAGTAACGATTGTACCGTTAGCTGCAACGCTTACTGTGTACATTCCGTTGTTCAAAGCACTTGTGTTGATAGCAACGTTTTGTGTTCCGTTGATACCTGCTAACGTTTGAGTCGCAACAACTTTACCTGCCATGTCAATTACGTTGATGATTGCATCAGTTGTATTTTTAACAGTGAAAGTTACATTTGTTGCATCAGCAGCTGGGTTAGGAGCTACTTCAAGACCAAAGGTTGCTACTTCTTCTTTTACACCTAGAGCTGGATCGAAGTTCATGCGAACCATTGGCTGAGAAGTTGTGTAGTACCAAGTAAGGTCAGTCATGTCATAGTAGTAACATGTTTGAACAGGAGCAGGACCTGCTGTACCAACAACTAAGTCGTTAGTTGCACCACCGTCACCGTTAGAACCCGCAACAAGTAAATAAGCTTCACCCGCATTTAATGGGTAGCTACCACCTAAGAAAGAAAGTGTTACTTCAGCGTCTAGGTCAGCATTTTGTAGAACGTATGGACCTGTTTCGTCAACGTAAAGGAAGTCGCCAGTTGCAGGGTCGATAGAATACAATTTAAGGTAGATCTCAGCACCTGGCTCAGCAGCTCCGTTGATGTAAACAGAACCACCACCGATAGACACGTTAGAGAAGATATCAAAAATGTTACCTACCTCGAAGCCCATTCCGCCGTTGAAAGAACCGTTTAAAGCTGTTCCGTTGTCACGAGCATAAACGTATTGGTTTACAGCAATTGTTGCAAAGTTATTCAATGCGTTGTTGCTTGGGTCACCGTCCGTAGCACCAAGAGCAACGTTTGCAGACAAAGCGTGGTTAGCGATAGAAGAACCTGGTGTGAATGATGTTGCACAATCAAGGGTGTCGATTTGACCAACTGCAATTGGTGTCGCAGCTGAAGTACCCGTGTAAGCACCCGTTGTAGCAGTGAAAACTGCGTCTGTTTGGTTTTGGGCACCAATGTTTTCAACTATACCAGAGAACTCAACTTCAGTTACTTGAGATTGTGGAACTTGGTGGTAAGACAAACGCTCAGCCCAGAAACCTGTTGAACCCCAAAGAACGCTATTTAATTTTACGTCGTTTGCTTCAGGAACGTAAAGTTCTACGTCGTCAACTGCCCAATACCATCCCCAGTAGTCGTTATCATTGTAGTAAAATTGAATTTTTACTTGAGACTGACCTGCAGCGATAGAAGATACATCGATAACGGTAACTTCAGGGTTGCCTGAGTTTTGGTTAGGTGTAAAGTAATCTGTTTCGTCAGAAATTAAAAATTCTGTCCAGGTTACACCGTTGTCTCCTGATACACGGATACCACGGGTGTCATGCCACCAACGGAAGTTGTGGTGATATTTAACTTTAACAACGCTGTGCGCCGAACAGTCGATCGCATTTACGGTAGTTGCTGTTGTGATAATTGGTGTACCATCTTGGTCTATGGTGTTGTTGGCATCAGAGTTTACAAACAAGAAACCGTTTGCTGCAGTTGGTGAAGCAAATGGGCTCATGGCAGAAACTGGAATAGAGTTTGGCGTATTGATGATATGCCATTGTTCAGGGTTTGATCCGGTACTAGCAATTGCCCAGTTAGAGGCAGTTGAAAAGTTATCAGACCAAATTGTAGTTGCTTTTGCGTCTACAGAAGGTTTTTGAGCCACGCTAGATCCTACTTCATAAGAAGCTTTTTTGTCTAGACGTGGTGCGTTGATGCTTTTCACTTGAGCATGAAAAGTACCTACTGCCGCCAGGGCAAGAAAAGAAAAGTACAGTTTTTTCATTGTTGATAATTTAGATTCCCACAAATATAACGAAAATGCTACAAAAAGCTCTTTAGTGCGCCCGATTCAATAAAAATTCTGCGAGGTCATAAAAAGCGGTCTTAGAATGTTGACTTTCTAATTGATCAAGAGCGGTAAGTGCCTCTTTGTGAAAAGCATTCATTTTCGTTTCGCAAAAAGATTTGGCACCGAGATCTTGATAAATCCGTTGAGTACGGGCAATTTTTTCAGCAGCATCTGGCAGTGCGGCAATTTGGGCAAGTTCTAACTGTTGGGCAGGAGTCGCAAGGCTTTTGGCCGCAATCGATAGCAAGGTTTTTTTGTTGGCCAAAACATCGCCTCCAATTTGCTTGCCAACTTGTGCTTCTGTGCCATATAAATCGAGCAGATCATCTTGGATTTGAAAAGCCAAGCCGAGTTGTTCACCAAAGCGATAAATTTGTTGAGCAGCTACTTGATCTGCACCACCAATGATGGCACCAAATTCTAATGCACAACCGAGTAAAACTGATGTTTTGAGACGTATCATCTCGATATATGCCGCTTCTGTAACATCATTTAGTTGCTCGAAGTCCATGTCGTATTGTTGACCTTCACAAACTTCAACAGCGGTCTGATTAAATACGGTAAAAAGTTTTTTGAAGTCAGTAGGTTCATAGTTGGCCAAGCATTCATAGGCCTTTACTAGCAAGACGTCGCCAGAAAGAATAGCAATGTTCGTGTTCCATTTTTCATGGATTGTTTGCTGCCCTCTGCGCAAGGGTGCGGCATCCATGATGTCGTCATGAATCAAAGAGAAATTATGAAAAAGTTCTACTGCAAGTGCCGCTTGAAGTCCGTCTTTAGCTGTTTTGCCAAACGCCTCTGCAGCTAAAAGCGTTAAAATAGGACGCATTCTTTTGCCTCCTAATTTTAAAAAGTAGTGCAGTGGATCATAGAGGTTTGAAGGCTGTTTCGGTAAGTTGAAATCGCGAAGGGCGATTTCAATGAGCTCAGAATAGGTAGCAAGTGTTTTCATTCAAACAGAACAGAAAAAAAGTAAAAAGGTTTTTTTTTACAACCAACGGAAAATATCGTCAAAAAGACGTTTACCCCACGGTGTTGAACCGTATTCTTTTTCAATTTTAGCCCTCAATTCTTCAATTGTAAAGACTTTGTTTTTCCCAGGGTTCAATAGCAGTTCTTCCTTTTTTGGTGCAACAATTTCAATCTTTTTAGCAAAATAGACAATGCCACCATCTTCTGTAGCTAAGCCTAGAATGGTGCCAGGCAAGCCGCAAAATCCTTCAGGCCCTGCAGCTGGCACTAGCATTGGAGAGTACCACGCATAGAGTCTGGTACTGTCATTTTTTTGGTAAATAGCTTTGCGACATTCATAGCCACAAATAGACCTTTTGCTATCTGTAATTTTCCACGTGCGTTCTGGTAGGCTGTCTTGTACGTAAACGTTTTGCCCAAAAACGGCGAGCATCATGAGTTGTTGCCCATCTTTTAAATTTTGCGCATAAGCATTTTTGGTAGTTAGCCAAGCCATCTCCTCAGGTTGATTCCCTTCTGCAATTTGAAAAAATGAGGCCGTATCGTTGAAATTGAGTTGAAAAGCTTCAATCCGAATTTTGTTTTCTTCGGTCACAAAGCGTTTCATGCGCTGGTCATTGAAGCGTTTTTCAAGGTTTGTGCGGCGCTCAAAAGTAATTTTGCCGGCGTGGATGTATTCTGTTTGTGCCCAAGTCGTTAAATGGAGCAACAAGGCACTAATGCCACATACGAAATTCTTCTTCACGGGTCTTGTTTTTATTGAATTTATAAGTAAGCCTTAGGAGGAAATAGCGAGAAATAATACGCGTGTAATTATCGGTAATCATGTTACCCGATACCGTTCTTTGTAAGTTAATGTTTTGATTCAGTAAGTCATTGATAGATAGTCCAATGATGAGGTTTTCGGTCTTCAAGAATGATTTTTGTAATTCTAAATCTACGATGAAGAAGTCACGATTAAAGGAAGCTGCCCGACCTCTGTTGAGCGTATAATTCAAATCCCATTTGAAACGGAAATGTGCTGGCAATCTCCAGTCGCCATTGAAGAAAAAGTTTTGGGTAGAGTAGGGCTGATTAGAAAAACTATTTAAGGTGGTGACAGGGTTTACATAAGTGTAATCTGATCCAACACTCAACTCTAAACTATCAAGACTCAGTTCAATAGAAAAGGAACCGTTTATGGTAGAAGTTTTGGTTGTATTTTGAACACCATTGATGAAATTATTAGACTTGATAAAAGAGGCATTCATGCTGGGTTCGAACGTGATTTTACGGTTCAAAATGGGGTAGCCACCACCCGCATATACGGTGGCAAACATATTGCCATCAACATTTACTGTCTTTGAAACTGTTCTTCCTAGAGCGTCATAACTTGTGCTTTGTGCAAAGTCATTTTGAGTAAGGGTTGCCGTACCACCTGACCACAAATAACGGCCTGTCATGGCTTGCCAAACGTTGCCGTTGAAATTAATTTGGTGCTGATAATTGGGAAGGAGGTCAGGATTTCCTTCTTGAATTCGGTTAGGATTTGTGTTGTCCCTAACAGGTTGCAAATCATTAGCACTAGGTGGCGCAGAGTAAGTGTTATAGCGGATATTGATTCTTTTAGCCATACTTGGCTTGAATTGATACGAAAACGTTGGTAAGAAATTAGATACATCCTGATTGATCACTGCACCGGTAAATTTATTCGAGTTTTCAATTTGAATGTTGCGATAGCCGAGCCCACCCTTAAACTGATGGTTTTTATAGACATAATTGAGCAAAACAGTTCCGCGCTGTTGAAAACGCTGATTGACAAAATCGTTGGTGAAAAGACTGTCGACAACCGTAAATTGATTGCTGAGTAAATCTTGATTATATGTATATCGATTCTGACCCGAAGATCCTAATTCGAGAAAGTACTCAGTGATGAGCATCCAGCTTTTATTGAGTGGTTCTGAATAGGTGAGGGTGGTGTAATGCGTTTTGCTGTTGTTTTTATTGACCTTTCGTTGGTCAATAACGGTGTCTAAAAACAAATTGGTAGTACTGGTTTTTAAGCTGCCATCTGAGGAGTTGTCGTTGTAATTGAGGATGTATTTTGCTTCAAGTTCTCGGTCAGCTTTGGCGAATTTTCTTCTTAACAAGGCTTCAGAACGGCTGCTCAAACCAGTCGAAACATAACTGTTATTGACATTGGTTAGCAGGTAAGAATTGAAGTTGTTATTGCGAAAATCATTGATTGACGTATTGTTTTGGTCTCCGCCGTCAATATGTAAATTTGGTTTGAGCTCAAGTTTGGTTAACGAATCAAGGTCCACTGAAAGCGTCATGTTCAAGCGATGCGAAGTTGAAAGCGTATGGTTATTGGAAGAATCTTTGGTGTAGTAAGAGCTATCTGCTAAAAAATATTGTGACTGACTACTAGAATTTGCTTGAAGTTCGCTTTGGTAATAAGCGTAATTAAGACCCAACTTCACCTTTTTAGAAAGACGGTCATTATAGTAGATACCAGTTTTAAGCGTTTGAGGAATACCAGACTTATTTCCTCTGGAATCGCGGTCCCAGAAATTGAGGCCAGAATCGTTGAGTTCGTTGTCTAGTCCAAATTTATTCATTTCACCAAACCCAATACTTTATTTAGGTGTATTGGAAGCCAACATAAATGCAGAAATTTTTTGGGTCTTGTTGAATTTGTTAAACATTACTTCACTCTCATAAAACGCTTTATCCGCAGATCCCTGGTTAAAATCTGAGGCAACTGATGCCTTTCCGAAATATCCTTTTTTCGCTTCGTCTTTGAGTTTCAGATCCAATACTTGGATTTTATCGTCTTCACCAGCAGCTGCATCTTCATTTTTCTTTTCATAAACCTGTACAGATTCCACGCCTTTGGCGGCCAAGTTTTTAGTGGCAATTGT
>JBJTCG010000099.1:0-5439 GCA_046091725.1 Flavobacteriales bacterium | reverse complement strand
TTCTACCTTCATGCGCATTTTGCCATTGAATGAAACCGGATATGAAAAACTAGACTCTGTGAGGTAAGATTCATTGAGTTCTGGGTAACTTTCATTAAAGATACTCGTGCTTTGTGGCTGTAATTGAGCCCACAACTCTTCGCAGATATGTGGAGCATAAGGTGCCATAAGAATGGTCAGTTGCTCGAGGACATGACGGTTATTGCACTTTTGCTCGGTGAGTTCATTGACGCAAATCATAAAACTTGACACACCAGTATTGAAAGAAAATCTTTCGAGGTCGTCACGGAGTTTCTTGATGGTTTTGTGCAAGGTTTTAAGTGCTGCTGGGCTAGGTTCGCCTGCCGTTACTTCAAAGGTGCCATTCAAATGGAACAAACGCCAGTATTTTTTCAAGAAGCCATGAACACCTGTAATTCCTTTGGTATCCCATGGTTTGCTTTGTTCAAGCGGGCCCAAAAACATTTCATACATACGTAAAGTGTCGGCGCCGTAGCGTTCACAAAGATCATCTGGTGTAACAACATTATACCAGCGCTTAGACATTTTATCGACTTCTCTTTTGACAATAACCTTTCCAGCTGCATTCAATACAAATTCCTGATTGGCATATTGCGGTTGCCAAGCTTTCAAGGCGTCGAGCTGGATGCTTTCGTCGTCATTGATGAGGTCTATAAGAATCCTGACTTCGCGAAAACCAGTTTGATCTTCGGGGAGGCAGTCATAAGAATACATTTTTTGATCCGGACCAATATAAGCAATGGCAGATTTTCCGAGGATCATGCCTTGATTGATCAGTTTTGCAAATGGTTCGTCAAAAGGGAGGTAACCCTGGTCATAGAGAAATTTGGTCCAAAAGCGCGCATAGAGTAAATGCCCTGTAGCGTGCTCTGAACCGCCTATGTAAAGATCGACGTTTTGCCAATAAGCAACCTTCTCTGGGCTCGCTAAAAAATCGTCATTATGCGGATCCATGTAGCGCAAGAAATACCAACTGCTACCAGCCCAACCTGGCATGGTATTGAATTCCATGCGTTCGCCTAATTGACAAGACCAAGCGCTCTTGCTTGCTCGGGCAAGTGGTGGTTCGCCGTCTTCGGTTGGCAAGTATTTATCTACATCGGGTAAAGTGACAGGTAGTTGCTCGTCTGGCACCAAATGGGCCATTCCATTTTGATAATATACAGGGAATGGCTCTCCCCAATAACGCTGTCTAGAAAAAACGGCGTCGCGCAATCTGAAATTTGTTTTACCTTGTCCGATGCCCATTTTTTCGATGGCAGAAATAGCACTTTCCATTGCCTTTTGAACGCTAAGGCCATTGAGGAAATCTGAATTTGCGATAAGCGCATCTTTTTCTGAATAGGCTACCTCACTGATGTCTTGTGCTTCAAAAATATTTGGGATTTCAATGCCAAAATGTTTTGCGAAGTCGTAGTCGCGTTGGTCTCCGCAAGGTACGGCCATTACTGCTCCAGTTCCGTATGATGCCAAAACGTAGTCGCCAATCCAGATAGGAATGTCTTTGCCTGTGAACGGGTGAATTGCATAAGCACCCGTAAATTGGCCCGTTATGTTTTTGACATCCGCCTGGCGGTCTCTTTCTGTTTTGAGCGCAGCTTCTTGTTGATATTGTTGTACTGCAACAGCTTGATCTGGGGTGGTGAGTGTTTGTACCAACGGGTGTTCAGGTGCTAATACCATGAAACTTACACCGAAAATTGTATCTGGGCGGGTTGTAAATACTTCAATTTGTGCATCGTGTCCTTTGACATTAAAATGCACACTAGCGCCTTTAGATTTACCTATCCAGTTGCGTTGTTGTTCTTTGAGTGCGTCGGTCCAGTCGATGCGGTCAAGCCCTGACAAAAGGCGATCTGCATATGCTTTAATGCGCATTGACCATTGCATCATGCGCTTCTGCTCAACAGGATGCCCTCCGCGCTCAGATACGCCATTGACAATTTCATCATTGGCAAGTACGGTGCCAAGTGCCGGACACCAGTTGACCCAACTTTCAGCTAAATAAGCCAAACGGTACTGTTGTAAAATGCCTTCCTTAGCGTGGTCATCCATCGCTAACCACGTTGAGGCATCAAATGTGGTATTGCAGTCTGTAACTGCCTGTACGTTCTGATTGCCTTCTTTTTCAAAAACTTCAACGAGTTTTGAAATGCGCTCTGCTTTGTCTGAAACTTGATCGTAATAACAATCAAATAATTGTTTGAAAATCCATTGGGTCCACTTGTAGTAGCTAGGTTCTGAGGTGCGTACTTCTCTAGACCAATCGAAACTAAAGCCCATGAGGTCCAGTTGTTGGCGGTAGCGGGCAATATTCTCCTTGGTAGTAATGGCCGGATGTTGGCCTGTTTGAATAGCATATTGCTCCGCAGGAAGACCAAAAGAGTCATAGCCCATTGGGTGCAAGACATTAAAGCCTTGCAAACGCTTGTAGCGCGCGTAAATATCGGATGCGATGTAGCCCAGTGGATGTCCTACGTGTAAACCTGCACCAGATGGATACGGAAACATATCGAGTACGTAGTACTTTGGTTTGCTCGTATCTTCAGTGATTTTATAGGTTTGACGTTCTTGCCAAATTTGGCGCCATTTGGCTTCTATGTGGTTAAATTGGTAGTCCATTGGGTCTTGTAGAAAGCACAAAGATACAAAGCTTGCGCTTAACCAAATAAAAAGTACAGGCCAAGCAATAAAAGCAAGCTATCAAAACTGCGTTTGGGGAAAAATTGCTCTCGATTCATGACCACCAAAAGAATGAGTGTCTCTGTCAATGGAAGTAATAATAAATAAGCGCAAAGGGCCAGTATAAAAATGACTACATACCCACTAGTTCTGGTGCCCAACAAACCAGCAATAGTTTTGATTTGACCATTATCTTGATCTAAGTCTTCGCGATCTGCTTGCAAACTAAGGGCAAAATAGAAAAGAATATAAATTGCACTACTTGTCGAGAATGCGCCGGACATCCCCGGAAGGATATTCAAAAAAATGAACCATAGAACCGGAATCAAAAAGTTCTTGAGATAAGGTATTTTCCTCCACTTCAAGCCATTTTCATAGTTGAAGGCCAGCAAAAATAAAAACACAAGCAAGATCCAAAAAAATACAAATGACCACAATCCTTGATATGCCCACAAATAAAAAATACCAGTGAGGCTGAACAATATTATTTGTAAATATTTGGAAGGCCGTTCATGCAACCAAAAATAAAACTGCCCTATTAGTAATCCTTGTGCCAAGGCCTTTATGAGTAGTAGCGTATCCCATTGAAGCCCTTGAGGTTTGACTAATAATCCTAAGCTGTAAACGGCAACAAAGACCGCCAACAATATATTTCTCCAGAGCAATTTATTGAAGCGCATCTGCAATCTGTTGTGGGCTAATCGTTTCGATTTCTGTAAGTGCCAAAGATTTTGGCCCTAGCGCAGCCCAACGGCCAGGATGTATGGGCCTTGTGTTTGTAAATAAACCGATCGCTTGAATCTGACACAAGCCGGCCAAATGATAGGGGCCGGTAGAACAAGCAATGAGTGCTTTCGATTGAGAAATGACACTAATAAAGGTTTGTAAATCCCATTGGCCTGTGGCATCTTTGATGCGGGAATGCCCTGGTATTAAATTTCTAAATTGCTGCCCCTCTTTTTCTGTGCCTGTAAAATAGACTTCATAACCTTTCTCAACCAATAAAAGCGACAACTGCATGTATTTTTCAAGCGGATACTCTAACCCACTACCATTTGATTTTGGATGAATAAGGATCAGTTTGGATAGATCTTGATTTTGGAGCTCAGTAGGAAGAGCAGCTGCTACCTTGAAAGACTTCGTTTGCTTGATTTCTACCCAATTAGGGATGTTTGGATAACCAATGGCTTTGGCTAGGTGAAAATTTAATTGTGCCTCGTGTAAACTGGAGCGCTTTCTGGAGAAAGCAGGCAATAAATTACAGGTCCACCAATGATGTAGGCGATGTGAAGTGCCAACCCGAAGAGGGATACGTGCTTGTTTACACCAGGCTGCAACGTTTTTATTTGGGAATAAATGTAAAACTGCAGTAAATCCATTTAAGCGCTTGGAGCGCTCCTCGGATGACAGCGCTTCTAGCTCTTCATAAACTAGGATCTCATCGACGGGCTCAAAACACGCCACTACTGCTTTTGTATAAGAACGGCACAAATAAACGAGTTGAGCAGCAGGGAATTGTTGTTTCAGGGCAACGCAAACAGGGAGTGTCAGACAAACATCTCCAATGGCATCTGTTCTTGAAATTAATATCTTTTGCAGACTCGGTTTAGCCATTCTTCCACAATTTTCTGAGTAAGCTGTATTTCTGATAGGTGGCAAAAGCACTGCGTGTGGCAATATGCCAGCCCGCTAAGCCATCTAAAAAACCTAACTTAATGAAATAGCTTTTTATAAATTGAGCCGTTACTTTCAACAAGATTTTTGGCCAAGAGCTTTTGATTTTTTTGGCAAAAAGTTCTTTGGCGGCGATTTGAGAAAAGTAAGCGATTTGCTTAAAGTGGTCAGCTTTGGTGTAATAGGAATAATGCAGTAAATCACCCTGCAATAAAAGTACGGGTAAACCTTGGTTGGGTAACAATTGATCGTGTGGATTCACGCCTCCCCAATGTGCCAATTCTTTGTAAACCAACCTGACTTTAGTGTCTGGGTACCACCCGCTGTGTTTGATCCAGGTACCACAGTAATTGGTGAGTCTGTTCATTTGAAATGCAGCCGGTGCTGGATTACTAGCTTTCAAAGCAATGATGCAATTTTTCAAGGGTGCTGAAAGTGCTTCATCGGCGTCCAAGGATAAAACCCATGAATGGGTTGCGCGGCGAAGCGCCTCATTTTTTTGCTGGATGTGCCCTTCAAATGCATTTTTTTCAAAGCGCACCCCATATTCTAAGCAAATAGCTTCCGTCTGATCAGTTGAGAATGAATCAAGTACAAGTATTTCATCACACACCTCAAGGAGTGAGTCAAGGCAACGCCTGATGTTTCGGGCTTCGTTGTATGTAATGATGACGCCAGATAGTTTCATGGGAAACTATTTTATGCGGATTCTTTGACCCACAGATATACTATTGACTTTGACGCCTGGATTTAGGCGCTGTAATTGAGATTGTGTCAGGTTGTTGCGTTGTGCAATTTTTCCAAAGGTATCTCCAGAGCGAACTGTATAGTATTTTTTGGCCGGTGGTGCCGGTGTTGGTACAGGTGGTGGTGGTGGTGCAGTTTGGCTTGAGTAGATACTAAGTTTTTGCCCCACATAAATATTGGTGGTGCGCAAGCCATTCCACTCCATTAATTGCTCAATAGAAACGTTGTAGCGCAGTGCAATTTGACGCAGGTTTTCTCCGGTTTTTACTTTGTGATACAGTAAGTTATTTGTGCCAGGCGCGGTATTGCTCAGGG
>JBJTCG010000098.1:0-12749 GCA_046091725.1 Flavobacteriales bacterium | reverse complement strand
ACAACAATCGCAAGTGTTACAGGTGCAAGTGAGCAATTGTGCACTGGAACCCTTCTTGATTACCAAAGAAAACTCCTCAAACTGTAAATATTGGTAATTTTGCCTTGCCCAATAACATCAAATCAATCTCATGAAAGAACTACTCTCCAAATTTGAAAATAAAAGACCAGAAATCGTATTTGAATGGAAGGACCCAGAAACCGAAGCAGAAGGCTGGGTGGTCATCAATTCATTACGCGGCGGAGCTGCAGGTGGTGGAACCCGCATGCGCGTAGGTCTAGATAAAAGAGAAGTAGAATCTTTGGCAAAAACCATGGAGGTTAAATTTACCGTGGCTGGGCCGGCAATTGGCGGTGCTAAATCTGGTATCAATTTTGACCCGAAAGATCCACGCAAAAAAGAAGTACTCAAGCGCTGGTTTGCGGCGGTTTCACCGTTACTCAAATCCTATTACGGAACGGGGGGAGACCTCAATGTAGATGAAATACACGAAGTGATTCCAATGACCGAAGACTGCGGTGTATGGCACCCTCAAGAGGGTGTCTTTAATGGCCACTTCAAACCAAACGACACTCAGAAAATCAATCGAATTGGCCAGTTACAGCGTGGTGTTTCGAAAGTGCTGGTCAATGAAAATTACAGCCCAAGAGTTGAGAATAATTATGTGGTAGCCGACATGATTACCGGTTATGGTGTCGCTTCATCAATTCAGCATTATTACAAACTTTGGGGCGGTGAGCTCAAAGGTAAGCGCGTTTTGGTACAAGGTTGGGGCAATGTTGGTTCTGCAGCAGCTTATTACTTGGCACAAAAAGGCGCAAGCATTGTTGGTATCATCGACCGAGTTGGTGGAATTATTGCCACGGAAGGGCTCTCTTTTGAAGAAGTTCAACAACTCTTTATCCATAAAAACGGCAACGAACTTGCGGCACCAAATATGCTCAGTTACGAAGCAATCAATCAATCATTTTGGAGCACTCCGGCCGACATCTTTATCCCTTGTGCAGGAAGCCGCATGATCACAGAAACGCAATTAAATCAGCTCATTGCAGCAGGTGTTAGCGTTATTTCATCTGGTGCTAATGTGCCTTTTGCAGATCAAGAAATTTTCTTTGGACCAATTGCCGAAAAGGCGGATGCCAACCTCGCTTTAATTCCTGATTTCATTGCCAACTGCGGCATGGCTCGGGTTTTTGCATATCTCATGAGTACCGATTTATCAAGTCTAGAGGATGAGCTCATTTTTGAAGATGCCAGCCAAACTATCTTCAATGCCTTGAAGGAAACTCACGAAATTCATCCTGGCAAAACAGGCATTGCTAAAGCAGCATTTGAAATTGCCTTGAAGCAACTCGTGTAAGAACATGCCCGTAACACTACTACTTGTTCTCATTTTTATTGTTGGTTACACGGCCATCACACTTGAGCGCACCTTAAAAATTGATAAGCTCATACCCGCCTTATTGATGATGGCAATCTCGTGGGCGCTCATATCAATGATCTTACCTACTCAGGAATACACCAGCGAAATACTGTTGCATCATTTTGGTAAAACCTCAGAAATCTTAATTTTTCTGATGGGAGCCATGGCTATTGTCGAAATGATCGATTATTTTGACGGTTTCAATAGTGTTCAGCGGCTCATCAAAGTCAAAACCAATTATGGCTTATTGTGGGTCATTTCAATTCTTGCTTTTATTCTATCTGCAGTCATTGATAACCTCACCGCAACAATTGTACTCATTTCTATTCTCAGGAAATTAGTACAAGACAAAGAATTGAGGCTATGGATGGTGGGGTTTGCTGTCATGAGCGCTAATGCCGGTGGGGCTTGGTCTCCTATTGGAGATGTCACCACTACCATGCTTTGGATCGGCGCAAAAGTAAGTGCGGTCAAACTCGTCGAACATGTATTCATACCTGCTCTACTCACGATTGTAGTTCCTTTGCTCATTGCCAAACGCATTCCAATCTTTAACGGCGCTTTTGAAGCCCAAACCGTTCAGAAAACAAAAAAGAATGCCGGATTTGTACTTCTTACTGGCTTATTTTTAATCGTTCTCGTACCCATCTTTAAATCTGTTACGCATTTGCCACCCTACATGGGAATGCTCTTTTCACTTGCCGTTTTTGCGCTCATTGGCGAAATTTTAAGCAAGCGTCATCTCAACCTGAGTTCTATGGATGAAAAAAGCAAAGATGGCCATGTAGGCCCCACATTAAAATCACTCAGTAAAATTGAAATGCCCTCCATTTTATTTTTTCTGGGGATATTGATGACAGTGGCTGGTCTTGAATCAATGGGCATTATTGAAAAGTTTGGAGAAGATGTATTGGCAACTGGCATTTCAAAGGAATTGTATATTTCTTTACTCGGTATTGTTTCTGCAATTGTAGATAACGTGCCGCTAGTAGCCGCTTCCATGGGAATGTTCAAAGACGGGCTCGATGCCAACACCTGGCACATGATCGCTTATGCGACTGGAACCGGAGGCTCAATTCTCGTCATCGGATCTGCTGCCGGAGTAGTGGCTATGGGCATGGAACAAATTGGCTTTGGTTGGTATTTGAAACGCATCGCACCTTTAGCCCTGATTGGCTATCTCTCAGGTCTCCTTGCATTTATTTTTCTTTGATCTAATTCTTGAACACAGAACAACAATATTTGGATTGTGTAGCGTGGCTTTTCGCTAAATTCCCGGCCTACCAACAACTTGGAGCGAGTGCCTACAAACCCGGGTTAGAACGTGTTCATTTATTGTTGGAACAATTAAACATTGAACCACAAAAAATTCCGAGCATTCATATTGCAGGCACCAATGGTAAAGGCAGTACGGCTGCTTATTGCGCAAGTATCTTAACTGAAAAAAAATACAAGGTTGGGCTTTTTACCTCACCACATATCTTTGATTTTTCCGAACGCATTCGCATCAACGGGCATGCCATTTCACAAGAATTTGTAATTCAATTTTGCCAGACCATACAATACAAATTACCTGATCTTGACGCCAGTTTTTTTGAATTGACTTTTGCCATGGCATTGGCCTACTTTGAAGCACAAAATTGTGATTTTATGGTTATTGAAACAGGTTTAGGCGGCCGTCTGGATGCCACCAATGTCATTCAACCTCGCTTGTCTATAATTACCAATATTTCAATGGATCACCAAGAATTTCTCGGTGATACATTACCACAAATTGCCACTGAAAAAGCCGGTATCATCAAACCAAATACACCTGTCGTAATCGGCGAAAAAAACAAAGATACCTCCCCTATTTTTGAACAAATTGCACAAAATCAAGATGCTCCTATTTTCTTCACAGAGGCATATGCTATCGATGAACAATTATTGAACGGGGTAAAAGGTTACTCCAAACAAAACTTAAAAAATGCTTTGGTGGCTCTGAACCTATTAGGTGAAGAATTAACGTCGAAAATCGTTGCGATTTCTCTGGAAAACCTTTCAAAAAATACAGGTCATTTTGGGCGCTTACAGTTGGTGCAAAAGCAACCGAAAGTACTTGTCGATGTATCTCACAATGTAGCTGGAATTCAGGCTACACTTTCAATGATTGAAGAAGAACGAGTAGGAAAGCTTTACATCATTTATGGTGCGGCGAAAGATAAAAATTCAGCAGAAATCTTGTCGCTTTTTCCTGAACAAGCAACGATAGCCGCCTGTACTTTTCAAAACCCAAGAAGCAAGACACCCACAGACTGGAAGGACCTAGGGGTTCTCACCATTTTTAACGACATCAATGTTGCAAAAGTCAGTATTATAGAGCAAATGAACGCCACAGATGTTTTATGGATTACCGGTAGCTTTTTTTTAATTGCGGACCTCAAACAAGAATAAAATTTTTAGAGTATCTTTGCCTTAATGGAAAAGCAAGTCATCCTCAATGCAACCCAGCTAGAACTTACGCTCAAACGGCTTGCTCATGAACTTGTTGAAACCCATCACGATTTCCAAAATTCAGTCCTTATCGGGCTTCAGCCCAGAGGCATACACGTTGCTGCTCGCATCAAAGAGCAACTCGAACAAATTTTAGGGCATTCCATCCAAGCTGGCTCACTAGACATCACTTTTCACCGTGACGATTTTCGCCGCCGCGAAACTCCTTTGCTACCTAGTGTCACCAACATCGACTTCTCTATTGAAAACAAACGCATTATTCTACTCGATGACGTGCTCTTTACTGGCCGAACCATCCGTGCAGGACTAGATGCCTTACTTACATTTGGTCGTCCGTCACAAGTACAATTACTTGCGCTCATTGACCGCCGCTACAGCCGAGACCTCCCTATTCAAGCAGATTACGTAGGTAAAACTGTAGACACACTTGCGTCCGAACGTGTAGCTGTCGAATGGAAAGAAACCGAAGGAGCAGATAGCGTCTTATTATTTACAAAAGAAGGAAATGAAACAGCTCAGCGTTGATCATCTTACAGGCATCATTGACCTCAGTCGTCAAGATATCGAACTCATCCTCGATACAGCATCCCGCTTCAAAGAAGTGATCAACAGGCCCATTAAAAAGGTTCCTTCCCTGCGCGACATCACCATCGCTAACGTATTTTTTGAAAACTCCACCCGTACACGCTTGTCTTTTGAATTAGCCGAGAAAAGACTTTCTGCCGATGTCGTCAATTTCAGTGCAGCGGGCTCCTCAGTCAAAAAAGGCGAAACACTTGTTGATACCGTCAATAACATCTTGGCGATGAAAGTAGATATGGTAGTCATGCGTCATCCGAATCCGGGTGCAGCTAAATTCCTATCTCAAAAAATCAAAGCAAGAGTGGTCAATGCCGGAGACGGCACACACGAGCACCCTACCCAAGCGCTGCTTGATGCTTTCTCTATCCGAGAAAAATTAGGTTCAGTTGAAGGTAAAAAAGTAGTAATTGTCGGAGATATCTTGCACTCAAGAGTTGCCCTGAGCAATATTTATTGCCTTCAGAAATTAGGTGCAGAGGTCATGGTTTGTGGCCCAAGTACCCTCATCCCAAAATATATTTCAGAGCTTGGTGTTCAAGTTTCGCACAACCTACGCGAGGCACTTGAATGGTGCGATGTCGCCAATATGCTGCGCATCCAGCTCGAACGTCAAGACATCAAATTCTTCCCTTCCTTGCGCGAATACGCTGCGCTTTTTGGACTCAACAAAGAATTGCTAGACAGCCTTTCGAAAGAAATTGTTGTCATGCACCCAGGTCCTATTAACCGAGGTGTTGAGATCACAAGCGATGTCGCTGATTCAAAGCAAAGTATCATTCTCGAACAAGTTGAAAACGGTGTGGCTGTGCGCATGGCCGTTATTTATTTACTTGCCGCCAAAATCGAAAGATAATTTTTCTACTTTTGACAAAATCATTGTCAATGAATTTTTCGGTAGACCCTCAAGGAGAAATAGTTATTGTGACCTGTGAAGTTGAAAAACTAGATGCCAATAATGCGCCTGAATTAAAAGCTCATTTTCTGCAACTCAATAAGATAGGTACAAATTTCATCGTCCTTGACCTCAGTAAAACCAAATACTGTGATTCATCTGGGCTTTCTGCCGTACTTATTGCCAACCGACTCTGTAAAGACACCAACGGCGCTTTTGCACTTAGTGGTTTACAACCAAATGTCCGCAAATTGGTAGAAATTGCTCAGCTCGACAAAGTCCTCTCCATAGGGCTCTCAAAAAACGAAGCCCTAGACTTACTGGCCAAGTGAGTTTTGAAGTTCATATTCTTGGTTCAGGTGCTGCCTTGCCAACGGCGCAGCGAAGTGCAAGTGCCCAGTATGTCAATTGTAATGAAAGGCACATCCTCATTGATTGTGCAGAAGGAACCCAACAACAACTCCGCAAATTTGGTCTGAAACTTCAGAAAATACAACTGATACTTATTTCTCATTTGCACGGCGATCACTTTTTTGGCCTCCCGGGGCTACTTTCCACGATGCATTTGTTGGGGCGCGACAAACGCCTCGATATTTTTGGCCCTCCTGGTCTTGAAAATCTGATAAAAAATATGCTAGAGGCCGGTGGTCATCCGATCCAATTTAACCTAGTATTTCACGAATTAATACCTGGGCCCAGTACCCTTATATTTGAAGACCGACTCATCCAAATTGAAGCCTTTGCATTAAAGCACCGCATTCCAACGTTAGGCTACAAAATATCGGAGAAGCCCAAATTACTCAATCTAGATAAAGCAGCTATTGCAAAAGATGCTTTGCTTATCGAAGACCTACCCAAACTAAAAGCAGGTCAAAATATTGAGCGTGATGGCCGCATTTATCTTTTCGAAGATTACACCCTGCCTGCTTTACCAAGCTATAGCTATGCCTATTGTTCTGATACTAAACCAGCTGCTGCTTACCTCGAAGCAATTAAAGCTTGTGATTTACTCTACCATGAGGCTACCTTTACGGAACAACATAAAGAACGCGCCAAAACTACTTATCATTCAACGGCGCTACAAGCAGCAAAACAAGCACTTGAGGCACAATGTAAGTACTTGATTTTAGGGCATTTTTCATCGAGATACGAGGATGCTGCGATGCACTTAGAGGAAGCCAGACAACTTCATAAAAATGTTGTAGCTGCTTCTGATGGGCTACGTATTGTGCTGGGTGCTTGGCAGCATTATTTTTGAGCGCGCCTGTAAAATACCAAGGCAATAATTGCAAAAAGCATGTTGGGCAACCAGACTGCTACAAAGGCCGAAAAACCTACATTTGTTGCTGCTACTGTTAGCATTTTCATGGCGAAAATGTAGACAAAGACAAACGCTAAACCAATCGCGATGTCCAGACCTATGCCTCCACGTTTCTTTTGAGAAGCTACAGAAACTCCAATAATTGTGAGAATATACGTTGCAAAAGGAAAGGCTGTTCTGGTGTGTAATTCAATTTCAAATTCCGGTACCAACTTAGAACCTTTTATTTTTTCTCTTTCAATAGCCGCGGTTAACTCAGAGTAGGTCAAAGCTTGTGCAGCGTTGTCTCTTTGAGCCATCTCGTCAATGCGGTAACTAAAGGTGGTATCTTTTGTTTGCCCATGTACTAAAAGTCCTTTCGGAAAACGATAGTCTTTTTCGTAATAATCGGTGAGCTTCCATTGATTGGTGCCTGGCTTGTTTTGCGCAAAACGTGCCCGTAAAAAATAAATTGGCTTTTGATCCTTGGACCACTTTTGTATAGTGAGGTCGTGTATGCGTTGGTCTTGCCCAGAATAATTAGAAAAGTAAACCAACTCATTACCAGGATATTCAGCCTGATAATTATCCACGGTTAAAACATCGCGGTAATATTTTTCTTCAAAAGCCAAGCGCACTTTGTTAGTTCTGGGTACAATAAAATGGTTCAAAATGAGAGACAGGAAAGTCAATATGGTGGCACCAATGAAATAAGGTCTTAGGAATCTGGATACCGGCCTGCCGGAAAACCAAATGGGGATTATTTCTGTGTCTTGAGCCATTTTAGCCGTGAACCAAATCACTGACAAAAAAATAATCATGGAGGAAAACGTATTGCCGTAATACAGCACAAATGTCACATAATACTTGAAAAATATTTCGTTGATGGGTGCTTTGTTCGATATGAATTCACTCAGCTTTTCAGAAATATCAAATACGACGGACAACAGCATGATCAGGCCGAGCATGAAAAAGAACGTGCCTAAAAATTTTTTAATGATATAGCGGTCTATCCGTTTGAGCATGTTAGAGTCGTTGGCCAAGTTTTTGAACGACTTGATTTTTCCAAGTCACAAACTCGCCACTTGCAATTTTTTCGCGGGCTACACGCATCAGCTCCAAATAAAAAGCCAAATTATGAATGGTTGCTATCTGTACGCCAAGGTATTCGCCTGTTTTGATCAGGTGACGCAAATAAGCTTTGGTGTAAACTTGGTCTACCCAAACTTTGCTACTCGGATCTAGGGCCGAAAAGTCTTTAGCCCATTTTTCATTTTTGATATTGATAGTGCCTTCCCATGTATATAATAGGCCGTGTCTTGCATTGCGACTTGGCATCACACAATCAAACATATCGACACCCAATGCAATACACTCCAACAAGTTGATCGGTGTGCCGACACCCATAAGGTAGCGCGGTTTGTCTTTGGGTAAAATACCACAGACAAGATCGGTCATTTCATAAAGATCTTCGTCGGGCTCCCCTACGGAAAGGCCACCAATTGCATTTCCGACGGCGTCAAATCCGGCAATAGCATGGGCAGAAGCTTCTCTTAAATCTTTGTAAGTACTGCCTTGCACTATCGGGAACAAAGCTTGTTCGTAACCATATTTTGGTTCTGTCGCATCCATTGCATCAAAACAGCGCTGCAACCATCGATGAGTGAGGTGCATAGAACGTTTTGCATAAGCGTAATCACAAGGATACGGCGTGCATTCGTCAAAGGCCATTATGATATCGGCACCGATACTGCGCTGAATTTCAATGGCGCGCTCGGGAGTGAAAAAGTGATAACTACCGTCAATATGAGACTGAAACTTAACACCTTCTTCCTGAATTTTTCTAGAGCCAGAGAGCGAATAAACCTGATAACCTCCACTATCTGTTAAAATAGGACGCTCCCAGCCAATAAATTGGTGTAAACCACCAGCTGCTTCTAGTACTTCTGTACCTGGGCGCAAAAACAAATGGTAGGTATTGCCTAAAATAATTTGGGCGTTGATGTCGTCGCGCAATTCTTGTTGATGCACACCTTTAACAGAACCAACCGTGCCAACGGGCATAAAGATGGGTGTTTCTATCGTACCGTGGGCTGTATGAAGCCTTCCTAAACGAGCTTTCGACTGCGGATCTTGATGTAAAAGGTCAAAGTGCATAAAAATGTTGAAAAATACCTGAAGCAAAGATACGTGTATTTGATTTGACTGAACATCTTTGTAGTCTACAGATGGAACTCATACCAAATTTTAAACCAGATTACTGGACGCTTTTGTTTATACTACTTTGTCTTTTGGCAGTTGTACAACTTTATTACACCTTTCAATATTACGCACGCTGGGCCTTTTTTAAAAAGAAAAATAGCCCGCTGCAAGGTCATTTTCCTCCTGTTTCGGTGATTATTGCCGCCCGCAATGAATCGGACAACCTCTATGAAAACTTGCCGCATATTCTGTGTCAAGATTACCCTGATTTTGAAGTTATCGTAGTCAATAACCAAAGTATTGACGACAGCAACTGGATTTTAATTGCTTTTGCCAGACAATTTCCTCGTTTAAAAGTTGTTGAGCTGAGCAAGAGTCCGCACCTCAGACCCGGTAAAAAATTACCGATTACACTCGCCATCAAAGCTGCTAAACACGAACATTTTGTGCTCACAGATGCAGATTGCAAACCTGCATCAAGTTCTTGGTTAAAAGAAATGATGTCAGCCCAAGACACACAACACGAGCTCGTTATTGGATACAGTCCTTTTTCCAAAGAAAAAGGGTTTTTGAACAGGCTGATTCGTTATGACAACACCTGGCTCGCGGCCTCGTCTCATGCCTTCGCACTTGGTAACTTACCCTACAGAGCCAATGGACGAAACATTGCCTATAGCAAACAAATTTTTCAAAAAACAAATGGTTTTAAAAACCATTATGCCGTCATTCCAGGTGATGACGATCTATTTTTAAATGATGCCGTGCGCTATACAAAACCAGCATTATGCACAGAAACCAGTGCTTTTGTACATGCACACGCTCCAAAAACCTGGAGTGCCTGGTTGCGTCAGAAGGCCAAACACCATGCCACAGCGGCGCGTTACAGCTTTATCAAAAGACTATTGTTAGGAATCTATCCGGCAAGTGTGGTTTTACTATGGATATCTTTTGTTGCTTTGCTTTTCAATAAAGACTTCCTTCCGATAAGTGGCGGAGTCTTTTTGAGTACACTGGTCATTAAATGGTGGTTGCAGGGTCGTGGATTGAGCAAACTTGGTGAGAAAAAACTCGGTTTATCCTTCCCTTTTTGGGACCTCTTGCACAGCATTCTAATGCCGGTCATTTATTACATATCCGAAAGGCAAAAGTATTACCGATGGTAGAAAACGAGCATTTATCAGAAAAAGCCAAACAAGATCTTCATCTGGTGACGGCAGCCAGAGGCGGAAGTCAAAGTGCCTATGCCGAGCTCATGGATCGCTACCGCGATTCTATTTATTTCATGATGCTCAAAATGGTTAAAAATCAAGACGACGCAGACGACCTTACTATTGAGGCATTCGGAAAAGCTTTTGCTCGTCTTGACCAATATTCGCCAAGTTTTGCTTTCAGTACTTGGTTGTTCAAAATTGCATCCAATAACTGTATCGATTTCATTCGTAAAAAACGCATCGAAGTCACTTCCATTGACCGCGGTATCACTACCAACGACGGCGAGCGCATGCGAATTGATGCCAAATCTCAAACACTGAATCCAGAAGAAAGCATCATTCATGGCCAAAGATTAGTGCACATGCGATTATTAGTGAGTAAGCTCAAGCCCAAATACCGAGAACTCGTAGAAAAACGCTACTTCGAAGAAAAAAGTTACGAGGAAATTGCCGAAGAAATGGACCTCCCATTAGGGACTGTTAAAGCGCAACTCTTCAGAGCCCGAGATTTCCTTGCTGCCATGATGCAACAAACCAAAGACAGTATTTAATGGAGCTAATTGAGCGCTATTTCCCAAATCTGACCGAGCAACAAAAAAATCAGTTTGCGCAATTACCCGAGCTATACGCGTACTGGAATGCACAAATCAACGTAATCTCGAGAAAAGATACAGATCATTTCATGGAAAGGCACGTATTGCATTCATTGGCAATTGCAAAAATTCAAGCATTTATACCAGGTAGCTCTGTTTTAGATATTGGAACCGGTGGTGGCTTTCCTGGCATACCACTTGCAATTTTATTTCCAGATGTGTCTTTTCATTTGGTAGATTCTATAGGAAAAAAAATAAAAGTTGTTCAAGAAGTTGCGCAAAGCCTTGGCCTGAAAAACGTGAGCGCCACCCACTGTAGAGCCGAACAAATTAAAGACCGCTATGACTTTATTGTAAGCCGTGCGGTTACCCAGATGCCCATATTCTTAACATGGATCAAAGGCAAAAGCAAACCCAAGAACCTACACGAACACAAAAATGGCATTCTTTACTTGAAAGGTGGTGATTTAACTGAAGAGCTCTCTGGACTCAAGTATCCAATCAAGTGCTATCCAATAGCTGAATTTTACCAAGAAGAATTTTTCGAGACCAAGCAAGTGGTCTATGTGCAATTGGTTCCTTAACGGAAGAAACCTTACCTAAAGTTTATAAAGGAGTGCTACTGCGTAGGCTTTGATGGCGCGTTTCTCGCCAAATGAATCTACTTTTTCATGGGTAGTTGCCTTGATACTGATATCCTGGGTTTCGATAGACAAAAGTGAGGCAATGACGGACTGCATTTGTGCAATATGAGGATTCACCTTAGGTGCTTCTAGTATAACCGTGGCATCAATATTTACAATGCCATATCCCTTTTCTTGAATCAAAGCAAAGACGCGCTCGAGCAAAATTTTGGAGTCTATACCTTTGTATTGCGGGTCTTGGTCTGAAAAATGAAAACCAATATCCCTGAGTGCCAATGCACCTAAAAGTGCGTCACAAATGGCGTGCAATAAAACATCCGCATCAGAATGGCCAACTGCTCCGTAGGGTGCATCGAGCTGGATGCCGCCAATCCATAGAGGATAGCCTTCAGCTAGCTGGTGCACATCGACTCCAAAACCAATTTTAATGTTTGGCTTCATGTTAGTTTCCTCCAAGATTCAGGCGCAAGGTGAAACGCAAAGTATTGGCAAGCGGGCTTTGGCGTCCGTTCAATGAGGCTAAATATGAAAAATCAATAGCAAACATATTATACTTCAAAGAGGCGCCTAAATTTAAGAACTGGCGATTTCCCTTGCTTTTATTTTCATAAAAAACGCCACCTCTGAGTGCCAAGACATCGCTGTACCACCATTCAACTCCACCTGCAATATTGATTTCTGCGAGTTCTTCTTTGAGTCTGGTACCCTTAACGATTTCATAGCTACCATCGGCTAATTGAATGTAATCGCCGTTTTCGTCTTTCGCTAATACGCCAGGCGCATCATAGAATGACTGCAGAATTGACTTAACTACTCCGACATCACCACTCATGCCAGCAAGCATCACGTATTCGCCATTTTGAACCTGATAAAACGCTGGCGTTGGCACTAACAACCTTTGCAAGTCTAATGAGAAAGTCACTTTATTGTATTCGTCAAACTCTGCCAAAAAACTATTGCCAATTTTAAGATTCATCGGGATAAAATCACGCCTAGATAATTCAGAGTAAGCAACTTTATTTCCGATATTGTTAACGGTGAGTCCAAAAGTATAGACACCGTCTGTGTTTCCAAGCTTTGCATCGTCGTTGTAGTAACTAAAAGATAAATCGGATGCACCAACTACTCCGGGTTTTGTGTTTACTCCGGCAACTGTTAAACCACCGGTCAAATTAGAATAGGCAAATTTTCCATTGACTCCAATACTGAATTTTTCTGCCAACTTGAAAGCGTAAGCACCCGTTAGTTCAAATTCGGAAGGTTTATCTTCGCGGAGGACATCGCCATTGATGTCAGTAAAGGTGATTTCACCTAGACTAAAATAACGCAAGGCACCACCGATCGTGTGCACTTTATTAATTTGCTTGTAGCCAGCTAAATAGGATAAATGAATATCATTGGTGAGTTGG
>JBJTCG010000097.1:0-7748 GCA_046091725.1 Flavobacteriales bacterium | reverse complement strand
ATTATCAACTTTTTCAATTCAAACATTCATTCAAACCCTAATCTTTATACTCCGGAAATAAAGATAGAATCCCGATTTCCGATGCTTCACATATTCCTCGCTCGGTAATGAGTCCGGTAACTAGCCGGGCAGGTGTTACGTCAAAACCATAGTTAGCGGCCGGTGTTGTTTCTGGGCAAATCAATACAGGCTCAATTTTTCCGGCTGCTGATTTGCCTATGACATATTTAACTTCATTTTGATCGCGTTCTTCGATCGGAATTTCTTTAATTCCATCATTGATAGTCATGTCAAGTGTAGTAGATGGCAGCGCCACATAAAATGGTATTTGATTGTCTTTGGCAGCGAGTGCTTTTAAATATGTGCCAATTTTATTGGCAACATCCCCCTGACGCGTTGTACGGTCCGTACCGACAATAACGAGGTCGACCATTCCGTGTTGCATAAGATGACCTCCTGTGTTGTCCACCACTAGGGTATGAGCAACCCCGTGTTTGGTGAGTTCATATGCGGTTAAGTTAGCACCTTGATTACGCGGCCTGGTTTCATCTACCCAAACATGCACAGCAATACCTTTTTGAACTGCTTGATAAATAGGGGAGGTAATGGTTCCCCACTCGATGCAGCCTAGCATTCCTGCATTACAGTGGGTAAGAATATTAACGGTTTCACCCTTCTTTTTTTCGGCAATTTGCTCGATTAAAGGCAAGCCATGTACACCAATCATGCGACATGTTTCTATGTCTTGCTCTACGATATTTTGTGCTTCGTTCCAGGCTGCTTCTAGGAAGTCATCGGCTTCATCGAGGGCTTTTTGCATGCGATCTAGCGCCCAGAATAAATTAACTGCAGTTGGCCTCGAGGCGCGCAATACAGAAAAAGCTTCATCGAGAAAACTTCCGTCGTGTCCTTCTTTGATCAGTTCGCGCACGGCAAGAAAGATGCCATAAGCTGCAGTGGCGCCAATAAGTGGCGCGCCTCTAACGGTCATGTTTCGGATTGCGAGGTCAGCGTCTTTGTAGGTTTGTAAACGAACAACAACAAATTCGTGCGGAAGTTGGCGTTGATCGATCACTTCGATGTCTCGTTCGGGTGTGGTCCAGATGGTTCTGAAATTTGTGCTCATGAGAAAGGATTAAAAAAAAAGCCCGACGAGCGGGCTTTATATGTTTTAGAGGCCGAAAGCCGTTTTGACTTGATCTACGTAGTCGAGTTTCTCCCAGGTGAAGAGTTCAACTTCGCGTGTTACTTGTTTGCCATCTGGTGCTGTAAAAGTTTTGGTAACTACTTCATTTTTACGACCCATATGGCCATAGGCAGCCGTTTCTTGGTAGATTGGGTTACGCAATTTCAAGCGTTGCTCGATGAAGTAAGGTCTCATATCGAAGATTTGACCAACTTTAACAGCGATTTCACCGTCTGTGAGTCCTACTTTAGAAGTTCCGTAGGTGTTCACATACAGACCACATGGTTCGGCTACACCAATTGCATAAGAAACTTGAACTAAAACTTCGTCACACAAACCAGCTGCTACTAGGTTTTTAGCAATGTGGCGTGTAGCGTAAGCCGCAGAACGGTCTACTTTGGATGGATCTTTTCCTGAGAATGCTCCACCGCCATGAGCGCCTTTTCCACCGTAGGTATCTACAATAATTTTACGTCCAGTTAAACCTGTGTCACCGTGTGGGCCACCAATTACAAACTTACCTGTTGGGTTGATATGGTAGGTTATGCTGTCGTTGAAAAGTGCTTGAATAGAAGCGGAAAGTTTCGCCTTAACGCGCGGAATTACGATTTCAATGATGTCTTTTTTAATTTTGGCAAGCATCACGGCTTCATCAGCGAAGTCGTCGTGTTGCGTAGAAACAACGATGGTGTCGATGCGTTGCGGAACGTTGTCATCAGAGTATTCGATGGTAACCTGTGATTTAGCGTCAGGTCTGAGGTATGGAATGAGCGCTGCCTCGTGGTTGCGAATCAAGGACATTTCTTCCAAGATTTTGTGAGCTAAATCTAGTGCAAGCGGCATGTAGTTTGCAGTTTCTTTGGTTGCATAACCGAACATCATACCTTGGTCACCAGCACCTTGGTCTTCAGGGTTTTGACGCTCTACGCCTTGATTGATATCTGAAGATTGTTCGTGAATAGCTGAAAGAATGCCACAAGAATTGGCGTCAAACATATATTCAGACTTGGTATAACCAATTTGACGGATGGTCTCGCGTGCAATTTTCTGAACATCTAGATATACCGTAGATTTCACCTCACCTGCCAAAACTACCTGCCCTGTTGTAACGAGGGTTTCACAGGCCACTTTTGAAGTTGGGTCAAAAGCCATGAAGTTATCGATGAGTGCATCGGAAATTTGATCCGAAACTTTGTCTGGGTGTCCTTCAGATACGGACTCAGAGGTGAACAAATATGCCATTAGTTGATAATTATTAGAGTGCAAAGTTACGAAATAAATTTACTTCCTTCTCGGACAACTTTACGAAGTAAAGGATTTGGTCGGTAGCGGTCTTCGCCATATTCAGCAAAGAGATTTTCAAGTTTTTCTAGCACCCATTCAGCACCTAGTTCGTCAGCCCAAGCCAACAATCCTTTTGGATAATTTACGCCTTTGGTCATTGCTAAATCGACTGCAGTAGGACTTGCTACTTGCATAAACACTGCATCAGCTGCTTCATTGATGAGTAACACAAGGATGCGCTCAAAAATGTAGGTCCCTAATTGGGTATTTTCATTGGCTACAGGCGCTGTTGTATTTGTACTGTAGTCGTAGAAACCACGACCTGTTTTACGGCCTAAAAAGCCGGCTTCCATGTGTCTTTTTTGTGTAAACGAAGGCTTGAAACGAGGGTCGTAGTAAAAAGCCGCAAAAACGGTTTCGGTAACCGTATAATTGATATCGTTTCCGATGTAGTCCATGAGGGTAAAAGGCCCCATTTTGAAGCCGCCAATCTGAGTCATTGCCCAATCGATTGTTGCGAAATCGGCAATACCCTCTTCGTAGATTCTCAATGCCTCGCCATAGAAAGGTCTGGCTACCCGATTGACAATAAAGCCTGGTGTATCTTTACAAACAACAACTGTTTTACTCCAGTTTGTAATGAGTTCTTCAACAGAGCTCGTGAATTGAGCCTCTGTGGCTACTCCCGGAATGACTTCAACTAGTGGCATCAGGGTGGCAGGATTGAAAAAATGAATGCCTAAAAAACGGCTTGGGTTTTCAAGGCAAGCACCAATAGATGCGATTGAAAGAGACGATGTATTACTAGCCAATATGCAGTTTGCAGTAACAATTTGCTCAAGTTGCTTGAACAACTCGTGTTTTACAGCAATATTTTCAATGATGGCTTCAATAACTAATGCGGCTTCTTGATGCTCGTACAAATGCGTCGAGTAGCTGAGGTTAGTTTTAACGTCTTGTGCATGAGCCTCGGATATCTTACCTTTCTCTACTAGTTTGTTAAGACTCGTATTGATTTGGTTTTCTGCTTTGAGCAGTTGTTCAGGGTTTGTATCTGTTAAGACAACCTTGTGTCCGGCTTGTGCCGCAACTTGCGCTATTCCAGCACCCATAGTGCCGGCGCCTATTACACCTATTTGACTTTTCATGTTTAGTGGCCTTTAAATTCGGGGTTTCTTTTTTCAAGAAATGCTTGAACTCCTTCTTGGAAATCATGCGTTTGACCTGCTTGAGTTTGTAATTGTTCTTCTAAGGCCAGTTGGGCTTTAAGATCTTGATTAAAGCCTGCGTCCACCGCTTTTTTAGTAAGCCCAAGGGCTTTAGTTGGCATTATGGCTAGTTGTTGTGCTAGTTGTACTACGGCAGTTTCAAAGGCGTCATCGGCAACCGCTTTGTAGATCATGTTCATTTTTTCTGCGTCGGCGGCCATTACTTTTTCACCGGTCATCATGAGGGCCAAAGCTTTTTGCGCACCAACCAATCTGGGTAAGAAGAAGGTGCCTCCAGAGTCAGGGATGAGCCCGATTTTTGAAAAGGCTTGAATAAACGCTGCGCTTTCTTTGGCTATAACAAGATCGCAGGCCAGCGCAATATTTGCACCAGCACCCGCGGCAACTCCGTTTACTGCAGCTATAACTGGTTTTTCAAGTGCTCTTAATTTCAGAATTATAGGGTTGTAGTGCTTGGCAACAATATCTTGTAAAGCTGGGCCATTGGGGTCAGTGGCTTCAGCCAAATCTTGGCCTGCGCAAAATGCCCTACCTTCGCCTGTCAACACCACCACACGTACAGTGTCATCTACAGCACAATGATCAAGTGCCGCTTGCAATGCAAGCGCCATTTCTTTGTTAAATGAATTGAAAACTTGAGGCCGATTCAAAGTGAGTGTACAGACTCCGTTTTCTATTTTTTGAATAATGCTTGACATATTTTATGGATTTAGTAACGTTGCAACAATTGTTGTGCACGCTCCTTCATGATTTTTCTTAGTTCTTTGGGTTCTATTACTTCAACCTCGCCTGCATAACCAAGTAAGTTTCGGATGAATTCTTCTGAAATTAAGATACATAGCTCAAAGTAATGAAATTGCTGCTCTTCTTTGATGAACTTTTGAGAACTATGAAAAGGTTGAGACGCTATGTATCTGGCGGCAACAGGTTCTGCTTTCAGGATAATTTTTTTTGGCTCGCCCTTGTAAGCCGTGATTCCGACAGCATTTTGAAAATAAGCGGCGGCATTGAAATCGAGCGGAATTTCAGCTACTTCCTCTAACTTTTGTAGCTCGCTCATGCGGTCCAGCGCAAAGGTTGAAATATCTTGCTTTTGTTGATCATAGCAAATCAAGTACCAACGATTTCGATATTCTTTAAGAAACAATGGGCTAACCTTTCTTGGCTTTGCAATTTGTTGCTGAAATGATGTATATAAAAACCAAACTCTGTTTTTTGCTCGAATTGCCTCAAGAAGTGTAGGTAAATATTCGTTGCCTCCATTTGAAAAAGCTGCTTCAAATTGGATGTATTTAGAAATTTCTTGGCTTTCATCGGTGTCACCAACAGCCACCCGATCCACAATCTTATCGATGGCAGATCCAAATTGCTGAAAAAAAGGAACTTCCCTAAATTGTTGTAAGGTTGAAACGGCGAAACGTATGGACGCTAATTCGTCCTCAGAAAGGGGCACATCGTTGATGCTGAAATCGGGATCTTCGTAGAAATAACCGCCATTCTTTTTACTATATCGGATGGGTGCATCATGTTCCATTTTCATATTGAAAAGGTCTTTTTCAATAGTGGAAGCACAGATATGTGCACCGGAATCAGAGCCAAATAAGGATTCCTCACATGCAGATCGGAGTTCTTCTTTGGAAGGAAAACTCTTGTATTTGTTGCGCAGCATCCTGTCGATGATGCGGTAACGGATCAGTGCATTTTTAATGTGAGGCATTAGTTGATTTCAGCCTTTTGTTGGTATCCAAAGAGTTCAAAAAACTTGATAGCCTTTACTACTTCATACGGTACATCTTCTTCCCAGCTGTGTGCATTTGCTTTGATTTTACTCAGGACGTCATCAGATAGGATATGCAACAACGACGGATCATACTCTTGAAGAGCCGTGATTTTATCATTAGCTTGCATGTAATTGAGAAGGCCAATCATGTTATCAGGAAGCTTGATATTTCCAAGGTGATACAAACTGCCATCTTCGACATTGAGCGCCGGATAGATGTAGAGTTTGACATTGTGTCCAAAACCTCGGCCAAAGGCCTCTAACAAGCCACCTGGTAGGTTGTCGTAATATTTTTCATCAAAGATGATGTGCAAATTGTAGATACCCATAATGACACCAACCAAATTACCTCTAGCAATTGATGAAAGGTATTCGAGCATTTTGTAATGCTTTAGGTAGTTGGAAACCATTACAGTGTAACCCAAAGAACCAAGTAATTCTGCTCGATCGAGGAAGTCTTTGTCTGAGATTTTGCCGTCAGCGGTGAGGTCTTTGAGTGTGAGTTCAAAAACAACTTCGAGGTTTTCAGGCTTGACACGTTTTTCCTTAGCAAAGGCTGCTCGAGCCTTTTCAATCATGTCAATGTGAACTTTGGTTACTGGTCTGAAACGACCACGCATCAGTAAAATATTCTTTTTGTAGAGTGCCGTGGAGGGTTGTAGGACATTTTTTGCGAGGTCAAACATGGTGGCATTGGTGATACCCCGACGGACCAAATTGAGCGCAATAATTCGGTTATCCATGTCCTCGAAGTCAGGACCTGAAATGCGCAACATGTCGATTTCCATGCGGTCTGGCGGCAAGCGATGTACAATACCATCTATAAAACTATCGATGTCTCCAGACTGAAAATAACAAGCATAGATCAGATTGACTCCTAAGATTCCTAGGGCTTCTTGTTGTGCTTTGTGACTGTTGTCGTGCATTTTGATGTGCAAAATGACGTCGTTGGGTTTTTTATTGAGGCCTAATTGAAAGCGCAGTCCAACCCAGCCTTGACCTTGATTGGTTTTGTGGTAATTTAGCGATTCTACGGTATTGCAAAACGCAAAAAAACGCGCGTCTCGGTTTTTGACCGGTAAAGTATCATGAAGCCTTATAAACTCAGTTTGTAGCATTGTTACCAAGCGTTCTTCACAGACATATCTAACGGTTTCACCGTACATGGAGTCAGAGACTTTCATGTCATAGGCAGATTGCGTGTAGGCAATAGTGCCTGAACTTCCGCCTGCTTTGAAAAAATTAGCAGCAACTTCTTGCCCGGCTCCAATTTCAGCAAAACAGCCATAGATATCAGGCGTTAAGTTAATTTTTAACGCTTTGTCTTCGGTGGTAAGTCTGCTTGCACTCATAATTAGTGTGGGTCTTTGAAATCAGGATTGGAGACAAAGGTATTGTCTGTCAAGGTTAGTAAGAATTTTTTGAGAAGGTATTTTTCTTGGGCACTGAGCTGAAC
Source organism: Flavobacteriales bacterium (assembly GCA_046091725.1). Taxonomy (GTDB): domain Bacteria; phylum Bacteroidota; class Bacteroidia; order Flavobacteriales_D; family Crocinitomicaceae; genus UBA952. The sequence continues at coordinate 813 of JBJTCG010000097.1, read as the reverse complement.
ACCTCCTTGATTGGCAAATTCTATTAGAGGGTCAATGGTAGGAGAGACATGAACACCACTAGAATAGTGCTCTATGACTTCATCTAGGGTTTGAAAACGACCGTCATGCATGTAGGGCGCTGTCAAGGCAATATTGCGCAAAGTAGGCACCTTAAACTTCCCGAAGTCTTCTGGGTTATTTGTAACGGCTCCTCTGCCAAGGTCCGTGAAATTGGCATCTAGGCCATTGTTACTGTATTTTTTAACTCGCATGAGTGGGCCGTTATGACAATGGAAGCAATCGGCACCGTTTAAGCTTTTGAAAAGATCATAACCAGCCCATTCTTCGATATCAACTTGCTGCAGCAAAGCTTGTTCTTGGTTATTTAAAGGCATGCCGTTTTCGTATTTGTACATGACGTCGTATTTCGATGACGCAGAAATCATGGTTCGAATAAATTGTGCAATGGCTTTTGTAGCTTTGACAGAATCTATTCCAGGCTCACCAAAAGCCTTGAAAAAACGATTGCGGTAATCGATGTCAAGGTTGAGTTTGTGTACAGCAGCAGACCAACTTTGATGCATTTCGATAGGATTGACAACGGGCTCTAAGATTTGTTTTTCTAAAGTGCTTTCTCGACCATCCCAAAAATAGAAGTTGTCCCAACCAAGATTGATCAAAGCCATTGAATTGCGATTACCTTGAATGCCATCGATTCCTGTAGAGTATTTGTTTGGGTCTGAAAAACCGTGTTGAGGCACATGGCACGTTGCGCAACTCATGGAGTCATTGCCACTGAGTCTTTTTTCGTAAAACAACCAACGCCCCAATTC
>JBJTCG010000096.1:0-8021 GCA_046091725.1 Flavobacteriales bacterium | reverse complement strand
CTTTCAAGGTGTAATATTCTACGGTAGATTTAAGTAATTGGATACTATCATTGACCTTGCCTTGCCCTTTAACAGCCCCATTGGAAATAATGATTTTTCGGGCGGCAACTAATACTTCAATTTCGTCATTGATATCGCGGATGTCAAAACTAAGGACCGAAATGGAATCTTCTAGATTTTTAATAGCCGTTTTGATTTTTGGAGGCATTTCTCCAACATTGGTATTTTGGGTTGGCTGTGGATAATAAAATTCGTATTTCGAATCTAAAATCACGACACTTCCGCTTGCTTTTACTTGAATGGTGCTTGGGTTGATTTGTGCTGAAATACCTTCAATCAGAAGCTCACTGACCCCTGGTTTGATGGTGTAGTTTGCTTTGTGTTGCAATTGTGCACCTTGGGTGTAAACCGTTACGGAACTTAATGTTGATTTCACGGTTACTTTGTCATTGGCATAGACTGCTGATGCCGCTAAGAGAATGGAGAGGAAGAATTTCATTTTCATAAGATGATAGATTATAATTGTTGCAAGTTAAATATTAAATCATAACTGACTACGCGTATTTCAAACTGTGCTTCCAAATAAAAGCTTCGTTTTTAGTAGTATCTTTGTTACATGAAATTCGAGGACTACCCAATTGATCAACTTTTAAAAGACCAGCTAGCTGTTCTCGGTTTCAAACGCCCTACCGATATCCAATATCGTGCCATAAAACACATTTTAGATGGGGAGGATGTCATGGCTGTTGCACAAACTGGCACGGGTAAAACGGCAGCGTTTGTAATACCAGTATTGCACAAACTACTCAAAAACCGCGCAAAAAAGAATTTCAAAGTTGGCATCCGTTGTATTGTATTAGTCCCGACCCGAGAATTGGCACAACAAATAACAGGTGTGTTTGAGCAAATAGGTGCACAAACAAAAATTAAAGTAGTTGGGCTTTATGGTGGTGTCGAACAAGAAGCGCAAATCAGCCAATTGAACAAAGGAGCAGAAGTGCTTATTGCCACACCGGGCAGAATGTTTGATCTCATTGCACAAGGGCATCTTGATGTTACAACTGTGCACACGTTGGTACTAGACGAAGCCGATCTCATGCTTGATCTCGGTTTCAATAAAGATATTCACGACATCAAAAAGAAGATACCAGCCAAACACCAAACTTTGTTTTTCACAGCCACGATCAATAAAAAAATCAAAAGTTTGGCCTACGACGTCGTGCGCTCGGCCATTCGCATCCAACTGTCTCCTCAGAATCCTGTATCCAAAAACGTACATCATGCCGTTGCATTCATTGAAATGGACGACAAACGCTTCTTTTTGGAAAATATGATTGAAGAATACCCCGAAGCGAGATTTTTGGTATTTGCCCGAACAAAAGTACGTGTAGAACGCATCGTTAAAGCACTAGAAAGAGCGGGCTTAAAAGCTGAAGCCCTTCATGGCGGTGTGGCACAAAATGAACGTTTCGCTTTGCTTGATCGCTTCAGGGCCTCCGAAAACAAAGTGCTCATTACAACTGATGTTGCGGCAAGAGGTATCGATATTCCTAACATGGAGTATGTCATCAACTACGACCTTCCAGAAAATCCTGAGAACTATGTGCACCGTTGCGGCCGCACAGGTAGGGGTACGGCACTCGGGCAAGCGTTATCGTTTTGTAGTCAGGATGAAATTGCACTGCTAGAAGCAATTGAAGACTACACCGGCGAAGAAGTTTTGCGCTATGAAATTTCAGAAGGTGAATACAAGGCCATTTTATTCGATGCCATTGACCCCAATTACAATTGGCAAAAGTTGATCCAGGAAAATGAAAATCCTGATTTTTGGCTAGATTAGAAGTGTTTGCTTATATTCGTATAAATTACGTTTATAAACAAAATAAATTGAGATTATGAAAAAACTAAGCCTACTCGTTCTGCTCACCTTCGGTTTTCTTGGTTCAACTACAGCACAAACTAAAAAATACCATGGTGTAAGCTTTTACACAGATTTAAAACTTGATGGTGAAAGCCTTTTAATTAATGGTGCTGTCCTGCGTTTAAAATTTTGGTTTTAACTCTATGTGTCAGCATTTTACTTTACTAAAAAAACCAATGAAGCAGGAAAAGTCATTTACAACGATACTGAAATGGCCATTCACATCAAGATCATTTCCAATAGTGTAACCCGTGAGCGTTTCATTGAATCTGTCAACGAAGGTTTTGCAAACGCTACTCATGGCAAAGCTACCAAGGAAGAAATTAAAAAATTCGTGGCTTTTTTCAATGAGCCAATTAAAGAAGGAGACAAAATCAATTTAGATTATCTACCAGGAAAAGGTGTGCGCGTTACTAAAAATGGCACTGTAAAAGGCACCATTCCGGGTCTTGAGTTTAAAAAGGCATTGTTCTCTATTTGGTTGGGTACGCCACCAGTACAAGAAAGCTTGAAAAGCGAAATGCTCGGCAAAGAATAAAACATTCCAAGACAAGACCTCCGATAGGGGGTCTTTTTTTTGTTATTTTAAAAAAAAAACTGATAAAAATTAGGTCTTGAAGTAACTCAGGTCACCGTTGGATTTTTCAATATATTCTAATTTTGTATGATTAAATTTGTAAAATAAGAGCATCAAAATGAAAATCGAACAGATATACACAGGCTGCCTAGCGCAAGGCGCTTACTATGTGGTTAGCAACAACGAAGCGTTCATCATTGATCCGCTACGAGAAATTCAACCTTACCTAGATCGCCTTTCCGCCGATGGTGTTCAACTGAAATATATATTCGAAACGCATTTTCATGCTGACTTCGTTTCCGGTCATCTCGATTTAAGTGCGCAAACGGCTGCCCCAATTGTATATGGCCCTACAGCCAAGCCCGAATTCGAGGCCATTATTGCTGAGGATGCTCAGGTATTTGAAATTGGAGACATCAAAATCAAAGTGTTGCACACACCAGGGCACACGATGGAAAGCACAACGTACTTGCTGATCAATGAAGCGGGTAAAGAAGAAGCAATTTTTTCTGGAGATACACTTTTCCTTGGCGATGTCGGGCGTCCTGATTTAGCGCAAAAAGCCGCAGACATGACCCAAGAACAATTGGCTGGTTTGCTTTATGAGTCACTCATGACGAAAATTATGCCTTTGGCAGATGACATCACTGTGTATCCAGCTCACGGAGCAGGTTCGGCATGTGGTAAAAATATGATGAAAGAAACGGTGGATACCTTGGGTAATCAAAAGAAAATGAATTATGCCTTGAATCAACCAAACAAAGAAACATTTATTGCGGCCGTAACCGATGGTTTATTACCTCCGCCAGCTTATTTCGGTTTCAATGTGGCCATGAATAAAAAAGGATATGACCGTTTTGAAGATGTTAAGAAACGTGCGCTTTCGGCTTTAAGCCCGACAGCATTTGAAACTTTGGTTGAATCTACAGGTGCTATGATTTTAGATACGCGTTTGGCCGCTGATTTCCATCAAGGTTTCATTCCACAATCCATAAATATCGGTATCAAAGGTGATTTTGCACCTTGGGTAGGCGCGCTTATTGGCGATGTCAAACAAGAAATTGTATTAGTAACAGAGCCTGGCATGGAGGAAGAAGTCATTACACGTCTGAGCCGTGTTGGTTTTGATGGTGTATTGGGTTATTTAGATGGTGGCTTTGAGGCTTGGAAATCTGCGGGTAAAGAAATGGATCAAATTGAGCGTATTTCAGCAGATGAATTTGCAAATCGCTTCGAGGCTGGCAAATCTATGGTCATCGATGTACGTAAAGAAAGCGAATACGAAGCTGAGCACGTTGAAGATGCCTATAGCAAACCGCTTGCTTACATAAATGACTGGACCAAAGACATTCAGCCAGATCAACACTTTTTTATGCACTGTGCAGGTGGCTACCGTAGTATGATTGCAGCATCCATTTTACAAGCCCGCGGATACCGCAATTTCACGGAAATTGAAGGTGGTTTTGGCGCCATTTCTAAAACAGAAATTCCAAGAACAGACTTTATTTGTCAAAGTAAAGTGATGAAACTTTAAAGAGGTTATTAAACATGACCTTTGACCTATTGACAATTATTGGCTTATTTGCCAGCACATCTATCGGAATATCACTTGGTCTCATTGGAGGAGGTGGTTCCATATTAACTGTGCCTGTTTTGGTTTACTTATTCAACGTAGATCCTGTACTTGCCACAGCGTATTCGCTGTTTATTGTTGGTTTGAGTAGCTTGGTTGGAACTTTCCCTAAATACAAAGCAGGCATGATTGACCTCAAAACGGCTATTGTTTTTGGTATCCCTTCCATAATAGCGGTTTTTCTAACAAGAAAAGTGTTGGTACCAGCCATTCCGGATACCTTGTTTTCCGTAGGAGACTTGCCCTTTACCAAAGCATTGGCAATGATGTTGTTGTTTGCTATTTTGATGGTGGCAGCTTCAGTTTCCATGATCAAAGATCAGAAAAAAGAGGAGTTGGATAATACTGCACCACGCGTTTTTAATTATCCAATGATTTTATTGGAAGGCAGTGTTGTTGGTGTCTTGACCGGTTTAGTGGGGGCAGGTGGAGGTTTTCTTATCATACCAGCATTAGTTATGCTATCTAAACTCCCGATGAAGCAAGCAGTAGGCACAAGTTTGTTGATCATAGCAGCAAAATCATTAATTGGCTTCATGGGTGACGTCTTGGAAAATTCAAGTAAGGTAGATTGGACGCTTTTGGGCATAGTAACAACCTTAGCCATCTTCGGAATTTTTATAGGGAACCAATTGTCTAAAAAAATAGATGGAGCAGCGCTTAAAAAAGGATTTGGTTGGTTCGTTCTGGTTATGGGAATATACATCATCGTGAAGGAATTAGTCTTCCCCGGAGCTTCTGGACACTGATGAGTGAATTTTCAAAATGATTTTAAATTGGAAGTTAAAATAATGACTATTAAAAAGCATATTTTAAGAATTAAAAGACCTTTAATTTTTATTGCTACATCTTATTTAATTCCATTTATTTTTTCTGCGCAAACAGGAAACTTTCCATTTGAAGTAGTACTCAAAGCAGATTCCATCACAGGCTTTAATGGTTTGCACTCTTTTGCATGGGGGCAGCAAAATGGTAAGGTACTGCTTGTTGGTGGTCGCCCAGATGGCATTCATGCAAGGCAACCATTTAATGCTTTTCCAGCAAGTCAAAACAATCAACAATTGCAGGTGCTAGATTTAATAAGCAAGCAATCTTGGAGTCGTTCATTGACAGAACTCTCCACCTCCTTGCAAGAGCAATTGCAAAGTACGAACATGAATTTTTATCAAGATGGCAACACCTTGATTCTTACAGGTGGTTATGCCTATAGTAATTCTGCAAATGATCACATTACTTTCCCTTACCTAACTACAATAAAGCTTGATGGGCTCATTCAAGCAATCATTGATAATCAGCCTGTAGCTCCTTATTTCAAGCAAATTCAGGATGAGCACTTTGCAGTAACTGGTGGAAATATTGGAAAGATCGGTTCTCAGTATTATTTAGTGGGTGGACACCGTTTTGATGGCCGCTACAACCCTATGAACAATCCAACTTTTGTGCAAACCTACACAGATGGTCTCAAAAAATTTGAATTGACGCCTTGGGGTCAGCCTTTAGCAGTGCTCAATTACCAAGAAATCTCCGATCAAGTTAATTTACATCGCAGAGATTACAATTTGTTGCCACATATTTATCCTAATGGAGAATTAGGCTATCTCATCTCATCTGGCGTTTTTCAAATCAATGCCGATTTACCTTTTTTATATCCTGTAGAGATTAAAGCCAATGGACATAACGCAGTAAATGGGTTTAGTCAATACTTGAGCAATTACCATTCAAGTAAATTCAGTGCTTTTGACTCAGCGACAGGCATCATGAATCATCTTTTTTTAGGCGGATTGAGCCAATATTATTACCAAAATGGCACTTTAATCAATGACCCAAACGTACCTTTTGTGAAAACAATTAGTTTGTTGTCACAAGGTTCTGACTCCGTTTATCACGAATATGTTATGGCTACAGAAATGCCCGCATTGCTCGGCGCAAGTGCCGAATTTGTAGCCGATGATAATATACCCTTTTACGCACAAGACATCATTGACTTAGCGGCCTTGACAGGCGATTCTATTTTAATTGGTCATGTAATCGGCGGTATCAAAAGCCCGACCTTGAACCCTTTCACCAACAATAATACGGGGGTAACAGATGCCAATGCGGTTATTTATGAGGTTTGGTTGAAACGCGCTACCACATCGTCAATTGAAGTTATATCTGAAACTATCGATTTCAATGTGACGCTTAATCCAAATCCGACAAAAGAGGTGGCTTATCTTGATTTCGATCTTGGGCAAAAAGCCAATGTAGAATGTTTTATTTTGGATACCAATGGTAAATTAGTACATGAAGTATATTACGAAAAAATCAAGAAGGCTAAAAAAACAATTGATCTAAAAGAGCTGGGCTTACAGCCTGGAACGTACACTATTCAGTTGATATTCAATGACCAACACACCATCACTAAAAAACTTCAAGTTCGAGCTGAGAAATAATCGAAATTGATTTTTTGTTCTGAAAAAAGTAGGTCTAAAGATAAATTTATTTCTATCCTGGTTAGAATTGAGATCTTTAGACGTAATTTGTATCATGGGAAATTCCTACAAGCTAATTTTTCTTGTTTTTCTCTTTTTAAAAGGCACACCTTTATTTGCCCAAGACAACTGTGAATTCAAGTCGCAAAATAAAAAGGGTGGACATTATTTATTTTCAACCTATTATGAAGATGATTTGAAAACACCGCGTGAAGGTGTTTGTCAGATTTTGAATCAGAGTAAAATATACGAACGACGCACTTTTGTCTCGGGAAGATTAACCGAAGAAACCCTCAATTCTTTTGAAGGCAATCCGAGGGTGAGGACAACATTTTCCAGCTGGGACAACGATTCAATCCTCATCGATCAAAAAGTATACTACGAAAACGGACCACTCCAAACCCACAATATTTTTTATTTGAATAGGGTAGGACGACGCTGTTTAATATCCATAGAATACGGCTTAAAAGGGCAAAAGCGTTTTGAACGGTCTTACGCATGGATTCGTTTTAGCGAGCTCAATGAATCTGACAAAAGCATGCACCCACCACATACCATTGATGAAGATGGTTATACATATTTGATGGTGCCTATAGGTGCTGAAATGACCTATTACGACGGTGGGCAACTCATGGAAGTCAAGCAGCATCAGTTTATTAATGATGGAAACTACGAGCACCGTTCTTTGAATGGCCCAGTATTAACTTATTACGAAAACGGCAAGCTCAAAGCAAAAGGCAACTACAAGGATGGCGCTTTATATGGTGGCTTTAAAAGTTATTATCCAGACGGAAAAATACAAACAGAGCGTCAGTATCAAAACGATGTGCCTGTAGGTGAATGGAAAGGTTGGCATGCCAATGGCCAACAAGCCTACTGGTATCAATATGATTTGAATACGGCACATCCTTTTGAACCCAATAAAAAAGAATGGGCAGAAAACGGCCAGCTAACCTTGGAGCAGGTCTTGGATGAAGGAGCCAACGGCTACTTGCGCGAATGGACGGCCACAGGTATTCAGACCCACGACGTTGACATTCAACTCCTTGACCGTTCCAAAGGTGTTGAAACGTGGTGGTACAATGACGGGCAACTGCATTGGCGCCGCGATTTTCGCAAAGGTCAAGATACCTCCCTGGTTGAGTTTTACCCCAACGGCGAATGGCAACGCTTAGAAATTCAAAGAGGACAGGGTTCAAATAGCTATAAAGAAGTAAAACGTTGGTACCCAAAGTTAGTTTTGGAAAGTGTCTATATTGCCGAGACGCGCTCAGATGGTTTTTTCAAACAATTACAAGAGCTCTATTATCCAAATGGCAACTTGAAAAGTAGGGTGGAGTACAAAAACAAAGACTGTTACAAGGAATTTTATGCCAGCAATAGCATCAAAACCCGTTTTTTGCATACCATTTCAGATAG
>JBJTCG010000095.1:0-2901 GCA_046091725.1 Flavobacteriales bacterium | reverse complement strand
CACTCAGTGGACTCGCACAATTGTTGACAGTTGACTTCACCGTATAACTTCCTGCAGCAGCAATAACCAATTTATCTCTGGTGGAATCTTTGATGGCAGTTCCATTTAAATACCACTGATTACCTGTTGTCGCAGAAGAGCTAAGCATTAAACTCGAACCTGAACAAACAACAGATGCCCCTGATATAACAGGTTTAGCCGGTATGACATTTACAGTGATCTTGGCAGTATCACTGAGCGGACTAGAACAGCCATTGGCAATAACTTTTACATTGTAACTTCCTGTGGCCTTCACAGCTAATTTATCTCGTGTAGAATCAGTGAGCAGTGTTCCGTTCAAGTACCATGCGTTACCGGAGGATGCAGATGATGACAGTGTAACAGTTTCACCCGTACAAATGTTGGCAGCTCCAAAGACAGTTGGTTTGGAAAGCACAGAAAATACATTCACAGTCAAAGGAATACGATCGCTCTCGCATTTTTGTGTCTCATTATACTGACTAAGGTAATATATTGTTTTACCAGCAGTGGTTGTACTAGGTGATGGAGCGGTTGTTGTTGCAGTTCCTCCTACTGCAGAGGTACCATACCAACGTATAATGTTTCCTGAGGATGCAGAAATATTAATTGGACTGCTTGCTGCTCCTACACACAATGAAACATCAGAAATACTCGGTGGCACGGCCGAACATCTCTCAAGACTGAAGATACTGATTCCTACCTCCTCAGTCAGATCCATATCACGGCTTAATACAAAGATTCTAGTACCATCATCAGACCAATAGGCCCATTGTGCTTGCTCACCACCGGTTTTAGTCAAATCAGTGCTGTCATAATAATTCGCCTTACCATTTGCATCATTAAGTTTATCTCCAATTTCATTCATGATGGTGACTGCGTTATCGCCAAAAATTCCATTGTTTAACTGAACACGATCGGCTTGCATTAAATATTTACCATCTGGTGAAAAATAAGCGACCCCTCCTCTTCCAGTATGACCTAAAAAATTACCATTATCGGTTTTGTAAATATATCCACCAAAAGTTGCAAATCGATTGTGGTCTGGAGTAAATGCAACATCAAAGTTTCCAGTGAATTTAGTCCAAAGTATCTCACCGGTCGTTGCATCAATGACAGTTTGATCTTTTGATTTTGTACCGGTTCCAATGTATTTTCCATTTTTGCTTACAGTTAATCCGTTGATGAAGCCCCATCCACCGGTGTAGGCAGTCCATGTGAGTGTAGAAGATTTCTTGTCGCTTGAAAAAGTATATTTTCTCAAATTTCCGTCACCTGTACTGATGACTATTGCTGCATCATTATCGATCCACTCCAACTCACGATTTTGTCCATAAGATGTCAATCCAGTTCCAGTTTGAATCAATTTTTTACTTGCAACTTCATAAACATGAAATACCCCAGACTGAACTCCAATGGCAAGATACTTTCCATCTGATGAAAACTTTACATTTCGACTTTGAATGCCTGAAACAATAGTATCATAGACACTGCCATCTGACCCATTTAGAATTGCAATAAAATCACCTCCCTTGTTACCATTGAGGGTAGTTGGGACTGTAGCACCATTGCTTGCAACAGCCACGTACTTGCCGTCCACTGTCATATCACCTCCCCATGCCTCCCAGCCTATAACTTTTTCCCATTTAAGATTTCCATCAAAGTCGAATTTATAAACTTTACTGGATGTCTTTTGAGAGGACGTTCCGGCCCAATTCTCCTGACCAGGTATACAAACAAATGTTTTTGTTTGCTCTGATACCGCTCCCCGCCAAAAACCTGTAGGTGTTTTTATTGATTTCATCAATTTGGCTGTATAAGGTGAATTACTAATTCTCTCCTCTGATAGGGAAATGGTATTAACCGACTTAGATGTATCAATTTTAAAATACTCTGATTTATAACCTTGTTTACGAATTTTTACAAACCAATCATTTCTTAATGCCAGCTTAAAATCAAATAAATAGGGCTTGCTGCTATCACCACGTTGAACAACAGTAGGCTGAAAAATATTTGTTTGTTGTACAGCAGATGCTTCGGTAAACAACTCCATGTAAAAGTCGCCACCAGATTTTGCAGACACTGAGAGTCGTAGAGCTTTTTCGCCAGAATTGTACAATGGTACCGTATCATTGATAAAACTTATGCGCACAGGTAAGTCCAATACTGTTGTTGTATTTTTAGGATAAGGTCCCTGAAGGGCACCTTGATTTTCAGAAAATAAAAAGTGAATAACATATGTTTTTGTTGCTCCAGAGGCGGGTGGGATATTATCCATTCTGCTTTCATATGCACCTTGAGTCCAACATTGAGCATATGTCTGTTTACCCTTGGCAACCTTAAGTGCCCCACCATTTGGAAATGTAGCCCAACCAAATTCTCCATGTAAATTTCTTTGTGCATTTGGAGCAGTAAACCCTTCGATGAATAAATCAAAATATAAAGGTGCTGCTGCATCGTTGCCTACATTTTCAATCAACAATTTAGCATTTTGATTACCATCCATTTTTTTACTGATTGACTTTTTACCTACGTAACTTATACGATAACCATTCCAAGACGTATCCTGTGCTTTAACTGCATGAACAAACGTCAATAACAGTGAAACGAATAAATATTTTCTCATTTGCATATAAATTTTTATTTACTTACTATCTCGCATCATTCACTTCTATCCAATACCCATCGGGATCTTTGAGAAAAACTTGGTGTACCCCGTCAACACGATTGGTCATTTTGAACGCTTCTCCTCTTGCACTGTACCAAGCAATTTTATGTTCATCTAATTTCTTGCTGAATGATACAACATCATCTGTACTGAAACACAAATGGTTGTTCTGAAAATATTCTTTCTCTTTTTGAGCACCTTGAATAATATGCAAC
>JBJTCG010000094.1:0-5127 GCA_046091725.1 Flavobacteriales bacterium | reverse complement strand
GCCCAATTGTGTAATAATGTGCGCCTTGGTGTGTTGTAACTTGTTTGCCATCAGAGGGTTGATACTCAAAAGACTTGGCAAGAAGTTCAATGTTTTCTTGTGAAGGTTATAAATCTTGGTATGCTTTGAATTCAGCAAGTGTCGGGTCAACTTCAATGATTGGCCCTACTTTGGGAGCTAATTGTTGTTGCAAAAAGGTGGGGAGTGCAATTTTACCAACAAAGCAAAGACCCTGCGAATCTTTTTTGTTAGCGGTTACCAATCCTTGTTCTTCGGCAATAGCGCGTACTTCAGCCTTTTGTAAATGGCCAATCGGGAAAAGCGCCTTGGCTAACTGGGCCTGACTTAATTGACATAAAAAATAAGATTGATCTTTGTTTGGGTCTGCACCGGCGAGGAGGCTAAAAGTGCCGTCGGGGTTGGCTTTTTTTTGGCAGTAATGCCCGGTGGCAACAAAATCGGCACCAAGTTCAAGTGCGGCGTTCAGAAAGACATCGAATTTAATTTCACGGTTACATAGCACATCTGGGTTGGGCGTTCTCCCGGCCTCGTACTCTTTGAACATGTAATTGACGATGCGTTCTTTGTATTGTTCAGATAAATCGATGACTTGAAACGGAATACCTAGCTGTTGGGCAATAAGTAAAGCGTCATTGGAATCATCGATCCAGGGGCATTCGTCTGATAGGGTAACGCTTTCGTCATGCCAATTGCGCATAAACATGCCAATGACTTCGTAACCTTGTTGCTGCAATAAATATGCAGTTACACTAGAATCAACTCCGCCAGAAAGACCAACTACCACTCTTTGCATAAAGCAAAGTTAGTGCTTCTTTAGTGCTTGATGTGTATAAAACCTTGTCTTTTCTCTTGTCCTGAAGTAAAAAGATAAAAATAGATGCCTTCTGGCAGCATTTCACCATCGAGGTTTTTACCTTCAAACGCTTGCCCTGCTTTATTGCTTTTGAAAACTTCCTGTCCCCATCTATTCACAATTACTAAATCGAAGGTTGCGCAATTTTCGAACAAGGGATCAATAACCCATTTATCATTATCAACTAGACTTGAAGTAGAAATGATATTCGGAAAAATGATGTCATTAAGTGTAATTGAAGGAAGCATATTCAATGAGCCATTTGAAGAATAACTACAACCATTGGAAAGCGTAATTTGATAGCTGTATTGCTGTAATCCTGCATCTTCGATATGCGTACTAAGGGGATTGCCCAAATAAATTGAATCATTAATTGTCCAAAATGCACTCTGAATCTGATTGTTTTGCGCATTGATATCAGCATATAATTGCAAGATTTGTCCGCAAGTATCATCAGCGCTAATTGAAATGACGGGAACGGCAATGAGTTGTATCGGTAGAGAAATTGTATCAGCGCAATTAGCCGAACTCGTTAATATGAGCGTTGCATCAAAGTTTCCAGAAGTAGAATAAGAATAAGTACTCGGTAACTGATTGAGTTGTTGTCCGTCACCGGGTAAGAAAATTTGTGAAAGAGTAGTTCCAGGGTAAGGTGTTCCTTGCCAAGAACTTGTATTTGTGAGATTAATAGTGAGGCCATCACAAAGCGCTTGAGCAGAGAAATTTGCTTGTGGAAAGGCATTGAAAATAATATTAAAAGTGTCTAATCCAATACAGCCTAACTGACTCACGGTTTCTACAATAAAAAATTCTTGAGAACTATTATTGCTTTGTTGATTGTAATTGAAATTGATGCCAGATCCTAATAACTGACCAATGCTGGTATACCAATTATAATTGGCTATTGGATCTTGAAGTACGCCTGTTGCGTTTTGTGTAAAAGTAATTTGAGGACCACAAATGGATAGCGGCCCATTGTACTGAACTTGTGGATGATCGTAAACATCAAATGGCATTATACTCCATGGTGAAAAACATCCCTGAGGACTTTCAACCTGCAAGGAGCAACTGAAACTTCCAATTTGTTCGTAAATACTGAGTGTATCAAGTGTGGAAGATGTATTGTTGTAATTCCAGTGCAAGGAATTGATGGCATCATTTGTCCAAAACAATACAGTATCTCCATTACAAATCGGTGCATTTGTTTGAATCGTTGGTGCAGCAGGATTCGCATAAACTGCCAATTGTATGGTATCCGCTTGAATTTGACAAGTACCTGGTAAGTATCCGGATACAATATAAGTACCAGCATCGGATAACTGTGCTTGATTAATTTGATACTGAGAACCTACGAAACTAAAATTATTTGGACCACTCCAATTATAAGTTGCACCAGTTAAAGTATTTGTGCTGAGTTGAATGGTTTCGCCTACACAGAAAGATTCGTCGTTTACGTTGATCTGATATTGTGCAGCAGCAAAATCACTAAAATAGCCATAGCGACAACCAGAACTTGAACCACCATGAACTACACCAAGATGAAACTTAAAGTTTGGATTGTCAATTCGAGATGAAGTTTGTACACCAACAAAGCTCGATGCATTTATTTGTGCATATTTCCATGCATTATTTGTTCCGGGTACAAAATTGAACATGCTCGGATTGATGATGCCCGTATTTCCATTAAATGTAAAAGTGTTTTCTCCTCCTGTGGGCACAAGAATATTCAATGCAAAAAATTCATTTGTAGATCGAACAAAGGCTACCGTATTTGAACCTGTACAAACTATAGATGGCAATACAGCTCCACCGACTTCACAACCAAAGCCAGTTGTGTGTAATAGATGCGCAGGTACGGAGGTTTGAATAAGCACTGTTGGGTTACTGAGGGTATGCACGTAAGTGGCATTGGCATTGATGGTTGCTGTAGGTATGCCATCTATTGTTATTTGCGTATTGTTTTGTACGGCGACAACATAAATTTTGTCGGGTCCATTTAAGTAACCTTTGAGAACAATGTAATCAGTTCCAATTACCTGATTAGGAATCAGTTGGTCTCCCATTAAGTCTGCGCAACCGCCATATGGCGCACCACTCATGGAATCATCATGCAAAGTAATTGCTACAGGTAAATTACTAGTTACGGTTGATCCGCTTAAATGCAGATTAGCCAATGTGCTGACAGCCTCAGCTCCGAATGTTTGACCTTTCTGCAAGTTAATAGTGAATGGAATATTTGCTAAATGCCCAACGATATCTTGCTTGGGTATGATTGTTATAACCGTATTATTTTCTGTTGCAATGATATTGAATCCAGAACGGGCATAGGAAGCATTATTCAAGTAATTCTGAGCGGGAATCACAAATTGAGTCCCTAATGAATTCTTTCCTTTGAGTGCAAAAATGTCCGGGTTACAGTTGCAAGTTGGCGTCACTTCATAATAGGCCATAATTGGTGCCGTCGCACTGATTTTAAAACCATATGGAAGTACAGTATTTGCTGGTTTGTTCTCAATGATGTCTATCCAGTTTGTTAAATTGAGTGTCTGGGCGTCATTAGCAGCAAGATTAATAATTTGAGTTGGGAATGCAGGGTTTGCAGGTTGTGTAATATTAACTGTTGCAGGGGTATTCAATGAAGCAAATCGAAAGACGATCGGTCTGTCTCCATGACTTTGCGCAACTTCAGGTGCTACAAACCAAAACAGCGTATCTAATTGTGCAAATGTATTAACGCTGAATAAAATAGTAAAAGCGCTGAAAATCAGTGTTTTCATATTCATGTTTTATAAAAGTAAATGTAAGCGCTTTATTTTTCTAAAGCAATTTTTTCAAGGCAATTGATGCCATCAATGGCTGCTGAAACAATGCCTCCAGCATAGCCAGCCCCTTCTGCAATAGGGTAGAGATTACTGATCTGAATATGCTGAAATGTAAGCGGATCTCTTGGAATGAGAACTGGAGAGGAAGTGCGGGATTCTGGGGCGTGAACTACAGCATCGTTGGTTAAAAAGCCAGGCATTTTTTGATTGAAATCAATGAAAGCTTTTCTAAGCCTATCGTAAACGAATTTCGGGAAAATCTCTTTTAAATTGACGCTTGTAATTCCCGGCTGATACGAAGATCTCGGAAAAATTTGACTTAATTTGCCGTCTACGAAGTCTTGAAGGCATTGAGCAGGAACATTTTGTGTTTTTCCGGCTGCTTCCCAACAGCGTTTCTCTATTTCTTTTTGAAAATCAAGACAAACGAAAGGGGCTGAGGAGTTTGAAAAATCTGTAGGCTCGATTCCTACTACGATGCCAGAGTTGGAGTATATGTTATTTCTCTTGGAAGGAGACCAACCGTTTGTAACAACTTCTTGCCCGTCGGTGGCGCAGGGTGCAATGATCCCTCCTGGGCACATACAGAATGAATATACACCGCGGTTGTCCACTTGTGTAACCAAGCTGTATGAGGCAGGAGGTAAGTAGGCATCGTTGAGTCTGCCGTGGTACTGTATGCCATCGATGTATGCCTGTGTGTGCTCAACCCTGACGCCTAGCGCAAAGGCTTTGGGCTTCAGTAAGATTTGTTTGTCCCGTAATAAATAAAAAATGTCTCGGGCAGAATGTCCGGTGGCCAAAATAAGTTTATCGACGGCAATCAGGTCACGTTGATTGATTTCAATGTGGGAAATCTGCTGATTAGCTAAGCTGATATTGGTTAGTTTGTTTTCAAAATGAATTTCTCCGCCTGCCGCAATAATTTGCGCTCTGATGGCTTCGATCAGTTGTGGCAATTTATTGGTGCCAATATGAGGATGCGCATCGATGAGGATGTCTTCTTTGGCACCAAATTGAACAAGTAATTCAAGGACCTTTTGGACATCTCCACGTTTTTTAGAGCGGGTATAAAGTTTACCGTCTGAGTAGGTCCCGGCCCCGCCTTCGCCAAAACAATAATTGGACTCAGGGTTAAGCAGGTGGTCTTTGGTCAGTTTGGCGAGGTCGCGTCGGCGCGCCCTGACATCTTTGCCACGCTCATAAATGATTGGCTTGATACCAACTAAGATGGCTTGCAGCGCGGCAAAGAGTCCGGCGGGGCCGGCCCCAATGATGTGCACTGTCTGAGCCTTTTGTGTGATTTTTGAAAATTGATAAGGCTGAAAACGGACTTCTAAATCCGCTTCAATTGCAATTTCAAGCGTAGCATTGATTTTAATTTGTCGCTGGCGTGCATCAATGCTGCGTTTTTTCCAACGGTATTGAAAC
>JBJTCG010000093.1:0-4341 GCA_046091725.1 Flavobacteriales bacterium | reverse complement strand
TACATGTTGGTCGGCAGCGCCTGCGAGCACAACCAAATAGAGTGTTTTTTACACTATTTGTTGGAACCGGAAGAACAGTTATTGTGGCTGTTGCAGGAATGGAACTACAACCATCTAAAGTATAAACGACGGTATAGTTTGTAGTAGCTACTGGACTAAGGGTTTGATTCGGGTTGGTACTACCATTAGACCAAAGGAAACTGCCATTTGCTAAATTGGCAGTGGCAGATATAGTACCGCTTTGTCCTGCGCAAATGCTAGCGTTTTGAGTGTTAACTACAGGAACTGGTTTGACAATAATACTTGCAAAAGCGGTGTCTGTGCACCCAGCAACATTATATATTACTTGATATGAGTTGGTAAAGCTTGGTGAAATACTAAGCGTAGCCAAATTGTTTACTAACGGCGCCCAACTGTAAGTACCATTAGGTATGCTTACTTGCGTAGTGATGGTGCCTACACTACCAGCACATATGGTGTCATTTTGAGCAGTGATAACTGGGTATGGATTGACTATTATGGTCATTGTGACTGGATTGGCACAAGAACCAATTATTGGCGTAAAGGTATAAGTTGTAGTTGCAAAGAAATTTGCAGCAGGGCTCCAAGATCCATTAACCCCGTTGGTGGAATTTGTCGGCAAGACAAAGCTACCTCCAGCACAAATAGGGGCAATTTGGTTAAAGACAGGGTTGGTGTTTGCTTGAAAAGTGATGGTTATGGATTCTGTATCAGTACAACCATTTGCTCCAGTTACAGTAACTGTATAGGTTCCGGCGGCTGTAACAGTAAGGTTGCTAGAACTCCCCAACACAGTTGTTCCGTTGGACCAACTATAACTTACCCCACCACTGGCATTGAGTAGAATTGCTGTTGTATTGCAGTTGAGGGTGTTAGAACCTGTAGTATTTTGAATTACAGCAACTGGAGGCGCAATATTTTGTGTGATGCTAATGACTTCGGTGTCGATACAACCATTTGTGCCGGTCACGGCAAGCGTGTAAGTGCCTGGAGTAGTAATATTGGCGCTGTTAGATGTAGAGAAAGTCGAGGCACCGTTAGACCAAGAATAAGTACCACCTCCTGCACCGTTCAAGGTAATTGATGGCGTGCTACATGTCAATACTTGGGTATTTGGAGCAGTTGTAATAATAGCGGTAGGAACAGTAATATTTTGCGTTATTGTTACGCTTGTTGTGGCAGTACAACCATTCTGGTCTAAGATACCAAGCGTATAAGTACCTGGTGCAGTGACATTCAGCGATGAACCTGTAGATATAGGAATTACACCGTTAGCCCAGGCAAATGCGCCACTTCCAACAGCTGTCAGCGCTATTGAAGTTTGCGTACAAGTTAAAACAGTAGTGTTTGTAGCGTTTGTGATACTTAAAGTAGGCAAAGGGTTAACGGCAACAGTTAGGGTTGCAGTTAATGCACAAAGCCCGATTGTTGGTGTGAATGTATAGGTTGTGGTTTGTAAATTATTTGGAGCAGGAGACCACGTTCCAGTGATATTATTGATTGACGAAGTCGGCAATGTAGGAAATGAGCTTCCGGCACAAATAGCTGAAATAGGTGAAAAATTAGGAGCAACATTTGGATTGACAACAAGCACACCATTCAAATTTGTAGTGCCGTTCCAGGTTCCTCCACCAGTTGAACTGTAACCACCATAAACGGTACAACCATTATAAGTGTAACTAAATGCATAATAGTAAGTGCCTGGAGCAAGATTACTTAATGTGGCTTGGTATTCATCATTATTTGGATTGAGTAGTGAGAGCGGGTTATATGTTGCGCTGCTCCATGCAGAGGCAGGCCAGGTAGCTGGGTTTGTATTGACAGTACTTATGGCATATTGAACTGTGATGCCTGCGGCTTGTCCGGTAGGCTCGGTGAGCCCTGCTTCATAAACTTGTCCGTAAATATTGACACTCTGACCTTCGCAGATGTTGCTATTCCCGGGAGCTTGGACATTGACAAAGTCAAGGCCATTGATCTGGGTAGCATTTACTGTGCTATTTGAGCTGCAACCTCCGACTGTATATTGAACATTATAGGCAGTAGTGGCTGTAGGGCTAACGGTAATTGTATTTGTTGTTTGGCCTCCAGGGCTCCATAGAAAAGATCCGCCACTTGGCGTCCCGGTGGCGCTTAGGGTTACTGCTGACCCTGGACAAAATGTTTGAGAAGTTCCTGTTACTGAAGGTATTGGGTTTACAAAAACCGTTACTTGATCTTGTCCAACACATGTCCCTTGTGTAGCCGTAAGTGTGTATGTAGTTGTAACACTTGGTGTGGCTAATGGGTTAAGGACATTTGTAGCGCTGAGCCCTGTTGACGGTGTCCATACAAAAGTAGGAGTTGGTGTTCCGGTTGAGCCAGTGCAGCCTGTGACTGACACCGTAGTTGTTAGTCCGGGTGCTAATGTTCCAGAATTTACAGTTGTTCCGTTGCATGAAATAGAGTAATTAGCTGTATTATCTAAAATGGCCCCTTGTGTTTCTAAAAAAAAGGAGTACGGCCCTGCTCCAGGGCTAGCTATGGTTACTGTATTATTTGAACCAAATCCATATGGCCCCCCAAATCCAATTTGAGTACCAGATGCGTTGGTCATTGTCCATGACGTAAAATCTAACCAACCAGCACTATTGATATTGATCGTTAAAGGGCCTGCAGATCCAGTTCCGCCACCACTTCCGGCAGTAATACTTCCAGCTAAGGTTGTGGATGCTCCAGCGCAAATCGTTACATCGGCCCCGGCATTTACAACAGGATTGGTACAGGGCGTATTGGGACAACTTGAAATGTAAGACATTCGGGTAGTAGCTGTAAGTGGATTACATACAAAACGGGATAAATGCACATAATATGTCCCAGTTGTTGGACATGTCCAAGTAAAAGTTGATTGCAAACTACATTGGTCATCCCACTGACCAAGTAAGGCAAATGCGGCATTATGCAAACGCAAATATGTGTCATTTGTACTTTCACCACATGTTGAGAATGTGTAAGAACAACCGGCTGTACCAATAAATGAAAATGCGGGAACGCCTGTTGTATAATAGGGGGTATATTGTAAGGTACTAGTTGGCGTTATCGCTAGTGTGCTAGTTGCTGGGGTACAATATTGTGCCCGAAGTGGGGCCCAAATTAGACTAAAAAATAAGATAAACGTGAGCCAAAAGCGCATAGGTTAGTATAGTTCAGGTTTAGTGGGCTTAAAGATAACAAATCATAAACGGATTTTGCGCATTAGCGTTGCCATTAGCGCAAAAAAAAGGCTTCCGAAGAAGCCCTTTTTTAATATTCAAATGTTTCCATGAACTTGGTGGTAAAGTTACCAGCGTTGAAGTCTGGACTTTCCATTAGTTTTTGATGAAAAGGTATGGTGGTTTTAACGCCGCCAATAACATATTCGCTCAGTGCTCTTTTCATTTTCAAAATGGCTTCTTCTCTTGTCTGAGCAACTACAATTAATTTTGAAATCATTGAGTCGTAGTGTGGTGGAATAGAATAACCAGCATAAACATGTGCATCAATTCTTACGCCGTGGCCACCCGGACAATGATAATCAGTGATTTTACCAGGACTAGGTCGAAAATCGGCATATGGATCTTCTGCATTGATACGACACTGAATAGCGTGCATGGTAGGGTAGTAATTCTTCCCTGAAATTTTTTCACCTGCCGCAATTTTAATTTGCTCCTTGATGAGGTCAAAGTTGATGACCTCTTCGGTAATGGTGTGTTCAACTTGAATACGCGTATTCATTTCCATGAAATAGAAATCGCGGTTTTTGTCGACAAGGAATTCAACAGTTCCAACACCTTCATATTTCACCGCTTTTGCAGCTTTAATTGCTGCCTCACCCATGCGTTCACGCAGTTCGTCGGTCATGAATGGAGAAGGAGTTTCTTCGACAAGCTTTTGATGACGACGTTGAATCGAGCAATCGCGCTCTGAAAGATGGCAAGCATTACCATATTGGTCACCAGCAATTTGGATTTCAATGTGGCGAGGCTCTTCAATGAATTTTTCCATGTAGATGCCGTCGTTTCCGAAGGCAGCACCTGCCTCTTGACGAGCTGAATCCCAGGCAGCTTCCATTTCATCTGGAGTCCAGACAATTCGCATCCCTTTACCTCCACCGCCGGCTGTTGCCTTAAGGATGACAGGATATTTGATCACTTCGGCTGTGGCAAATGCATCAGTAAGGTCTTTGAGTAGGCCTTTTGAACCCTGAATACAAGGGACACCCGCCGCGATCATAGTTGCTTTAGCTGTTTATTTGTCACACATTCCGGCAATTTGGTCTGTTAGCGCACCGATGAATTTGAT